>JAYUPN010000286.1:0-7718 GCA_043760065.1 Rubrivivax sp.
GCGCGGCCGTGTTCACGCTCACGAGCTGGGTCACGCTGTGCGCCATCTGGGCTGCGGCGGCGCTCACCGACCGGCTGCTGGACCAGCGGCCGCACGCCGGCGCGGCGCTGGACCAGGCCATGCCGGGCTCGCCCCTTGCGGTTTGAGATTCACCACCCCCCCCGGGGAATCCAGAATGAAGTTGTCGCTGAAGCTGTTGGCTGTCTTGCCCTTGTGCATGGCCGTGATCGCCACGCCGGTCACGGCCGCCGACCAGAAGCGCGCCGAAGAAATCGTGCAGGGCAAGTGCTTCATCTGCCACGGCACCGAAGGCGAGAGCTCGAGCCCGCTGTTCCCGCGCCTGGCCGGGCAGCACGCGGCCTACGTCGCGCGCCAGCTGGCCGACTACAAGAGCGGCCGCCGCAAGAGCAGCACCATGCAGCCGATGGTCGAAGACCTGGGGGCGGCCGACTTCGAGGTCCTGGGCCGCTACTTCGAGAGCCGGCCACCGCAGTTCCACCCGGTCGACGACCCCGAACTGGCGCAGATGGGCCGCTTCATCTACGAGCGCGGCAACCCCTACTCCGGCGTGCCGGCCTGCGCCGGCTGCCACGGCGCGGCAGGGCAGGGCACGGCCACGCTGCCGCGCCTGGCTGGCCAGCACGCGCAGTACACCGAACGCCAGCTCAAGGCCTTCAACCAGCGTGAACGGATCAACGACAACGCGGTGATGCACAGCGTGGCCGTCAAGCTCACCGAACTCGAGTTGAAGGCCGTGGCCAGCTACATCAGCGGCCTCCGGTAGGCAGGTCTTTCGGATGGTCCCGCACCACGCCTTGGCACTGATAATTTCGGGGCCCTTGCCAGACCACAGCTTCTGTTGGAGGGGGGCAGGCTCGTCGAGCCCAAGCGAAAGAGGCCGCAGCCATGCTCAGAGAAGTCCTGGTCATCGACGACAGCGATCCCGATCTGCTCTACGCCAAGATCGTCCTTGAGCGCGTGGGCGTGGCGGCCAAGGTGCTGACCTTCGAGTCCGCGATCGAGGCCCTGGCCTACCTGCAGCGCGCTGCAGGCCACCAGGTCGACATCATCCTGCTCGACATCAACATGCCCGAGATGAACGGCTTCGAGTTCCTGGACGTCTACCAGCGGCTGCAACCCGGCAGCCTCGCGCCAGCGGTGGTGGTGATGCTCACCTCGTCGCCCGACCCGGACGACCGCGCACGCGCGATGTCGTACACGTGCGTCAAAGGTTATGTCGTCAAACCCATCGACAAGGAAAGTGCGCGCGGCCTGGTCGCCCTGGTCGGCGGTGCGTCGGACGGCTGAGCGCCGCTGCGCATGATCATCAACAACCTGTCGCCGCATCCCTGGCCGGCGCGCCGGCGCGGGCACGACCTCGCGCTCGCCTTCGTGCTCTATGCGGTGCTGGCCTTTGTCGCCATCCACGTCGCGCGCCAGCCGGGCACCATCGCCGTCATCTGGCTGGCCAACGGCGTGGCGATCGCCTTGATCGCCAGTGCCCCGGCGCGTGATACCCTGGTCCTGTTGATTGCCGCCGCGGCCGGCAACCTGGTGGCCAACCTGGCCCATGGCGACCCGCTGTGGTTGTCGCTGGCCTTCGTGCCGCCCAACACGCTGGAAGTGGCGCTCGGCAGCTTCCTGGTCCGCCGCAGCGGCCATGCCGAACGTTTCGCGATCGACCAGCGATCATTCCTGCGCGTGCTGCTGGCCGGCTGCATGGTGCCGCCGCTGCTCGGCGCCACCATGGGCGCGGCCACGCTGCATACCCTGGAGTTTGCGCAGTTCGACCGCGTCTGGGTCGACTGGTACATCGGTGCCGCCCTGGGTGGCGTGGCCGCGCTGCCGCTGACGCTGGCGCTGCGCGGCGAATCCGCGGCGTCCGCGCTGCGGCGCCTGGTGGCGCCCGGTTCGCTGCTCGGCCTGTTGCTCGTCGGGATCAGTTCGTGGCTGGCGCTGCGCCACGCGCCTTTCCCCTTCGTCGTCATCAGCGTGGTGCTGCTGGTGTTGGCGTTCCGCCTGCCGCGGTTGACCAACTTCGCCGCCGTGCCGCTGCTGGTGTGCATGCTGGCGCTCGCCTTGGCCTTCGGTGGCTTCGAGCCGGCGGTCCCCAACTCGCCGTACGGACACAGCCTGGTCTACGGTGCGGCACTGCTGGCGGTGCTGCCGTGCCTGCTGGTGTCGGTGGTGGTGGCCAAGGAGCGGGCGCTCGGCCAGATGCTCTCGGCGGTGGGCAGCCGGGCCGACGACGTGATCCTGTATCTCGACATGAACGCCGTCTGCCGCTGGGTCAACAAGTCGCGCGAGGTGTACTGGCTGGTGCCCAATGAACAGGTGCTCGGCCGTCCCTGGTCCGACAACGTGCCGTCCGAGCTCTACGCCGATATCGTGAAGCCGATGTTCGAGCAGGCGCGCGCCGGCGCCCAGGTGCGCCGCCTGACGCGCATCAACTACCCGGGCATGGGCTTGCGCGATGTCGATTTGCTGCTGCAACCGGCACGCGACGCCGACGGCCAGCAGATCGGCGTGCTCTTCTGCAACACCGACGTGACCGAGATCGAAGCCGCGCGGCGGCGCCTGCAACAGGTGGCCGACGAGTTGCTGGAATCCAATCACCGCCTGGAGCAGTTCGTGCGCGTGTCGGCCCACGACTTGCGCGAGCCGCTGAACACCATCACCCAGTTCTGCGGCCTCATCCAGGATGGTGCGCAGGGGCGCCTGGCCGCCGACGAGCAGATCTATTTCGGCCACGTGCGCCACGGCGCGGAGCGCATGAAGCAGATGCTGGACGACGTGCTGCAGTACGTGCGGCTGGAGGACACCGAGACGCTGCAGCGGGTGTCGGTGGACCTCGACGTGCTGCTGGCCGACACGCTGGCGGCGCTGGATGCGCGCCTGAAGAGCTCGGGTGCGCAGGTGTCCGGCGGCCCGCTGGGGCGCGTCGACGGCCACCCGACGCTGCTGGCGCTGGCACTGCAGAACCTGATCTCCAACGGCTGCAAGTTCGTGGCGCCGGGGCGGCCGCCGCGCGTGGTCTTCACTGCCACGCGTTTGGCGAACGAACTCCACCTCAGCGTGGCCGACAACGGCATCGGCATCGAGCCGGCCAAGCTGGCATCGCTGGGCACGCCGTTCCTGCGGCTGCACGCGCGTCGGCGCTTCGAAGGCACCGGGCTGGGCCTGAGCATCTGCAAGCGCGTCGCCGAGCATCATGGCGGCCGCATCGACATCCAGTCCAGGCCCGGAGAGGGCAGCTGTTTCACCCTCGTGCTGCCCATCCCATGACCGCGCCGCCCGCGTCGCTGGCCATGGCCCGTTCCGGCGGCAGCGGCGGCGGCGCATGAACCTGCATCTGAGCGACGAGCAGGTGCGCCGACTCGCGCGCGCCGCCGCTGCCAAGACCGGCTGTGCGACGTGCGCGGTGCTGCGTGCACCGGGCTGGGAGTCCGTGCCCGCCGGTTTCGACAGCCGCGCCCTGCAGCCGCTGGGCACGCTGCGTGCGCCGGCGGCCGACCCCGACGCGGCGGCCGACGAGCCGACCTGGCAGGAGCACCATCCGCAGGGCACCCGTACCGATTCGCCCGACGCGCCGATCGCGCTGGGCTTCCACCCCTACAACCGCAGCGACCTGCACGCCTGCCGCTCGTGCGGCAAACTCTTCCTGCGCTACACCGAAGCCGGCGGCTACTACCTCGACCCGCGCGTGCGCGAGATGAACGCCGACCTGCTGGTGGTGCCGCCCGCACCATGAACCCCACCGACAACACGACCCGCACCGACATCGCCGCCTTGCGCGAGCTCTACGCCGCGCCCAGGGAACGTGCGGTCAAGAAACAGCTGTCAGCGCTGGACGTGCATTGCCGGCGCTTCATCGGCCTGTCGCCGTTTGTCGTCGTCGCCACCGCAGGCGCCGCGGGCGACATGGACGCCTCGCCGCGCGGCGGTGCGCCGGGCTTCGTGAAGGTGGCCGACGCGCACACGCTGCTGATCCCCGACGCGCCGGGCAACAACCGGCTCGACTCGCTGGAGAACATCGTCGCCACAGGACACGTCGGGCTGCTGTTCCTGGTGCCCGGCGTCGACGAGACGCTGCGCGTCAACGGCCGCGCGCTGCTGTCGCGGTCGAGCGCGGACATCGTGCGCTGCACCGACGAGCGCCGCGCGCCGGTGCTGGTGATGCGCGTCACCGTGCAGCAAGCCTACCTGCACTGCGCCAAGGCGCTGATGCGCTCCGCGCTGTGGTCGAGCCAGTCGCGCATCGACCGCAGCCTGCTGCCCACTGCAGGCCAGATGCTGATCGACCACACCGGCATCGTCACGCCGGCCGAGACGCAAGAAGAGATGGCCCGGCGCTACGCGCCCGACCTGTAGCCGGCTCAGCCCGCCGCTGCCGCCGAAGGCCAGGGCGCTCATCAGGCAACCTCCGTGCATCGCACTGCGGTATTCGCCTTTCGGGCGGCCGGGCAGGCTCGTGCCTGCTGCGCGGTGCCGGCGGTGACGGAGTTGCAGGCCCTGCCCGCCGCCGAAAACGGCCTGCACATCGGCGAGCCCGTCGACTTCGACTACGCTGCGCGCGGTTACCACCTGCGTTGGGAGTGAAGCACATGACAGACAGCACCACGGCCGACATCGGCCAGACCTGCGAACGCGCCGCGTCCGCGGCCGATGCCTTGGCCGCCACCACCGCGCAGCAGCGCGCGGCGCTGCTGCGCGGCCTGGCCGACGCGCTGGAAGGCGCACGCGGCGCCCTGGTGCCGCTGGCCGACGCCGAGACCCACCTCGGCCCGGCGCGGCTGAACGGCGAGCTCGACCGCACCTGCTTCCAGCTGCGCGGCTTTGCCGACCAGGTGCTCGACGGCGCACACCAGCCCTTCAGCGAAGACGCCGCGGTGGCCGGCGCGCCGCCCGCGGGCCGGCCGCGGCTGGCGCGCTCGCGCGTGCCGCTGGGGCCGGTGGCGATGTTCGCCGCCAGCAACTTCCCCTTCGCTTTCAGCGTGCTCGGCGGCGACACGGCGTCGGCGCTGGCCGCCGGCTGCCCGGTGGTGATCAAGGCGCACCCGGGCCACCCGCAGCTGTCGCAGGCCACCTTCGAGCTCGCCGCCGCGGTGGCGCGCGCGCAGGGCCTGCCGGAAGGCACGCTGCAGATGGTGCAGGGCGCCGGCGTCGAGGTCGGCGTGGCGCTGGTGCGCCACCCGGCGATCGAAGCCGTGGCCTTCACGGGGTCCTTCCGCGGCGGCGCGGCTCTGCAGCGCGAAGCGAATGCAAGGCCGCGGCCGATCCCGTTCTACGGCGAGCTGGGTTCGATCAACCCGGTGGTGGCACTGCCCGCGGCGCTGGCGGCAAACGGCGCCGCGCTGGCCACCACGCTGGCAGGCAGCATCACACTGGGCTGCGGCCAGTTCTGCACCAGCCCCGGCGTCGTCGTGGTGCAGGACGACGCGGCTTCGCTGGCCTTCGTGCAGCAGCTCGCCACTGCGTTGGCGGCGGCGCAACCGCATGACATGCTGCACGACGGCATCCGCGCCAACTTCGAGGCCGGCGCGGCGCGCGTGCAGGGCCATGCCGGCGTGCGCACGCTGCTCGCCGGCGACCCGGCAGCGGCCACGCCGCAGCCCTGGCTGTCGGCCACCGACGCCGCGACCTTCATCGCCAGCCCCGCGCTGCACGAAGAAGTCTTCGGCCCCAGCGCCCTCGTGGTCACCGCGCACTCGCTCGACGAAACCCTGGCCGTGCTGCGCGCAGTGCAAGGCAGCCTGACGGTGACCTTGTGGGGCGCCGACGCCGACACCGCCGACAACCGCCGCCTGGTGCGCGCGGCGCAGGCGGTGGCCGGGCGCGTGCTGTTCGCCGGGGTGCCCACGGGCGTGGCGGTGACGGCGGCGCAGCAGCACGGCGGGCCCTGGCCCTCGTCGACGATGGCCTTCAGCACCAGCGTCGGCTACGCCGCGATGGAGCGCTTTCTGCGCCCGGTAGCGATGCAGGACGCGCCGGCATGGCTGGTGGATGCGAAAGGTCAGCCATGAAGCAGCCCGCAGATCTGCGCAGCGCGCGCTGGTTCGCGCCCGACGACTTCCGCAGCTTCGGCCACCGCAGCCGCGTCATGCAGATGGGCTACGCGCCGGCCGACTGGGTGGGCAAACCGGTCATCGCCATCGTCAACACCTGGAGCGACGCCAATCAGTGCCACGCCCACTTCAAGCAGCGTGTCGACGACGTCAAGCGCGGTGTGCTGCAGGCCGGCGGCTTCCCGCTCGAGCTGCCGGCGATCAGCCTGAGCGAGAGTCTGGTCAAGCCCACGACCATGCTCTACCGCAACTTCCTGGCCATGGAAACCGAAGAGCTGCTGCGCAGCCACCCGGTGGACGGCGCGGTGCTGATGGGTGGCTGCGACAAGACCACGCCGGGCCTCTTGATGGGCGCGCTGAGCATGGGCCTGCCGTGCATCTTCCTGCCCGCCGGGCCCATGTTGCGTGGCAACTGGCGGGGCCAGGTGCTGGGCAGTGGCAGCGACGCCTTCAAGTACTGGGACGAACGCCGGGCCGGGCGCCTGAGTGACCAGGCCTGGCAAGAAATGGAAGCCGGCATTGCCCGCAGCCACGGCACCTGCATGACCATGGGTACGGCGGCCACCATGATGGGCATCACCGAGGCCATTGGCTTCACGCTGCCGGGTGCCAGCAGCATCCCGGCCGCCGACGCCAACCACATCCGCATGAGTGCCGAATGCGGCCGCCGCATCGTGCAGATGGTGTGGGATGACCTGACGCCGGCCCGTTTGCTGACGCGCAAGAATTTCGACAACGGCATCAAAGTGGCCATGGCCATGGGCTGCAGCACGAACGCGATCATTCATCTGGTGGCCATCAGCCGCCGTGCCGGCCACGCCGTGACGCTGGACGACTTTGACGCAGCCAGCCGGCGCGTCGGCGTCATCGCCAACATCCGCCCCAGCGGCGAGCAGTACCTGATGGAGGATTTCTACTACGCCGGTGGTTTGCCCGCGTTGATGAACGTGATGCGCGGTCACCTGCACCTGGATGCACTCAGTGTCAACGGTCGCACCCTCGGCGACAACATCGACGGCGCGCAGGTCTACAACGCCGATGTCATCCGCCCACTCGCCAACCCGATCTACGCTGAAGGCGCGTTGGCCGTGCTGCGCGGCAACCTGGCGCCCGACGGCGTGGTCATCAAGCCCAGCGCGTGCGCGCCGCATCTGCTGCAGCACACCGGCCGCGCGCTGGTGTTCGACGACTACCCGGCGCTGAAGAAGGCCGTCGACGACCCGGACCTGGATGTCACCGGCGACGACATCCTGGTGCTGCGCTACGCCGGCCCCAAGGGCGCCGGCATGCCCGAGTGGGGCATGCTGCCGATCCCCACCAAGCTGCTCAAAGCCGGCGTCAAGGACATGCTGCGGCTGAGTGACGCGCGCATGAGCGGCACCAGCTACGGCGGCTGTCTGCTGCACTGCGCGCCCGAAGCCTTTGTCGGCGGGCCGCTGGCGCTGGTGCAGACGGGGGACACCATCAGCGTTGATGTGCCCGCGCGCACGATCCACCTGAACATCAGCAGCGATGAACTGGCCCGCCGCCGCACCGCCTGGTCCCCACCACCGCGCCGTTATGAGCGTGGCTACGGCTGGCTCTTTGGTCAGCACATCCTGCAGGCCGACCAGGGTTGCGACTTTGATTTCCTGGAAACCAGCTTCGGCGCGC
>JAYUPN010000287.1:0-23687 GCA_043760065.1 Rubrivivax sp.
GCCTACCAGTTCGTGATGGTGCCGATGAAGGCGCCGCTGCTCATCGGCTGGGTCGTGATGGGCTTCGAGCTCGACCGCCGCGTCGTCGACGAGCTGCACGAGGTGGCCGGGCTGCACGCGACGCTGGCCATCGGCGCGGGCCGGCTGCTGCACAGCAGCCTGCCGGCGGCGCTGCAGCCCGCGTCCGTGGCGGCCTGGGACGGCGCCGCGCCCGAAGTGCTGCTGGCCGGCGCGCCGTACCTGCTGCGCCACGTTGCGGTGTCGCACGGCGGCGCCGAGCGCGTCGTGCTGCGCCTGTCGGGATCGGTGGCCGATGCCGTGGCGCCGTTCCAGGCCGTGCAGCTGATGCTGGCGTCGATCACGGCTGTCGGTCTGGTGCTGTTCGGCGTCGGCAGTGTCTGGACCGCGCGCCGCGTGACGCGGCCGCTGGGTGCGCTGGTGCTGGCCAGCGAGCGGCTCGGCCGCGGCGACGTCGACACGCCGCTCGGGGACACCGGCCGCGAAGACGAGTTCGGCGACCTCGCCAAGGCCTTCGAGCACATGCGGCTGAACATCGGCCGCCAGCAGCGCGAGATCCGCCAGCTCGCCTACTGGGACCGCCTGACCGGCCTGCCCAACCGGCTGCAGTTCCGCGACGCGGTGGTGGCCGCCACTGCGTCGGGCCAGCCGCTGGCGGTGGTGATGCTCGACCTCGACCGCTTCAAGCATGTCAACGACGTGCTCGGTTATGCCTTCGGCGACCGCCTGCTGCAGGGCGTGGCCGAGCGGCTGCAGCAGGCGCTGCGGCCCGGCGACGTGGTGGCGCGGCTGGGCGGCGACGAGTTTGCGCTGCTGCTGCCGCAGGCCGACGCGGCACTGGCGCAGGCCGTGGCGGCGCGCATCGCGCAGGCCTTCGAGGCGCCGCTGGCGCTGGACGATCAGCGCGTCGACCTGAGCGCGGGCCTGGGCATCGCCTGCTGGCCCGCGCACGCGGCCGACGCCGACGCGCTGCTCAGCCGCGCCGAGGTGGCGATGTACGCCGCCAAGCGCCGCACCGCCGGCGCGCAGCTCTACGACGCGTCGCTGGACAACGGCAGCGCGCAGACGCTGTCGCTGCTGTCGGAGCTGCGCCACGCCGTCGACAACCAGGAGCTGCGGCTGGTCCTGCAACCCAAGGTGGCGCTGGCCAGCGGACAGCTGTGCGGCGCCGAGGCGCTGGTGCGCTGGCAGCACCCGCAGCGCGGCCTGGTGCCGCCGATGGAGTTCATTCCTTTCGCCGAGCAGACCGGCTACGTGCGCCAGCTCACGCTGTGGGTGTTCGAGGAAGCGGCGCGCCAGTGGCCGGCGCTGGCCGCGCTGGGCGTGCAGCGGCTGTCGATCAACCTGTCGACGCGCGACCTGATGGACGGCGAACTGCCCGACAAGCTCGAAGCCATCCTGCTGCGCCAGCACGCGCGCGCCGAGTCCTTCTGCCTGGAGATCACCGAGAGCGCGATCATGGACGACCCGCAGCGCGCCGAAGCCACGCTCAACCGGCTGTCGCAGCGCGGCTACAAGCTCAGCATCGACGACTTCGGCACCGGCTACTCGTCGCTGGTCTACCTGCGCCGGCTGCCGGTGCAGGAGCTGAAGATCGACAAGAGCTTCGTGATGGCGATGGAGCGCGAGGAAGGCGACGCCAAGATCGTGCGCAGCACCATCGACCTGGCGCACAACCTGGGGCTGAGCGTGGTCGCCGAAGGCGTGGAGAACGCGGCCATCCTGCAGCGCCTGGCCGAGCTGGGCTGCGACGAGGCGCAGGGCTACCACCTCAGCCGGCCGGTGCCGCTGGCGGCGCTGCAGGCCTGGGCGGCGCAGCGTGCGACGCCGCTGCTTGCAGCAGCTGCAACGGCGGCCGTCTCCGGCGCCCCGGCCTTGCACTGAATTGAAACGCTAGCCCACATGCGGGCGCAGGCGCGGGCGCGGGATCGGCATCAGGCTCTCGAAGGCGCGCGCCGCGCGCAGCACGAGCGCGTCGCCGAACATCGGCCCCACGATCTGCAGCCCCATCGGCAGCCCGGCCTGTGTCAGCCCGCAGGGGATGCTGCAGGCCGGTTGCTGGCTCAGGTTGAAGGGGTAGCTGAACGGCGTCCAGCCGAGCATCGCCTCGGGCGTCATCGGCGCCTGGCCGGCGGGGCGGGCGTCGAAGGCCGGCACCGCCACCGCCGGCGTCACCAGCAGGTCGAAGCGCTGCATGAACTGCCGCAGGTGCGAGCCCAGCGCGCCGCGGCGCAGGTGCAGCCGCTGCACGTCCAGCGCGCTCAGCTGCGCGCCCAATTGCGCCTGGGCCGCGAAGTCGGGGTCGGTGCGCGACTGCTGCTCGCTGCTCAGGCCGTTCCACAGCGTCCAGCTGCCGATGAACCACAGGCCGGTGGTGATGTCCAGCGGGTCCTCGATGCCGGGGTCGACGGCCTCGACGTGGGCGCCCAGCGTGGACAGCAGATGCGCTGCCTTGTCGCAGGCCGCGGCGACTTCGGGGTGCACGTTGCGCGCATAGCCCAGCGTCGGCGACCAGGCCACCCGCAGGCCGCGGATGCCGTCGTCCAGGCCGACGCGATAGTCGCGGCCGTCGCTCGGCAGCGAGGTCCAGTCGCGCGCATCGGGCAACGCCAGCACGTTCATCATCAGCGCCGCGTCAGCCACGCTCATCGTGTGCGGCCCGAGGTGGGCGACGCTGCCGAAGGGCGACAACGGATGCGCCGGCACGCGGCCGAAGCTGGGCTTGAAGCCGAAGTTGCCGCAGAACGCCGCCGGGATGCGCACGCTGCCGGCGCCGTCGGTGCCCACCGACAGCGGCCCCATGCCGGCGGCCACCGCGGCCGCCGTGCCGCCCGACGATCCGCCCGGCGTCTTGCGCGTGTCCCAGGGGTTGCGCGTGATGCCGCTCAGCGGCGAGTTGGTCTCGCCCTTGCAGCCGAACTCGGGCGTCGCGGTCTTGCCCAGCAGCACGGCGCCGGATTCGCGCAGCCGCGCCGTGGCCGGCGCGTCGACGTCCCAGGCCTGAAGCGCGTCCACGGTGTGGCTGCCGCGCAGCGTCGGCCAGCCGCGCGTGAGGATCAGGTCCTTGATCGATGCCGGCACGCCGTCCAGCGGCCCGCAGGGCTGGCCGCGCCGCCAGCGTTCGGTGCTTTGTGTGGCGCTGGCCAGCGCCTCTTCTGCCGCGACATGAACGAAGGCGCGCAAGGTGCCGTTGTGGCGTTCGATGCGCGCCAGCACGGCCTGCGTGGCTTGCAGTGGCGAGGCCTGGCCGCTGCGGTACAGCGCCAGCAGTTCGGTGGCGGTGCAGTCGGCCAGATCGGTGCAGGGCATGGGCGGGTCGGCGGTGGAGGCTGGATCGCCATCTTGGGTGCAGGTGCGGCGGTTGCCCAGCGGGATTGCCCGCAACGCGGGCCGCGCCGCGCGGCGTGCGCCGGGACGGGCTCGGGCCCACCCGGCATCGACCGCCAAGGTACCCTCGCGGCATGGCCGACGAACCGCTGATCCACTGGACCGAAGACGAGGCGCCGCGCAGCGCGCGCTGGCGCAGCGAACGCGGCGCGCCGGCGCCGGCGCGCGTGGTGCTGGCCGACGACACGCTGAGCGCGGATGCCGCCTACCGGCTGGCCTGCGAGGGCACCGCGCTGCTGTGGCGCGGCGACTTCCACAATGCGCGCCAGTTGCTGCTGGCGCTGGCGCGGCGCATCGACCGGCCGCCGCGGCGCAAGACGCGCGCTGCGCCGGCCGTGGTGACCGAAGATGCACCCGGCGCGGCCTTCCATCGCCACCGCCAGGCGCAGGCGCAGCGCGCGCGCGTGCTCGCTCAGGTCCTGATCGGGCTGGACGGCGAGCACGGCATCCCGCTGCGCCGCGCGCCCGACCACCGGCAGGCCTGCAACGAAGCCTGGGGAGCTGGCGACGGCCAGCCTTCGGTGGTGTCGCTGCGCGAGCTGCTGGGCATCGTCAGCGCCTTCGAGTGGCGCAAGAAGGGCGTGCCGATCGCGGCGCTGGGGCCGGCACCCGACAACCGCATCCACCCGCACTACGGTGTCTTTTCGCCCGTGCGCGGCGAGTACGTCGAGATGGTCGCGCAGGCGCCGCTGCCGCCGGGTGCAGCGGCGCTGGCCTTCGACATCGGCACCGGCACCGGCGTGCTGGCCGCCGTGCTGGCGCGGCGCGGCGTGAAGCGCGTGCGCGCCACCGAATGCGACGCACGGGCACTCGCCTGCGCGCGCGACAACCTGGCGCGGCTCGGGTTGAGCGACACGGTGGAACTCATCGACGCCGACCTCTTCCCTGGCGCCCCCGACGAGCGCGCCGCGCTGGTGGTGTGCAACCCGCCGTGGCTGCCGGCGCGCGCCGGCTCGCCGATCGAGCGCGCGGTCTACGACGAGGGCAACGCGATGCTGCGCGGCTTCCTGGCGGGGCTGTCAGCGCACCTGTTGCCGGCCGGCGAAGGCTGGTTGATCCTGTCCGACATCGCCGAGCGGCTGGGCCTGCGCCGCCGCGACGAGCTGCTGGCCTGGATCGACGCCGCCGGCCTGCGGGTGCTGGACCGCATCGACACCTGGCCCAAGCACCCCAAGGCCAGCGACACCGAAGACCCGCTGCACGCGGCGCGGGCGGCCGAAGTGACGTCACTGTGGCGGCTGGGAGCGCGTGCATGAATGCCATCGATTTCGAACTGCGCGGCGAGCACATCACGCTCGACGCGCTGCTCAAGGCCACCGCTCTGGCCGGCAGCGGCGGAGGCGCCAAGGTGCTGATCGCCGAAGGGCAGGTGAGCGTCAATGGCGAGGTCGAGACACGCCGCGGCCGCAAGCTGCGCGCCGGCGACGAGGTGACGCTGGGTGCGGCCCTCGTGCGGCTGCAGGGCGGACTTGCACCGCCAGGCGCTTGAGCAGGACTTCGCCGCGCCCGAAGAAGGTGCGATGCGCGTCTGGGTCGACGGCGCAGCGACCCGGCCTACCGCGCCTGAGCCTGCCCGCTGCGCCAGTGCCAGGCCAGGATCAGCAGCACCGACGGTGCGGCCACTGCCGTCACGCCGGCATGGCCGAAGACGAGTGACAGCGACAGCAGGTTCAGCGCCACGAACGCGACGCGCCCGATGCTGCGCCCGCAGTAGCCGGTGTAGGCCGCACCCAGCCCCATGATGGCGACCACGGTGCCGGCCAGCGCGACCAGGAAGGTGTCCCAGCTGAAGCCCACGAACAGCAGCGCCGGCGTGTAGACGAAGGCGAAGGGCACCAGCGCCTTGCCCATCGACAGGCGGAACGCCGTCAGCCCCGTGCGCATCGGCTCGCTGCGCGCGATGCCGGCGGCGGCGAAGGCCGCCAGCGCCACCGGCGGCGTCACGTCGGCCAGCACGCCGTAGTAGAAGACGAAGAAGTGCGTCGCCAGCTGCGGCACGCCCAGTTGCGCCAGCGCGGGCGCGACGATCGAGGCCAGGATGATGTAGGTCGGCGTCGTCGGCACGCCCGAGCCCATGATGATGCAGGCCACGGCCGTGAACATGAGGCCGAACAGGATCGTCAGCTGCTTCAGCTCGAACCAGCCCATCGCGTCGAGCGCGTGCACGGCCTGCGCGGCGGTGCCCGACAGGTCGATCACGAAGGCCGAGAACTTGAAGCCCATGCCGGTGAGCGTGGTGATGCCGAGCACGAAGCCGACGCAGGCGCAGGCCGCGCCGATGCCCAAAGCAGACTTGGCGCCCATCTCGAAGCCCTGCACCAGCGCACGCGGCGTGATCGCCATGCCGGTCAGGCCGCGGCCTGCGGGGCCCAGCAGCCTGGGGATCCACGAACACGCCACCGTCAGCGTGATGCCCCAGAAGGCGGCCAGGAAGGGCGTGTACTGCATCAATAGCAGCGTCACCATCACGACCAGCGGGATGAAGAGGTGCCAGCTGCTGCGCAGCACCTGCAGCAGGTTGGGGATTTCCTCGGGCGGCATGCCGGCGAGCTTCAGCCGCTTGGCCTCGAGGTGCACCATCCACAGGATCGCCAGGTAGTGCAGCAGCGCCGGCACGATGGCCACCAGGATCAGCTGGTTGTACGGGATGCCCAGCGTCTCGGCCATGATGAAGGCGGCGGCGCCCATGATCGGCGGCGTGACCTGGCCGCCGCACGAGGCCGAGGCCTCCACTGCACCGGCGAAACGCGGCGAGAAACCCACCTTCTTCATCAGCGGGATCGTCATCACGCCGGTGGTCACGGTGTTGGCGATGGCCGAGCCCGAGATCATGCCGAAGAGGCCCGAGGACACGACGCTGACCTTCGCCGGCCCACCCGCGAAGCGCCCGGCCGCCACCGTGGCCAGGTTGACGAACAGCTGCCCCAGCCCGGTGAGCTGCGCCATGATGCCGAAGAGCACGAAATGGAAGACAAAGGTCGCCACCACGCCGACCGGGATGCCGTAGATGCCTTCGGTGCCCTTGTACAGGTGCGCCACCACACGCGGCACGCTGTAGCCGCGGTGCGCCAGGTCGCCCGGCAGGTAAGGCCCGAAGATGCCGTACAGCACGGTGGCCACCGCCAGCAGCGGCAGGAAGATGCCCATCGTGCGGCGCGTGGCCTCGATCACCATCGCGATGGCGATGACGCCGAACATCAGGTCTACCGGCGTGTGCTGGCCCGGCCGCTGGATGAAGATGCCGTCGAAAAAGAAAAGCAGGTAGAGCGAGAAGCTCGATGCCAGCGCGGCGAAGATCCAGTCGCGCCAGGGCACGTGGGCAGGGCTGCCGTCGTAGGCCTTGAACGGCAGCGACAGGCCGGCGATGGCCAGCAGCACGACGTAGAACACCGCCTGCACACCCGGCGGCGCGTCGGCGCCCACCGACTGCACGAGACTGAAGCCCAGCACCAGGTAGAACAGCACCAGGGCCAGCGACACGATCCATTCCCACGGCCCGGGCAGCCGGCGCTGGCGCGGGAAGACCAGGAAACACAGCCCCAGCACCACCGACAGGTGAATGGCGCGGTGCGCGATCTCGTTGTGCAGGCCGAAGCCCGCGGTGTAGTAGTGCCAGCTCGACAGCGCCACCGTCAGCACGGTGACGATGCCGGCGGCCACGCCGATGAGGCGGCGGAAGTTGGACTCGGGGTCGAACTGCTCGATCAGGCGGTCGATCTCGGCCTGTTCGGGCGTCTGGGCAAGTGTGGTCATCGGGTGGCTTCGGACGGTGCGGCACCGGGGCAGCCTTGCGCGGTGAACTGGATCGCCTGCGTGCTGAAAGCCGCCAGCGGCCACTCGCCGCCCGGCAGCACGAGCCGCATGCGCTGCTGCGGCAGCGGCCGCACGACCAGCGGATGCACGGCGCGGTCCAGCCGCAGCAGCCATCCTGCGCCGTCGCGTTGCAGCGTCTCGCCGGCGCCGGCCAGATGCGGCAGGCCGTAGCCTTCGCCCTCGAAACGTTCTTCGATCAGCCGCGCCTGCGGCGTGAAGCGGTAGCGGTCGACCACCGGCGTGCCGAGCACCGAGTGCTCGAACGCGACGCGCACTTCGGGCGCCGCCGCGTCCAGGGGCAGGCGGTGCAGTTCGACGCCGCTGCGGTGAACGCTGAGCACCAGCTCGCAGGCCGCCGCCGCCACCGGGCAGGCGCAGACGGCGGCCAGGCACGCCACGGCCAGCGCAGCGCGCCGCGGGCGCCTCACTTGACGATGCCCTTTTCCTTGAAGTACTTCAGCGCTCCGGGATGCAGCGGTGCGGTGCCGACCGCGGTGGCGGTCGCCAGCGAGATGTTCTTCCCCTGCACGTGGACCTGGCCCATGATGGCCACGTTTTCGTACAACGCCTTCGTCACCTCGTAGGCCACGTTGTCGGGCACGCCGTCGTGGGTGGCCCAGACGGCCATCACGGCCAGCGTCGGCACAGCCGCGGTCTGGCCCTTGTAAGTGTTGGCCGGCAGCGGCACTTCGGCGTAGTAGGGCTGCTGGCGGCGCAGCTCGGCGATTTCGGGGCCGCTGAGCGGGATCACCTTCAGCGCGTGGCTCTGCGCGAAGTCGGTCACCGCGGCCGTGGGCACGCCGGCGGTGATGAGCGTGGCGTGCAGGTTGCCGTCCTTGATCTTGTCCACCGCCTGCGTGAAGGACGACAGGTCCTCCTTGACGTCGGCGCGCGTCAGGCCGTGCACGCGCAGCAGGTCGGTCAGCAGCTGGTACTGGCCCGATCCCGGCGCGCCCGAGGACACGCTCTTGCCCTTCAGGTCGCGCACGCTGTTGATGCCCGAGTCGGCGCGGGTGATGAACTGCACCGTCTCGGGGTACAGCGCGCCGAGCGCGCGCAGGTTCTTCAGCGGCGCCTTGTCGAACTGGCCGCTGCCCGAGTAGGCCGCGTCCAGGATGTCGGCCGCGACGAAGGCCGACTCGATCTCGCGCGTGCCCAGCAGCTTGGCGTTGCCCACCGAGGCGCCCGCGGCTTCGGCCGTGGCGCTGAACTTGCGTCCATCGACCGTGGCCTTGTTGGAGATCAGCTGCGCCAGCATGCCGCCCAGCGGGTAGTAGGTGCCGCCGGTGCCGCCGGTGGCGATGCCGAAGAACTGGCGCTGTTGCGCCACGGCGGCGGTGGCCAGCGTGCCGGCGGCGGCCAGGGCGAGGATCAACTTCCAGCTTGCTCTCATGGGGTCGCTCCGGGTGGGGGGTGCGGATTCAGCCGGGTGGGTACCCTGCCGCGGGTGGCACGGACCATAGCCTGCGGCCTGCCGGCGGCGCATCGAGACTTGCCCGCAGCCGGCTTGGCGACAATCGCACGATGGAACCCACCCCGCGCAGTGCAGACGTGATCGTGATCGGCGCCGGCGTCATCGGCTGCTCGGTGGCCTGGCACCTGGCCCGGCTCGGCGCCGGCCGCGTGCTCGTGCTCGACCGCGGCCGCATCGCCGAAGGCACGGGCGCCATGTCCAGCGGCATCCTGCGCACGCACTACTCGGTGGCCGCCAACGTCGAACTGGCGCGCCGCTCGTGGCAGGTGTTCGAGCACTTCGCCGCGACCCTGGACGACGACGAAGCTTCGGCCGGGCTCGTCCGCTGCGGCTACCTGATCGCCGCGCCCGCCGGCGACAGGCTCGAGCCGTTGCGGGCATCGCTGGCGGCGCAGGTGGCGATGGGCATCGAAGTGCAGACGCTGGACGCTGCGCAGGCCGCCTCGCTGCTGCCGATCGCGCGCTTCGACGACGCGGCGCTGATCGGCTTCGAGCCCGATGCCGGCTTCGCCGACGCGACGCTGGTGGCGACCGGCTTTGCCCGCGCCGCGCGCCGGCTGGGCGTGCGCTTCCTGGAAGGCGTGGCCGCCAGCGGCCTCGCGCTGCAGGCGGGGCGCGTGGTGGGCGTCGACACGGCGCAGGGCCGCTTCACCGCCGGCGTCGTCATCAGCGCGCAGAACATCTGGGCCCGCGAGCTCGCGTCGTGGGTCGGGCTGGACCTGCCGGTGGTGGCCGAACGCCATCGTGTGCTGGCGCTGCAGGGCGCGCAGCCCTACACACGGTCGATGCCGGTGTTCAAGGACCTGGGCTCCGCCGGCATGCTGTACTGCCGCAGCTACGGCGGCACGCAGATGCTGGTCAGCGAGGGCACCGCCGGCGAGACGCTGGACGCGCCGTGCAACGAGCCGGGCGAGGTCTCGATGGACCACGTGCTCGAGGTCGGCGCGCAAGTGGCGCAGCGCTTCCCTTCGTTCGACAGCGCCGGCCTGGCGTCGTCGTGGACCGGCGTCTACGACGTCACGCCCGACTGGAACCCGGTGCTCGGCCGCGTCGACGTGCTGCCGGGACTGATCGTGGCCTGCGGCTTCTCGGGCCACGGCTTCAAGCTGTCGCCCGCGGTCGGCCGCGTGCTGGCGCAGGAGGCGCTGGGCTTGCCCACCGACGTGCCGCTGGCGCCCTATGCGCTGGCGCGCTTCGAGCGCGGCGCGCTGCTCACCGGGCGCTACGGGCGCGGCGCCGTGTCCTGAGGTGCGGGGCCGCTCAGGCCTTCGACGCCGGCTTGCGGATGATCGTCTTCTGGAACCAGGCTTCGTTCATGCGGTGCAGGAACTCCGGCTCGATCGGGTAGCCCGAGCGGTCGCCGATGACCGAGTCGCTGCCGCAGCGGGGGCACAGTGCCGTGCCCGCAGTCATGGCCTCGGGGTTGTCGAAGTCGCTGACTTCGAGCCCCGACCAGGCGACGATCTCGGTCGGCGGGAAGATCTGCACGCAACAGAAGCAGCCGCAGACCCGGCTGGCCTCGACTTCGGCCTGGTTTTGGCTTGCGTGCCGGGTTGCTTGGAGCAGGTCAGCCATGGTGCAGGGTCCGCCAGGGGTTCGTTCGTCGGGCCGGGCCCTCACGCGTGAAGTCGCGTGCAGGCCTTCGCCAGCCGTGCAAGCCCTTCAGGGGCTCGCACGCGCGGGCTCAGCCCTTGTTGGCCATGCCCAGGCGCTCGATTGTCGCCTTCTCGGCGACGAAGGTCTCGCGTGCCCAGCGTGTGTATTCCTCGGTCCCCATGTAGATCACCGACTGGTCGAACTTCTCCAGCGTGGCCAGCACCGCCGGATCGTCGAGCGTCTTCTTGAAGGTGTCCTGCAGCTTGCGCGTGACGGCAGCGTCCATGCCCTTGGGGCCGCAGACGCCGAAGGGCGAGTCGCTCACCGTTTTGTAGCCCAGTTCGTCGAGTGTCGGCACCTCGGGCCAGCGCTTGGTGCGCTTGCTGCCGTAGGAGGCGATCAGGCGCAGCTTGCCGCTGGCCACGTGCGGCGCCCAGCCGGTGGCGTCGCTGGCGGCCATGGTGTGGCCGCCCAGGATGGCCTGCATGTTGTCGGCGTTGCCCTTGAAGGGCACCGCGTTGAGCTGGATGCCGGCGCGCTGCGCAAACTCTTCCACCGCCAGGTGCGGGCTGGTGCCATTGCCGGTGTGGCCGTAGTTGAACTTGCCCGGGTTGGCCTTGGCCCAGGCCACCAGGTCCTTGATGCTCTTGACCGGCCCGTCGGCCGGCACCACGAGGCCGAAGGTGTAGCCGGTGAGGCAGGCGATCCAGGTGAAGTCCTTCAGCGTGTCGAACTGCACCTTCTGCATGTGCGGGATGCGGAACACGCCGTGCGGCAGCTGGCTGAGCACGTAGCCGTCGGGCGCGGCGTTGACCAGTTCGTTGGCGCCCAGCATGCCGCCGGCGCCGGGCTTGTTGTCGACGATGATCTGCTGGCCCAGCATCTTGGCCGCACTCTCGGCGAAGGCGCGGATCACGGCATCGGTGCTGCCGCCGGCGGGCCAGGGGCAGATGTAGCGGATGGGCTTGCTCGGGTAAGCCTGCGCCAGCGCCAGGCCCGGCAGCGCGATGGCGCCGGCGGCGGCGGCGCCGTGGGTGATGAAGTCGCGACGGGTGGTGTGCATGGGGGATCCTTCTTCGGCGCGGTGCGGGTGATGAATCAATCGGCCTTGGCGCCGGAGTCCTTGACGACCTTGGCCCACTTGACGATCTCGGTGGCCTGGTAGGCGGCCAGTTCTTCCGGCGTCGAGATCCAGGGCTCGAGGCCCAGGCCCTTGAGCTTGTCGGCGACATCGGGCAGCTTGAACACGCGCTGCATCTCGGCGTTGATCCGGTTCACCACGTCGCGCGGCGTGCCGGCGGGCGCGAACACCGCGAACCAGGTCGTGGCCTCGAAGCCGGGCACGGTCTCGGCCACGGTGGGCACGTCGGGCGCGGCGGCCGAGCGTTTGGCCGTCGTCTGCGCCAGCGCGCGGATCTTGCCCTCCTTGGCCATCGGCAGCGCCGAGGGCATGTTGTCGAACATGAGCTGGATCGAGCCGCCCACGAGGTCGGGGATCGCGAACTGGCGCCCCTTGTAGGGCACGTGCGTCATCGTCGTGCCGGTCAGCGACTTGAAGAGCTCGCCCGAGACGTGCACCGAGGTGCCGATGCCCGGCGAGCCGAAACTTAAGCGGTCGGGGTTGGCCTTCATGTAGGCGATCAGTTCGCTCACGTTCTTCACCGGCAGGCTGTTGGTCACCACCAGCAGGTTGGGCGCCGATGCGACGTGGCCGACGGGCACGAAGTCGCGCACCATGTCGTAGGGCATCTTGCTGTACAGCGCACCGTTGATCGAATGCGTGCCCACGGTGCCCATCACCAGCGTGTGGCCGTCGGCAGGCGACTTGGCCACGTCGGCGGCGCCGATGTTGCCGCCGGCGCCGGGCTTGTTGTCGATCACCACCGGCTGCCCGAGCTGCGCCTTGTCGGAGAACAGGCGCGCCAGGATGTCGGGCGCGCCGCCGGGCGGGAACGTCACCACCATGCGGATCGGCTTGGTCGGGAAGCCCTGGGCGGCGGCGGACCAGGCGCTGGCGGCGAGCACGGCGCCGAGCAGGAAAGACTTGCAGTTCATCGGGTCTCCGGAATGAGCAGCGCCGCCACCGGGTGCAACGGGCCGATGCAGGTCAGGATACGGGAAGCGACCTGAGGGCGAGACCGGGTTTTCGCCAGCCCGGGCCCGGGTTGGAACCCGGATCAGAACGCGGGTTTCGCCGCCGCGGTACAAGCGCGATCCGGGCGCGGTGTGCAGCGGGCCCGTGACGACCAGGAGCCCATGACATGACGCGACCCCAGACCGCCGCCAGCGCCGACATCGACCCCGACCTGTGGTGCCTGTTCGACCAGTACGTGCACGGCGACATCGACCGCCGCGGTTTCCTCGATCGCGCGGCCCGCTTCGCCGCCGCCAGCGGTACCACCGCGGCGGCCCTGCTGGCGGCGCTGAGCCCCGACTTCGCGCGCGCCCAGAAGGTGCCACCCGGCGACGCCCGGCTGAAGACCGAATCGGTGCTGATCGACGCGCCGGCCGGATACGGCAAGGTGCGCGCCTACGTCGCGCGGCCGGTGCAGGCCGCAGGGCCGTTGCCGGTGGTGCTGGTGGTGCACGAAAACCGGGGCCTGAACCCGCACATCGAGGACATCACGCGCCGCCTGGCGCTTGACAACTTCATCGCCGTGGCGCCCGACGCGCTGCACCCGCTGGGCGGCTACCCCGGCGACGAGGACAAGGCGCGCGAATTGTTCCCCAAGCTCGACCAGGCCAGGACGCGCGAGGACTTCGTCGCCGCGGCGCACTGGGCACGCGGCATCGCCGGCGGCAACGGCCGGCTCGGTGCGGTGGGCTTCTGCTACGGCGGCGGCATGGTCAACCTGCTGGCGACGCGGGTGCCGGAATTGCTGGCAGGCGTGCCTTTCTATGGCGCACCGGCGCCGACCGACGCGGTGGGCCGCATCAAGGCCGAACTGCTGCTGGTGTTCGCCGACAACGACGAGCGCATCAATGCCGCCTGGCCGCCCTTCGAGGCGGCGTTGAAGGCTGCGGGCGCGAAGTTCGAGGCCTTCAAGTACCCGGGCACGCAGCACGGCTTCAACAACGACACCACGCCGCGCTTCGATGCGGCTGCGGCGCAGCAGGCGTGGGGGCGCACGCTGGCGCTGTTCAACCGGACTTTGCAGTAGGGACTGTCCGGCTTAGCACGACTTGCGTTCGGCCGCGAGCAGAAAAACCTGCCAGGGTCGTGAGGCTGCCGCTGGCGCCGGCGTGCAGATCTTCGTCTGGCCACGGGTGACGGATGCCCTGGCTCAGGCTGCCTCGCGGGCGATGAGGGACGGCCGATCGCCGCATACCGGACCGCGCACGTCGGTGGCTGGCCGACGCTGCACGACCCATAGCGGAATCTCAATCGCCCGAGTTCGAAGCCGGAAAGCAGTCGAACGTCGAGCCGACACTGCCGGCAGGTGCGCGCTACCTGAGGTGTCAATTGCGGTGCCGAAGCGGATTCGCTCGAAGCAATTCTCAGGCACCTTTCCGACGCAGCATCCAGGGTCTAACGCTGCGCGTCGTCGACCGGCTTGCACTGGCTGTCTGGGACTGTATAAACTCCCAGCCCATGGACGCATTCGATCGCCTTGCAGAGCGGGGCCCATTACTCAATGGGCCCGCGCAGCAGCACTACGTGTCAAGGTTCTACTTGAAAGGTTTCGCCCCGAACCGGCTCGTGGCTGTGTACGACCGAACCAGTGGCGTCGTCGACTCGCTGACGCCAAAGAATGCCGCCGCCATTGAGCACTTCTACACCTTCATTGACGAGAGCGATCGGCAGCGATTCGAACTCGAAGCTTTGTTCGGCATCGTCGAAAGTCGTGCCGGGACTGCATTGAAATCTGCAGTTTGCAGATCGCCTCTCAGCTTCGAGGATCGCGAGTACCTGGCATTGTTCGTCGCAATGCACGCGATTCGAACGCCGGCTGCCCTCGCAGAGTCCCGTAGCGTGCGCGAGAAGGCTGAGCATGCGAGGTTGAAGCTCACCGTTTCGAGTGAGGCCGCGGCATACAAACTGCTCAAAGAGTCAAAGCCTGCGGACACGTCCGAGGCAGAACTGCGCAGGCTCGCGGCAAAGCTATTTGAGATGGTCAGCGGTAGCCACTTTCGTATTAGTGTTCCCGACGAAGCGGCGCGTGTAGCTGCTCTCAAGACATGGGATACCGTGGCCCGGACGCTCTTCGAAAGAGACTGGACCGTTGTTCACGCGCCCAGCGGATCAGAGTACATAACCTCCGATTCCCCGGTCGTGCTGTCGCCTCTGTCCAACACGGAACATCTGCCGCTTGGCTACGGGTCGCTTCACACGCACGTTCTCTTTCCTCTATCACGCACTGCGGCGTTGGTCATGAACGGAGACGAGCGCCGCATGCGGCATGCCGACGTACGTCCAGAGCAGGTCGAGCGTTTGAATTCCGCGGTAGCCGCCGACTGCTATCGCCATGTGATCGGCAGCAGTGCTGATCTGCTGCACAAGACGACCGCGCCGCTCAACCTGACCGGAACACGGTGGGCGCCCCGCGTAGATGTCGGGATTGGAATCCCGCCGGGTGAACACTTGCCGGCCGTGTTCATCAAGGGACTCGGCAAGCGGCCCGTGGCGGCGGTCTAGTTCCGTCAAGAGGTCGCGGCGCCGTTTACGTGGCGCAAGACGGGTCTGACGAATGAAGTGACTTCTTTCGGCACGAGGGCTGGGGGACCGGTTCTGGCCGGGAGCCGTCCCCAGGTTGGACGAGTCCCAAGGTCGCCGCAGCGTCCCGTTGCGGGCCTGCAGCAACCATCTCGATCGCTCGACAGGGAAGGTGGCTCTCGACCCCCTCACCTTCTTACAACACAGCCCGCCCTCAGTTCTGCAGGTAGGCCGCCGCCAGCATCTGCAAGTGCGCCCGCGATGCCTTGTCCAGATGCGGCAGCAGCAGCGCCAGCACGTGGTAGCCGCCGCGGCCCATCGCGGCGGCAGCGCTCTCGGGCTCGAGCGCGCGGCGCGGGTCGCGCACGTACTCGTAACTCAGCCAGTAGGTCACCACCACCACCATGCTGGTGGCGACCGGTGCGGCCTCGGCGCCGGTGATGCGCACGGCGCCGTTGCGCGACAGGCCGTCGAGCAGCGCGTGCATCGCGCGCGACTTGTTCTTGAGCACGAACTGGAAGTGCGTCTCGAGGCGGCGGTTCTTGCTGAGCAGGTCGTTCAGGTCGCGGTACAGGAAGCGGTAGCTCCAGATCAGCTCGAACAGCATGTGGAAGAAGAGCCAGGCGTCCTCGACGTTCTCGACGCCTTCGGCGGCCTGCAGGATCTCGGCGAGCGCCTTCTCGTAGCGGCCGAACAGCGCGTTGATCAGCTCGTCCTTGGCCGGGTAGTGGTAGTACAGGTTGCCGGGGCTGATGTTCAACTCGGCGCTGATCAGCGTGGTGCTGACGTTGGGCTCGCCGAAGCGGTTGAACAGGTCCAGCGAGACCTCCAGGATGCGCTCGGCGGTGCGGCGGGGTTTCTTCGCGGTGGTGGCCATGCGCCGCATTCTGAGGGCCGGGCGCGGCGGCCGGTCTGCCTACAATCCCGCCCTCGCCATGCCTACACCCGCCGTCCGCTTCGACAACATCAGCAAGGTCTACCAGGGCGCCCACGGCGCCTTCAAGGCGCTGGACGGCGTGTCCTTCGACATCGAGGCGGGCGAGTTCTTCGGCCTGCTCGGGCCCAACGGCGCCGGCAAGACGACGCTGATCTCGATCCTGGCCGGCCTGTCGCGCGCCACCTCAGGCACCGCGACGGTGCTCGGACACGACGTCGTGGACGACTACGTCGCGGCGCGCAAGCGGCTCGGCATCGTGCCGCAGGAACTGGTCTTCGACCCCTTCTTCAGCGTGCGCGAGACGCTGCGCATCCAGAGCGGCTATTTCGGCGTCAGGAACAACGACGCCTGGATCGACGAGCTGCTGGCCGAACTCGGGCTGTCGGACAAGGCCAGCGCCAACATGCGGCAGCTCTCGGGCGGCATGAAGCGGCGCGTGCTGGTGGCGCAAGCGCTGGTGCACCGGCCACCGGTGATCGTGCTCGACGAGCCGACCGCGGGCGTCGACGTCGAACTGCGCCAGACGCTGTGGCGCTTCATCGCACGGCTGAACCGCGAAGGCCACACCGTGCTGCTGACGACGCACTACCTGGAAGAAGCCGAGGCGCTGTGCGGCCGCATCGCGATGCTGCAGCAAGGGCGGCTGAAGGCGCTGGACAAGACCTCGGCGCTGCTGGCCGGCACTGCGAGCACGATGCTGCGCTTCAAGACCGACGGCGCGCTGCCGCCGGCGGTGGCGGCGCAGGCGCGCGTCACCGGCCGCATCGTGCAGGTCAAGGCGCACGACGCGGCCGAGGTCGAGTCGCTGCTGGCCACGCTGCGCGCCAGCGGCGTCAAGGTCGAGGACCTGGAGATCGGCCGCGCCGACCTCGAAGACGTGTTCCTGGAGATCATGCAGGGCGTCCCGGCCCGGGAAGCGGCCTGATGTCGGCCGGCGTCTTCTCCGGTTCGGGCACGCTGTTCCGCAAGGAGATCCTGCGCTTCTGGAAGGTCGCGTTCCAGACCGTCGCGGCGCCGGTGCTGACGGCGGTGATGTACCTGCTGATCTTCGGCCACGTGCTGCAGGACCACGTCGAGGCCTTTCCGGGTGTCGGCTACACCAGCTTCCTGATCCCGGGACTCGTGATGATGAGCGTGCTGCAGAACGCCTTCGCCAACAGCAGCAGCTCGCTGATCCAGAGCAAGATCACCGGCAACCTCGTGTTCCTGCTGGTGTCGCCGCTCAGTCACTGGGCCTGGTTCGTGGCCTACGTCGGCGCGTCCATCGCGCGCGGCCTGGTGGTGGGCACGGGCGTGATGCTGGTGACGGTGTGGTTCGCGCCGCTGCGGCTGGCCGAGCCGTGGTGGATCATCACCTTCGCCGCGCTCGGCGCCGGCATGCTGGGGTCGATGGGGCTGATCGCCGGGCTGTGGGCGGAAAAGTTCGACCAGCTGGCGGCGTTCCAGAACTTCATCATCATGCCGATGACCTTCTTGTCGGGCGTGTTCTATTCGGTGCAGTCGTTGCCGGCGGTGTGGCAGGCGGTGAGCCACCTGAACCCGTTTTTCTACATGATCGACGGCTTCCGGCGCGGCTTCTTCGGCGTCAGCGATGCATCGCCTTGGCTGAGCCTGGCGGTGGTCGGCGGCAGCTTCCTGCTTGTGGCCGCGATCGCGCTGCGCCTGCTGGCCAGCGGCTACAAGCTGCGCACCTGAACGCGGCCGAACGCGGCCGAACGCTTGCGCAGCGAAGCTGAGACAATGCGGGCCATGGCCGATCCCACCCCCGAACAAGTCCGCGACTTCATCGCTGCCGGGCTGCCCTGCGAGCACCTCGAGGTCGAAGGCGACGGCCGGCACTTCTTCGCCACCATCGTCTCGGCGGCCTTCGAAGGGCTGCCGCGCGTGCGCCGCCACCAGCAGGTCTACGCAGCCCTGGGCGATAGAATGCGCGAGCAGATCCATGCCCTGTCGATGAAGACCCTCACGCCCGCCGAACACGCCACCGCACCTGCGGCGCCGCCGTCTTCGGCCGGTCTCCACCACCACTGACAAACCCTGCGGTGCGCCGCGGGGGCCGCCCGGCGCCGCCCGTGCGGCCACCCGTCGGTCCCTGGCGCGTGTACCGGGCCCGTACACCCATGATCACGCTCGCACTGTCCAAGGGACGCATCTTCGACGACTCGCTGCCGCTCTTGCGCGCCGCCGGCATCGAAGTGCTCGAGGACCCCGAGAAGAGCCGCAAGCTCATCATCGGCACCTCGCGGCCCGACGTGCGCGTGGTGCTGGTGCGTGCCACCGACGTGCCGACCTACGTGCGCCACGGTGGCGCCGACCTCGGCGTGGCCGGCCTGGACACGCTGCTGGAAGACGGCGAGGGCCTGTACAAGCCGCTCGACCTGAAGATCGCGCGCTGCCGCATGAGCGTGGCCACGCGCACCGACTTTGACTACGCAGCGGCGGTCAAGCAGGGCTCGCGCATCCGCGTCGCCACCAAGTACACCCACATCGCGCGCCAGCACTTCGCGACCAAGGGCGTGCACGTGGACCTGATCAAGCTCTACGGTTCGATGGAGCTGGCGCCGCTGACCGGCCTGGCCGACGCCATCGTCGACCTGGTGTCAACCGGCAGCACGCTCAAGGCCAACCATCTGGTCGAGGTCGAGCAGATCATGGACATCTCGGCGCGCCTGGTCGTCAACCCGGCGGCGCTGAAGCTCAAGCGCGAAGCGCTGCGCGCGCTGATCGACGCCTTCGAGCAGGCCGTGGGGGCCGCGGCATGAGGGTCGACATCCGGCGCCTGTCGACGGCGGCCGCGGACTTCGACGCCGCGTTCCAGCGTGTGCTGCACTGGTCGGCCGAGACCGACGACGCCATCGAGCAGAGCGTGGCCTCGATCGTCGCCGACGTGCGTGCGCGCGGCGACGCGGCCGTGCTGGAACTGACGGCGCGCTTCGACGGCGTGCGGGCCAAGCACATGGCCGAGCTCGAGATCGGCCGCGACGAGCTGCGCGCCGCGATGGACGCCATCACGCCGGCGCAGCGCAGCGCCTTGCTGGCCGCTGCCGAGCGGGTGCGCGACTACCACCAGCGCCAGCTCGATGCGTCCAGCCGCAGCTGGCAGTACCGCGACGCCGACGGCACGCGGCTCGGACAGAAGGTGACGCCGCTGGACCGCGTCGGCATCTACGTGCCCGGCGGCAAGGCGGCGTACCCGAGCAGCGTGCTGATGAACGCCGTTCCGGCGATGGTGGCGGGCGTGGGCGAGATCGTGATGGTGGTGCCGACGCCGGGCGGCCAGAAGAACGCGCTCGTGCTGGCCGCGGCTTTCGTGGCCGGCGCGCACCGCGTGTTCACCATCGGCGGCGCGCAGGCCGTGGCCGCGCTGGCCTACGGCACCGCCACCGTGCCGCGCGTGGACAAGATCACCGGCCCCGGCAACGCCTACGTCGCCAGCGCCAAGCGCCGCGTCTTCGGCCAGGTCGGCATCGACATGATCGCCGGGCCGAGCGAGATCCTGGTGCTGGCCGACGGCACGACGCCGCCGGACTGGGTGGCGATGGACCTGTTCAGCCAGGCCGAGCACGACGAACTCGCGCAGAGCATCCTGCTGTGCCCCGACGCGGCCTACATCGACGCCGTGCACGAAGCCATTCACCGCCTGCTGCCCGACATGCTGCGGCGCGACGTCATCCGCGCCAGCCTGCAAGGCCGCGGTGCGCTGATCCACACGCGCAGCCTGGAAGAAGCGTGCGAGATCAGCAACCGCATCGCGCCCGAGCACCTGGAAGTCAGCTCCAAGGATCCCGGCCGCTGGGAGCCGCTGCTGCGCCACGCCGGCGCGATCTTCCTGGGCGCCTTCACCAGCGAGAGCCTGGGCGACTACTGCGCCGGGCCCAACCACGTGTTGCCGACCTCGGGCACGGCGCGCTTCTCGTCGCCGCTGGGTGTCTACGACTTCGTCAAACGCAGCAGCCTGATCGAGGTCAGCGAAGCCGGCGCCCAGCTGCTGGGTCCGATCGCCGCCGAACTGGCGTACGGCGAAGGCCTGCAGGCCCATGCCCGGGCCGCCGAACTGCGGCTCAACGGCGAGGCCCCGGCTGCGCGAGGTGCGCCGGTCTTCAGCGTGCGGCCGGTCGATGCCGGCAACGTCGACGCTGTCCTGAAGCTGCAGGTGGCGGCCGGCCAGAAGGCGCTCGTGTCCTCGGTCGAACGCTCCCTGGCACAGGTCGCCTACGTACCCGCCGGGCGGGCCGTGGCGCTGTTCGACGGCGACGAAGCGGTGGGCATGATGCTGCTCTACGACGCCCGCGAGGACCGCGAGAAACCGGCGCCGCAGTTGCTCGTCTGGCGCCTGATGGTCGACGCCCGCCACCAGCGCCGCGGCCTGGGTCGGCTGGCGATGGCCTGGGTGGTGGACGAAGCACGGCGGCTCGGCATGGCCGAGGTGGGCCTGTCGCACATCGGCCTGGCCGGCAACGCCGGGCCTTTCTACGAGAAGTTGGGCTTCACTTACACGGGTGAAATCGACGACGGTGAGCACAAGATGGTGCTGCGGTTGTCATGACGAGGTAACACGAACTTCGTGCTACACGAACTTCGTGCTACGATGGGCGCAAGTCAGAGATCGACACCAGAATGAAAAACGTCACCGTGACGATGGAAGACAGCGTCGCCGACTGGGCGCGCATCGAAGCGGCACGCCGCAACACCAGCGTTTCGCGCCTGGTGGGCGAGATGCTGGCGGAGAAGATGCGCCACGACGACGCCTACGAGCGCGCGATGCGCGAGTGGCTGGAGCGCGACTTCAGCTTCACCTCCGACGGTTCCCCGTACCCCAAGCGCGAGCAGGTCTATGCCGAGCGTCTCGACCGTTTTCGTTGACACGAACGTCCTGCTCTACGCCGAAGACCGCGCCGACGCAGCCAAGCATGCCGCGGCGCGCCACTGGCTGCGCGAACTGTGGCTGCGCCGCTGCGGGCGCCTGAGCACGCAGATCCTCAACGAGTTCTACGTCAATGCCACCCGCAAGCTGCAACCCGCCATGCCCGCCGGCGACGCCCGCGCCCAGGTGCGGCGTTTCCAGCGCTGGCTGCCCTGGGCGCCGGACCACGCCACCGTGGAAGCGGCCTGGGCCGTCGAGTCCCGCTATGGCCTGCATTACTGGGATGCGTTGATGGTGGCCGCCGCCCAGCAGCAGGGCTGCACCTACCTGCTGAGTGAAGACCTGCAGCACGAGCAGCAACTCGACGGCGTGCGCGTGCTGAATCCCTTTGTCGTCGGCCCGCAACGCCTGGACGCTGCCGCATGAACACGCTGACCGACCGCATCGCCGCCACCATCCGCCAGGACGTGCAGGGCATGCACGCCTACGCGATCCAGCCCAGCGCCGGCCTCGTCAAGCTCGACGCGATGGAGAACCCCTTCCGCCTGCCGCCCGAGCTGCAGCGCGAACTGGGTGAGCGCCTGGGGCGCGTCGCCATCAACCGCTACCCGGCGCAGTGCGTGGCCGATGTCGCGGCGGCGCTCGCCCGCCACATCGGTCTGCCGGCGGGCTGCAAGCTCATCGTCGGCAATGGCTCGGACGAACTGATCGACATCCTGTCGGTGGCCTGCGACGTGCCGGGCGCCAAGGTGCTGGCGCCGCTGCCGGGATTCGTGATGTACGAGATGTCGGCCCGGCTGCGCGGGCTCGGCTTCGTCGGCGTGCCGCTGCGGGCCGACTTCGAACTCGACGAGGCTGCGATGCTGGCCGCCATCGAGCAGCACCGGCCCGCCATCACCTACATCGCCTACCCGAACAACCCCACCGCCAACCTGTTCAGCGACGCCATCATCGAGCGCATCGTCGCTGCCGTCGCCGCGCAGCAGGGCCTGGTGGTGTTCGACGAGGCCTACCAGCCCTTCTCCAGCCGCAGCTGGCTGCAGCGCATGGCCGCGCAAGAGCACGTGCTGGTGCTGCGCACGCTGTCCAAGTTCGGCCTCGCCGGCGTGCGGCTGGGCTACCTGTGCGGCCACGAGGTACTGATCGGCGAGATCGACAAGGTGCGGCCGCCCTACAACGTCAGCGCGCTCAACGCCGAGGCGGCGCTGTTCGCGCTGGACCACGCCGACGAGTACGCGCGCCAGGCGGCGCTGCTCAAGGCCGAGCGCAGCCGCCTCCAAGTTGCATTGGCCGCCATCGACGGCGTGCAGCCGTTCCCCAGCGATGCCAACATGGTGCTCGTGCGCGTGCCCGACTCGCAGCGCGCCTTCGAGGGCCTGAAGGCGCGCGGCGTGCTCGTCAAGCACATCGCCGGGCTGCACCCGCTGCTGGCCAACTGCCTGCGCCTGACGGTCGGCGCGCCGCATGAGAATGACGCCATGATCCGCGCCCTGAAGGACAGCCTGTGAACCCCGCCGCCAGCCCGAGTCCGAACCGCGTCGGCGACATCCGCCGCGACACCAAGGAAACGCAGATCCGCGTGCGTGTCGACCTCGACGGCACCGGTGCTGCGCAGCTGTCCACCGGCATCGGCTTCTTCGACCACATGCTCGACCAGATCGCCCGCCACGGCCTGCTCGACCTGGTCGTCGACGCCAAAGGCGACCTGCACATCGACGGCCACCACACGGTGGAGGACGTCGGCATCACGCTGGGCATGGCGGTGGCGCAGGCCGTCGGCGACAAGCGCGGCATCACCCGCTACGGCCACAGCTACGTGCCGCTGGACGAGGCGCTGTCGCGCGTGGTGATCGACTTCTCCGGCCGCCCGGGGCTGCACATGGACGTGCCTTTCAAGTCCGGCATGGTCGGCGGCTTCGACACCCAGCTGACCTACGAGTTCTTCCAGGGCTTCGTCAACCACGCGTTGGCCACGGTGCACATCGACAACCTCAAGGGCGACAACGCGCACCACCAGTGCGAAACGGTCTTCAAAGCCTTCGCGCGTGCGCTGCGCATGGCGCTGACGCCCGATCCGCGCTCGGCCGGGGTCGTGCCGTCGACCAAAGGGTCGCTCTAGCGCCATGGCCACCGTCGCCGTCGTCGACTACGGCATGGGCAACCTGCGCTCGGTGTCGCAGGCGGTGCTGCACGTCGCCGCCGGCACCGGCTTCGAGGTCGTCGTCACCCAGCGTGCAGCCGAAGTGCTGGCCGCCGACCGCGTCGTGCTGCCCGGCCAGGGCGCGATGCGCGACTGCATGCGCGAGCTGCGCGACAGCGGCCTGCACGACGCCGTGCTGCACGCCGCCGCCCACAAGCCGCTGCTGGGCGTGTGCGTGGGCATGCAGATGCTGCTGGAGCACAGCGAAGAGCAGGACACGCCGGGCCTGGCGCTGATCGGCGGCCGCGTGCGGCGCTTCCAGCTCGAAGGCCGGCTGCAGCCCGACGGCAGCCGCTACAAAGTGCCGCAGATGGGGTGGAACCGGGTACACCAGTTGCCCCACGCGATGTGGGCCGGTGTGCCCGACGGCTCGTGGTTCTATTTCGTGCACAGCTTCTATGCCGCGCCGGCCGATGCGCGCCACCGCGCGGGCGAAACCGACTACGGCGGGCGCTTTACCTGCGCCGTCGCACGGGATAACATTTTCGCCACCCAGTTTCACCCCGAGAAAAGCGCAGACCAAGGCTTGGCCCTGTACCGCAACTTCCTGCACTGGAAGCCCTGAGCTTCAGCCTGCAGCCTGCTTGCCCGCCGCCGCCCCCGCTTTCTCATCCCCCCACCCCTTTGTTCCATCACGCTCCGACCGAGCCATGCTGCTGATACCGGCCATCGACCTCAAGGACGGCAAGTGCGTCCGCCTGCAACAAGGCGACATGCAGGCCTCCACCACCTTCGGCGAAGACC
>JAYUPN010000288.1:0-23674 GCA_043760065.1 Rubrivivax sp.
AGCTCGGCGTGGCCGGTGCCATCGTGCAGATGATCAGCCACGGCTTCGTCTCGGGCGCGATGTTCTTGTGCATCGGCGTGCTCTACGACCGCATGCACAGCCGCGAGATCGCCAGCTACGGCGGCGTCGCCAACACGATGCCCCGCTTCGCGGCCTTCGCGGTGCTGTTCGCGATGGCCAACTGCGGCCTGCCGGGCACGGCCGGTTTCGTCGGCGAGTGGATGGTCATCCTGGGCGCGGTGAAGTTCAACTTCTGGATCGCCGCGCTGGCCTCCACGACGCTGATCTTCGGCGCTGCCTACACGCTGTGGATGGTCAAGCGCGTGTACTTCGGCGACGTCGCCAATGATCAGGTGAAGGCGCTCGTCGACATCAACGGGCGCGAGTTCCTGATGCTGTCGCTGCTGGCCGTCGCGGTGCTGTGGATGGGCCTGTACCCGCGGCCCTTCACCGATGTCATGCACCTCTCCGTGGTCGAGCTGCTCAAGCACGTGGCGCTGAGCAAGATCCCCAGTTGATGTACACACAAGCGCGCGGCCCCACCCAAGAGAACACCCCATGAGCCCGATGAACTGGCCCGTCATCTACCCCGAGATCTGGTTGCTGCTGCTGGCCTGCGCGGTGCTGCTGGTCGACCTCTTCTCCAAGGACCCCGCGCGCAGCCTGACCTTCTGGCTCACGCAGGCCGGCATCGCCGTCTTCGCCGCGCTGCACCTGTGGTTCTACGACCAGGGTGCCACCGCCTACGGCATGCAGGGCATGGTGGTGGTCGACCCGATGGGTCACCTGCTGGCCCTCTTTGCCGCGCTGTCGGTGATGGTGACGCTGGGCTACGCCCGCCCCACGCTGCAAAGCCGCGACATGCTCAAGGGCGAGTTCTTCATGCTCGCGCTCTTCGTGCTGCTGGGGATCTCGGTGATGTGCTCGGCCAACAATTTCCTGGTCGTGTACCTGGGCCTGGAGCTGATGAGCCTGAGCCTGTACGCGCTGACCGCGCTGCGCCGCGACCATGCCCTGAGCACCGAAGCCGCGATGAAGTACTTCGTGCTCGGCGCGCTGGCCAGCGGCTTCCTGCTCTACGGCCTGAGCATGATGTACGGCGCCACCGGCTCGCTGGAGATCCCGCGTGTCTTCGAGCAGATCGCCACCGGCCGCATCAACAAGGAGGTGCTGACCTTCGGCCTCGTCTTCGTCGTCGCGGGCCTGGCCTTCAAGCTCGGCGCCGCACCCTTCCACATGTGGGTGCCCGACGTCTACCAGGGCGCGCCGACGGCGGTGACGCTGCTCATCGGCGGCGCGCCCAAGTTCGCCGCCTTCGCGATCACGATCCGGCTGCTCGTCGAAGGCATGCTGGGCCTGGCCGTGGACTGGCAGCAGATGTTCATCGTGCTGGCCGTGGCCTCGCTGGTGGTGGGCAACGTGGCGGCCATCGCGCAGACCAACCTCAAGCGCATGCTGGCCTACAGCACGATCGCGCAGATGGGTTTCATCGTGCTGGGCCTGTCGGCCGGTGTCGTCAGCGGCAACACGCTGAGCGCGGGCAACGCCTACAGCTCGGCGATGTTCTACCTGGTGGCCTACGTGCTGACGACGCTGGGCACCTTCGGCCTCATCATGTTCCTGTCGCGCCAGGGTTTCGAGTCCGAGGACATCGACGACCTGGCCGGCCTGTCGCAGCGCAGCCCGTGGGTCGCCGGCGTGATGACGATCTTCATGTTCTCGCTCGCCGGCGTGCCGCCGATGGTGGGCTTCTTCGCCAAGCTGGCCGTCATCCAGGCGCTGGTGACGACCAACGTCACGCTCTACATCGTGCTGGCCGTGGTGGCGGTGATGGCATCGCTGGTGGGTGCCTTCTACTACCTGCGCGTGGTCAAGGTGATGTGGTTCGATGCGCCCAAGATCGACTTCGCGATGGGCCGCGGCCAGGGCGTGACGGCGCTGCTGGCAATCAACGGCGCCGCCGTGCTGCTGTTCGGACCCTTCTCGGGCGGTCTGATGGCGATGTGCCGCGACGCCATCGTCAAGGCGCTGACCAGTTGAGGCCGGCCCCGGGCTGCCTGCGATGAACGGGGCTGCCGATGGCTGAGCCGACGCGCGACGCGGATGCACATCTGGTCGAGCACCGCATCGACAGCACGCCCTTGCTGGCCGGCGGCTTTCTGGACCTGTGGCGCGACACCGTGCGCCTGCCCGATGGCCGTTCGGCCACGCGCGAGTACATCCGGCACCCGGGCGCGGTGGCGGTAATCCCGATTCTCGACGACGGCCGCCTGGTGCTGGTGCGCCAGCACCGCTACCCGGTGGCCAAGGTGCTGCTCGAATGGCCCGCCGGCAAACGCGATGCGGGCGAGAGCCAGCACGCCTGCGCGGTGCGCGAGTTGCGCGAGGAAACCGGCTACACGGCGCGCGAGTGGGCCTACGGCGGCGAGATCCACAACGCCGCCGCCTATTCATCCGAAAGCATCTGGCTGTGGTTTGCGCGCGGCCTGCAGCCCGGCACGGCGCGGCCGGACGAGGGCGAGTTCGTCGAGACCGTGACGCTCGGCGTGGAGGAACTGCAGGCGCTGGACGACGCGGGCGACCTGCCCGACGTGAAGACGCTGGTCGGCCTGCACTGGCTGCAGCAGTGCCAGGCCGGGCGCCGGCCCTGGGCCTGGCTGAGCGCGGCCGACGCCGCGCGCCTATGATCGCCTGACGATGAAAGTGCTGGACCTGCGCTGTACCAACGGCCACGGCTTCGAAGGCTGGTTTGCGTCGGACGAGGAGTTCATGGCGCAGAACGGCCGCGGCCTGGTCGAGTGCCCGCTGTGCGCCGACCGGGTCGTCAGCCGCACGCCGTCGGCGCCGCGGCTGAACCTGTCGGGCGCGCGCGAACCGGTGGCCAAGCCGCAGGCGGCCGACCTGCAGGCGGCCTGGTTGGAGACCGTGCGCCGCGTGGTCGCCAACACCGAGGATGTGGGCGAGCGGTTCGCCGAGGAGGCGCGCCGCATCCACTACGGCGAAGAGCCCGCGCGCGGCATCCGCGGCCAGGTCACGCCGCAGGAGCGCGAGGCGCTGCGCGAGGAAGGCATCGAGACGATGTCGATCCCGCTGCCGGCGGCGCTGAAGGGGCCGGTGCAGTAGCACCGTTGCAATGGTGCCGGCGCAATGCCGGCGCAATGGCGGCGCTGGTGCAAGCGGCGGCCGAGGTGCCGCCGCAGCCGGCTACAGCATGCGCCCCGGGTTCATGATGCCGGCCGGGTCGAGCGCGGCCTTGATGGCGCGCATCATCTGCAGCGCCACCGGCGACTTGCGCAGGGCCAGTTCGTCGCGCTTGAGCAGGCCGATGCCGTGTTCGGCCGAGAACGAGCCGCCGCGCTCGGCGACGGCGTCGAACACCAGCGTGTTCACCGCGTGCTCCTGCTCGTCGAGAAAACGCTGGCCGTCCATGCCCGCCGGCGCCTGCACGTTGTAGTGCAGGTTGCCGTCGCCCAGGTGGCCGAAATTGACCAGCCGCACACCCGGGTAACGCGCGCGCAGCGCGGCGTCGGTGTGCTCGACGACGGCGGCGATGGCCGACACCGGCAGCGAGATGTCGTGCTTGATGTTCAGGCCTTCCTGGGCCTGCGCCAGCGGGATCGACTCGCGCACGTGCCACAGCGCCTGGCTCTGCGACAGGCTCTCGGCGACGACGGCGTCGCTGACGCAGCCGTGCTCGAGTGCCGCGGCCAGCAGCGACTCGAAGCGCGCACGCGCCGCGGCTTCGCCTTCAACGTCGCTCTGCTCCAGCAGCACCGTCCACGGCGCCGTGGGCAGCGGCGCGGGCAGGGCCGGGAAGTGGCGCGCCACGAGGTCGAGCGCCAGCCGGCCCATGGCCTCGAAGCCGGTCAGTCCGGCGCCCAGGCGCTGGCGCGCCAGGCCGAGCAGCGCCACGCAGTCGGCCAGCGTGGCGCAGGCGGCCAGCGCGGTGGTGGTGGCCGCAGGCTGCGGCGCCAGCTTCATGGTCGCCGCGGTGATGACGCCCAGCGTGCCCTCGCTGCCGACGAAGAGGTCGCGCAGGTCGTAGCCGGTGTTGTCCTTGCGCAGTCCGCTCAGGCCGTCCCAGACCTCGCCCTGCGCGGTCACGACCTCGAGCCCCAGGCACAGCTCGCGCGCGTTGCCCCAGCGCAGCACCTGGGTGCCGCCGGCATTGGTGGCCAGGTTGCCGCCCAGCGTGCAGCTGCCCTCGGCGGCCAGGCTCAGCGGCAACAGCAGGCCCTGCGCGGCGGCCGCCGCCTGCACCTGCTGCAGCACGCAGCCGGCTTCGGCGGTGAGCGTGAGGTTGGCCGCGTCGAGCGCACGCACGCGGTTCATGCGCTGCAGGCTCAGCAGCACCTGGGTGCCGCTGGCGTCGGGCACGCCGCCGCCCACCAGGCCGGTGTTGCCGCCCTGCGGCACCAGGCCGACGCGGTGGGCGGCGCAGGCGCGCACGACGGCGGCGACCTCGGCCGTGCTGCCCGGGCGCACCACCGCCAGCGCCTTGCCGCGCCAGCGGCGCCGCCAGTCCAGCTCCCAGGCCGAGAGATCGCCTTCGGTGAGCACCTGCGCCGTGCCGACGGCGTCGCGCAGCGTGTCGATGAAGCTCATGCCGCTGCCGCCGGGGCGCCGGGGGTTTGCGGCAGCGGGTGGCGCAGGCGCCAGCGGATGTAGACGGTGCTGACCGCGAACAAGCCCACGCACAGCACGATTTCGGTCACCGCCAGGGCCTGCGAAATGCCGCCTTCGGTGGTCGCGCGCACCACACCTTCCATGAAGTACAGCCACAGCAGCAGGCTCAGCCAACGGAAGGTGTACATGCGGTGGCGCAGCAGCCCGGCCACGCAGGGCAGCAGCGGCAGCACCTTCAGCGCCAGCGTGCCGCTGCCGGTGGGCGCCAGCCACAACTCCCAGGCCAGGCCCAGTGCGATCAGGCCCAGCAACCCGGCCAACGCTGCGGCACGCAGGCGGCGGACGATGGTCACGGGTTCGTGCGCGGCGTGTTCAACAACGGTCTTGCTGGCATCATAGCCAGCATGAATGACAAAGCTCTGCGCATGGAGGCCGGCAACGCCGAACGGCTGCGCCGCATGGCAAGCGAGCTGCCGCACACCTTGCGCGCTTGGCCGTGGTTCGACACGCTGCGCACGCTGCGCCAGCGTTTCCGCGAGGACCGCCTGGGCGTCACCGCGAGCAGCCTGACCTTCACGACGCTGATCGCGCTGGTGCCGCTGGTGACGGTGATGCTGGCCGTGTTCACCGCCTTCCCGGTTTTCGCCGGCTTCGAGGGCGCGCTGCAGACCTTCTTCCTGCAGAACCTGGTGCCCGAGGGCATCGCGCGGCCGGTGCTGCGCGGGCTGACGGAGTTCGCCGCCAAGGCGCGCGGCATGGGCTCGCTCGGCCTCGTGCTGCTGGTGGTCACGGCGCTGGCGCTGGTGCTGACGATCGACCGCACGCTCAATGCCATCTGGCGCGTGCGCCAGCCGCGCTCGCTGGGGCGCCGCGTGCTGGTGTACTGGGCGGCGCTGACGCTGGGCCCGGTGGTGCTGGGCATGAGCCTGACGCTCACCTCCTTCATCATCTCTTCGTCGCGGGGCTGGGTGTCGGCGCTGCCGGGGGGTGTGGCGCTGCTGCTGGAGGTGATGCAGTTCCTGCTGCTGGCCGGCGCAGCGGCGGGGCTCTTCCACTACGTGCCCAACACGCCGGTGCGCTGGCGCCACGCCTGGGCCGGCGGCATCTTCGTCTCGGCCACCTTCGAGGTCGCCAAGAAGCTGCTCGCCTGGTACCTGGACACGGTGCCGAGCTACAGCGCGGTCTACGGTGCCTTCGCCGCGGTGCCGATCCTGCTGCTGTGGGTGTACCTGGTGTGGGTGATCGTGCTGCTGGGCGCGGTCATCGCGGCCTACGCGCCCAGCCTGCAGATGCGCGTGCGCGCGCGGCCGGCCACGCCCGGCTGGCGCTTCGAGCTGGCGCTGGCGGTGCTCAAGCAGCTCGAGGCGGCGCGCCACGGCGCCGAGCGCGGCTTGTCGCTGTCGACGCTGGCCGCGCGGCTGCGCGCCGACCCCCTGCAACTGGAGCCGATGCTCGAGCTGCTGGCCGAGATCGATTGGGTGTCGCGCCTGGACGAGGACAACGATCCGCGCCACGTGTTGCTGTGCGACGCGGCGCTGACGCCGATCTCGCCGCTGGTGCAGCGCACGCTGCTCGACCCGGGCGTGGCGAGCGCACCGTTCATGGCCGCCTCCGGGCTGGCGCAGATGACCCTGCGCCAGGCGCTGCTGGGCGACGCCGCGCCGGTGGCGGCGCTGGCCTGAAAGGGATTGAACAGGCCTCAGCTGCCCCGCTGGCGCAGCTGCAGCGCACCGGGCCTGGGCTGCGAGCGCCGCAGCACGTCCTCGGCCAACCACACCGCGGCGCGGCGCGCACGTTCGGCCACCACCGGCAGCGGCAGCTGCTGGTAGTCGTCGTTGAAGACCTCGAAGCTGTAGTCGCCGCGGTAGCCCAGCCGGTCCAGCGCCACCACCAGCCGCGCCAGCTCTTCGCTGTGCACACCTTCGCCGGGGAAGACGCGGAAGGTGCGCGCGGTGGTCATGCGCTCTTCGAAGGTGGGCGTCTCCTGCCACATGAAGTCCGACAGCTGCACCAGGTAGATGCGCTGCGGGTCCAGCAGCTCCAGGTCGTCCAGGCTGTCCTGGGCGGCGAAGATGTGGAAGGAGTCGAGACCGATGCCCAGGTTGGGGCAGTCGGCTTCGTCGACGATCTGCCAGGCCTGCATGAAGCGGTTGATGGTGCGGCCCCACGACAGCGCCTCGTACGCGATCTTGATGCCGTGCGGCACCGCCAGCAGCGCCAGCTTGCGCAGGTCGCGCGCCAGCGTGGCGCGGTCCTGGGCCGCGTGTTTGCTGGTGCTGCTGCAGGCCAGCAGCACCTTGCAGCCCAGCGCCGCGCACATCTCGATCATGCTCTTGGCGATGTCGACCTTGTAGTCGTGCAACGTGCCCGACAGGCCTTCGAAGTCGCGCAGCACCTGAAAGCCGGTGCCGCGCAGGCCGCTGCTTCGGACCGCCTTCACCGCAGCGTCCAGCCCCTCCGGGTGGCCCACCACGTCGCGTGCGCTGAGCATCACTTGGCCGAAGCCGGCCTCGCGCATCGCGCGCAGCTTGGCCTCCAGCGGGCCGGCCAGGCTGATCGTGTCCATGCCGAACTCATCGATCTTCATGATGGCGGCTCAGCTGCGCGTGTCGTGCACGAGCTCGAACACCACCGTGCGCAGCACGTTGCGCGTGATCGCGCCGCGCTCGGTGACCTGCACGCCGGCGCCTTCGACGAAGTTCAGGCCGCGTTTGCGCAGCAGCGCCACCGCCGCCGGCACATCGGCAGCGCCGAAGCCGATGCGGTGGAACAGCTCCTGCTCGTCGTAGCTCACCGTCACCGGGTCGGGTTCGATCAGCTGCAGGAAGAAGCGCGCCGCACCTTCGCAGGGGCTCTTCAGCAGTGTGCCCTTGGGCAGGATGCCGAAGCGCACCTCCTCGGGCAGCTGCGTGAAGCCGAGCAGCCGGCCGTAGAAGTCGGCCCAGTCTGCCGTGCGGTCGCGGCCGATGTACTGCACGATGCCGAAGAAGTGCAGGCCGGCCACCGTGCCTGGATGGAGGTCGACGCCGGGGATCGGCTTGAAGTCGATATCGAAGATCGAGAAATCCTCGCAGCGGTCGACGAAGTAGAGGTGCGCGCCGCCGGGGCCGTGGATGCCGGGGATGTTGAGCTCCATCACCTGCGCGTGGTTGGGCACGTCCCAGGCGCCCAGCGCCAGCGCACGTTCATAGGCCTCACGTGCGTCGCGCACACGCAGCGCCACCGCCGACAGCCTGGGCGAACCTTCGTCGGTGGCCACCGTGCCGCGCACCACGCCGGCGTGGGCGTTGACGACGATGTTCATCGGCCCCTGGCGGTACAGCAGCACCTCGCGCGAGCGGTGGCGCGCCACCGGCTTGAAGCCGAGTTGTTCCAGCACATGGCCCAGCGCCTGCGGCTGGGTGGTCGTGTATTCGATGTATTCGATGCCGTCCATGCCCAGCGGGTTGGGCGCTTCACCGATGGCTTCGCGGTCGGGCGTGGTGTCGCTCATGAAGAGTTCCGGTTCAGCAGGGCCTGCATGTGGGCCTGCATGCGTGCAGCGTCGGGCTCGCGGCCGGTGAAGTGGCGGAACGCACCCACCGCCTGGCCCACCGCCATGCCGGCGCCGTTGGCGACCCTGCAGCCCAGTGCCGTGGCGGTCTTCAGCAGTGCGGTCTGCAAGGGGAAGTAGACGATCTCCGACACCCACACGTCGGGTCGCAGCAGTTCCGCCGCCAGTGGCAGTCCCGGCAGCTTGTCCATGCCGGTGGGCGTGGCGTGCACGAGTCCGCTGGCGCCATGCAGCGCCGCGGCGGCGTCGGCCGTGTAGCTGGCGCGGCGGCCAGGGTAGATCGCATTCAGGCGTTCTGCCAGTTCGCCGGCACGCGCGGTGTCGCTGTCCACCAGCACCAGCTGCTGCACGCCCATGCGCAGCGCGGCGTGGGCGATGGCCGAACCGGCGCCGCCGGCACCCAGCAGCACCACGCGCGACAGCTTGGCGCCCGGCAGTTGGCGTTCCAGGCCCCAGCGCCAGCCGCTGCCGTCGGTGTTGTGGCCGGTGGCCCGGCCGTCTTTGAACACGACGGTGTTGACCGCGCCCATGGCCTGCGCTTCGTCGCTCAGGTCGTCCAGCAGCGGGATCACCGCCTGCTTGCAGGGGTAGGTGATGTTCAATCCCGCAAAGCCCATCGTGCGCGCCGCGGCCAACAGTGAGGGCAGGGCGCCGGCGCCCTGCGCGCTGCGGTCGAGGTCGATCAGCTGGTAGTGCAGGCGCAGCCCCTGTGCACGGGCTTCTTCTTCCTGCATCGCCGGCGTCAGCGAGCGCTGGATGCCGGCACCGATGAGCCCCACCAGCAGCTTGTCGCCGGGCCGGGCGGTCGCTTCGGCTGCGGCTGCCGGCAGGGTCATCGTGCTCATCAGGCAACCTCCGTGCTTCGCACTGCGGTATTCGCCTTTCGGGCGGCCGGGCAGGCTCATGGCTGCTCGTGCTCCCGCGCCGATTACTTGCGCAGCTTGGCCAGTTCGGCCTGCAGTTCGGCCACGGTGCCGGCGATCGCCGCACCATGTTTGTCGACCACCGGCTTGAACTTCTCGCGCAGCTTGGCCTGCTCGGCGGCCGGCAGCTCGGTGACGGTCATGCCGGCCTTCTTCAGCGCATCCAGGTTGCCGGCAGCAGCGTCGCGCGAGGTCTTGCGCTGGAACGCGGCGGCTTCCATCGCGGCGTCCTGCAGGATCTTCTTCTCGTCGGCCGACAGCGTGTCCCAGACCTTCTTGCTGAAGATCACCGACTGCGGGTTGTACTGGTGGTTGGACAGCACCAGGAACTTCTGCACCTCGGCGAACTTGTTGGCCAGGATGACGTTGAGCGGGTTCTCCTGGCCGTCGATGGCCTTGGCTTCGAGCGCCGCGTAGACCTCGGGGAAGGCCATCGGCGTGGGGTTGCCGCCGACCGCCTTGACCCAGTCGACGTTGATGGCGTTGGGGATCACGCGCAGCTTCAGGCCGTCCAGATCTTCAACCTTGCTGATCGCGCGCTTGCTGTTGGTGATGTTGCGGAAGCCCAGCTCCCAGTAGCCCAGGCCGACGATGCCCTTGTCGAGCAGCTTGGCGTGCATCTTCTGGCCGAAAGGCCCGTCGACCACGGCGTCGGCCTCGCGGCCGTTGGCGAACATGAAGGGGAAGTCGTAGACCTCGAAGTCCTTGACCTGGCTGGCCAGGATGCCGCTGTTGAGCACCGTCATCTCGACCGTGCCGCCCTGCAGCGCCGACACCGTGGGCGCGTCGCCGCCGAGCACGCCGCCCGGGAACAGGTTGATCTTGATCTTGCCGCCGCTCTTGGCGGCCACGATCTCGGCGAACTTCTCGGCGCCGGTGACCAGCGGGTGGCCCTTGGGGTTCTGCTGCGCGAGCTTGAAGCTGCGCTCCTTGATGTCCTGCGCCGAGGCCACGCCGGAGGCACCGAACATCGCGACGGCAGCAGCGGCCACCAGGGACTTGATCATCAAACGCTTCATTGTTGTCTCCTACACATTGGACTGGGAACAGGGGGGAATCAATAGAACATCTTCAGCGGCCACAGCACCAGCTGCGGGAACAGCACCAGCAGGAACAGCACCACCAGTTGCGCAGCCATGAAAGGCAGCACACCCCGGGTAACGTCGTCCATCTTCATCTTGCCGACACCGGCCACCACATTCAGCACCGTGCCCACCGGCGGCGTGATCAGACCGATGGCGCAGTTGATGATGAACAGCACGCCGAAGTAGATGGGGTCGATGCCCGCGGCCTTGACCACCGGCATCAGCACCGGCGTCAGGATCAGGATCGTCGGCGTCATGTCCATCGCCGTGCCCACCGCGATGACCAGCAGCATGATCACGATCAGCAGCAGCGTCGGGCTGTCCATGAACGGCTGCAGCAGGCTGATCATCTGCTGCGGCAGTTGCGCGACAGTGATCAGCCAGGCCGAGACCATCGCCGCGGCAACCAGGAACATGATCACGGCGGTGGTCTTGGCGGCGCTGACGAACACCGGCAGCAGCTGCGCCGGCGTCAGCTCGCGGTAGATGAAGACGGCGACGAAGAGCGCGTAGACGGCGGCGACCACGGCTGCTTCGGTCGGCGTGAAGACGCCCATCTTCAGGCCCACGAGCACGATCACGGGCAGGAACAGCGCCCACGTCGACTGCTTCAGCGCCGCCCACTTCTCGTCGCGGCTGGCCTTGGGCGGCGGCGTCACGTTTTCGCTGCGCGCGACGAAGTACCAGGTGATGGCGATGGCCACGCCCATCATCAGCCCCGGCACGATGCCGGCCATGAACAGCTTGCCGATCGACAGGTTGGCCGCGACGCCGAAGATCACGAAGCCGATGCTCGGCGGGATCACCGGCGCGATGATGCCGGCGCTGGCGATCAGGCCTCCAGAACGCGCCTTGTCGTGACCGGCCTTGACCATCATCGGCAGCAGCAGCGCGGCCAGCGCCGCGGTGTCGGCCACCGCCGAGCCCGACAGCGCGGCCATCATCACGGCGGCCAGGATGGTGACGAAGCCGAGGCCGCCGCGCACGTGGCCCACCAGCGTCAGCGCCAGGTTCACGATGCGCCTGGACAGACCGCCGACGTTCATGATCTCGCCGGCGAGCATGAAGAAGGGCACCGCCAGCAGCGGGAAGCTGTCGGCGCCGTTGATCAGGTTCTGCGCCAGGATCTGCGTGTCCATCATGTCCAGGTGCCACATCAGCGCGACACCGCTGACGAGCAGCGCGTAGGCGATCGGCATGCCCAGTGCCATCGCGGCGAGCAAGGAGCCGAGGAAGATGAAGATCGTCATCGCGCGGCTCCGTTGCCCGTGCGGGGCGTCTGTTCCTGGACATGCGCCAGGTCTTCCGACTCCTGCACCATCACCAGTTCGTCGTCGCGCATGCGGCCCGTGAGCGTGCGCCACATCTCGGCCAGCAGCAGCAGCACGGCCGGCACCGCGAACACGACGCCAGCGAGGTAGACGATGGCCATCGGCGCGCCGGTGACCGGTGCCTCGACGTCCCAGTTGATGCGCGATTGCGCCAGGCTGCCCTGGAACAGCATCACCGTCACGGCGAGCATCAGCACCTGGCTGGCCAGCATGCAGGCGATCTTGCCCTTGCGGTTGAGGTGGGCGACCAGCATGTCGGTGCCCAGGTGGCCGTGTTCGTGCAGCGCCACCAGCGCGCCCAGGAAGGTCATCCACACGAACAGCCAGCGCGAGAGCTCCTCGCTGACGGCGATGCCCGAGTTGAAGGCATAACGCAGCACGACGTTGCCGAACACCATCACCACCATGACCGCCAGGCAGAGGGCGATCAGCACTTCCAGCAGCTTGCTGAAACGGTCCAGGACCGAGGGCGGGTTCGAGTTCACCGGTGTCTCCAGGCACCCTCGTCGGGGTGCACGGAGCGGATAATGTACGAACTGGTTAGTTTCAAAATCAGTACTTACCCTGATCGGACTGCTGGGCGGCCGCCCTGCGCGGCCCTGCAGCAGCGCTACTTGCGCACGAAGCGCACCACCATCTCGATGATGCTGTCGCGCCGGGCAATCAATGCAGCAGGCGTCTCAAGATCGCGCTGGAAGATCAGCGCGAAGGTGTGCCGGTTGGCGACGTTGAAGACGCTCAGGGCGCTGACCGACATGTGCAGGTCGATCATGTCCAGCCCGCTGCGGAACAGCCCGGCGGCCACGCCGCGCTCGTACAGGCTGCGCAGGCCGTCGATGGCCGGCACGTTGAGCTGTCTGATGCTCTTGCTCTGCGCCAGGTACTCGCCGCGGTGGATGTTCTCGGTCATCACCAGGCGCACGAAGTCGGGGTTGGCGAGCTGGTAGTCGACCGTGAAGCCCACCAGCCTGCGCAGCGCGTCCTCGGGCGCCAGGTCCTCGAGGTGGAGTTCAGTCTCGATGTGGCGGATGCGGCGGTAGGCCTCTTCGAGCACCGCGACGTACAGGCCTTCCTTGCTGCCGAAGTAGTAGTAGATCATGCGCTTGCTCGTGCGCATGGCCTCGGCGATGACGTCGATGCGGGCCCCGGCCAGACCCTTCTCGGAGAACTCGTGCGTGGCGACATCGATGATGTCGGCCATCGTGCGTTCCGGGTCGTTGGTGCGGGCCTCGGCCTTGGGTGTGGCCTTGGCCTTGGCGGTGCTGCGCTTGCGCGGCGTTTGTACTGCCTGGTTCATTTCCCGAGTGTAGGGGAATGAAGCCGGCCTCCGCAACGGCTTGCGCGCCGACCTTGCGCCGACTTCAGAACGGGATCTTGCCGGTCCAGATGTCCTTGTACATGACCCAGTCGCCCATGAAACTGAAGAGCGGCCGCTTGAAGCTCGCCGGCTTGTTCTTCTCGAACACGAAGTGGCCGATCCAGGCGCAGCCGTAGCCGGCCAGCAGGCCGTACAGCAGGTACTGCGGCTTGCCGGTGTAGACCAGCATTGCCAGGCAGACCAGCGCCAGCGTGCTGCCCAGGAAGTGCAGCCGGCGGCAGGTGCGGTTGCCATGTTCACCCAGGTAGAAGGGGTAGAACTCGGCGAAGGTGGTGAACGCCTTGGCGTCGCGGGCGTGCGGGGTCTCGGTGTTCATGGCGCGGTCTCCTTCAGCGCAGGATGTTGCGCAACGCATTCAACACGGGGTCGGGGCTTTCCTGCATCAGGAAATGCCCGGCCGGCACGGTGTGCACGGCGGCCTTCAGGCGCGCGGCGACATCGGCCGCGCCTTTGGGCTGTGTCATCTGGTCGAACTGGCCCAGGATCAGGCCCGCCGGGCACCCGACGCGTTGCGCGGCCTGCAGGCCGCTGCCGTAGCCGTTGCAGGCCGAGAAGTCGGTGTGGAACAGCCGGGCATCGCCCTGCGCCGCCATCACCTGGTGCATCAGCGAGCGCGCCGCGCCGCGCAGCCACACGCCAGGCCCGGGGTAGGACGGCTTCGCCGCCAGCGTGCTGAAGGAGAAGGTGACGACGCGGTGAATGGCGGCGCCCGCGTCCTGCAGCGACAGGTCCAGCAGCATCTGCGGCACCGGCATCGGCACGCAGGTGCCCAGCATCGCCAGTTGCGTGACGCGCTCGGGCGCCTTGGCTGCCGCTTCGAGCGCGATCAGTGAGCCCAGGCTGTGGCCGGCCAGTGCGGCGCGCTGCACGCCGGCGGCGTCCATCAGCGCCAGCACCCAGTCGGCCATCAACTCGACGCTGGTCAGCGCCGGGCCGGCGCTGCGCATGTGGCCGGGCAGGTCGACCGCCAGCACGCCGTGGCCGTGGTGCGCGAACCAGCGTGCCAGCAGTGTCCACACGCTGTGGTCGTTGACCGCGCCGTGGACGAAGACGACGCAGGGCAGGGTGGCATCGAAGGGCTTGCCGCCGCTGTAGGCATAGGCCTCGCGGTCGTGGACTTGCAGTTTCATCCGGGGTCCTTGGTCGCGCCTGCGGCTTCGTCGCGCGCCCAGGCAAAGAGCGCGGTGTCGCGCGGCGCGCCGCCGATATTGGGGCGCACGTGGGCCTTGCGCATCACGCCTTCGTGCGCCAGGCCGGCCTTGCGCAGCACGGCGGCGCTGCGGCTGTTGGCGGTGTCGGCCGTGGCCCAGATGCGCACGATGCCGCTTTGCCGCTGCAGCCAGCCCACCAGCAGCCGCGCCGCCTCGGAGCCGAGGCCCTGGCCCCAGTGCGGGCGCGCCAGGAAGTAGCCGAAGTCCACCGCGTGGCCGTGCGGGCGGCAGGCGATGGCGCCGATGCGCTCACCCCCTGGCTTGCGCTCGATCATCCAGTGGAATTCAGTGCCGGCGTCCCAACGTGCGGCGCAGCCTTCGAGGTAGCTGCGGGCATCGCTCTCGTCGCGGTGCGCCGGCCAGTCCATGTAGCGCATCAGCTCGGCGTCGCTGGCGGCGCCGAAGGTCCACGCCGCGTCGGCCGGGGTCGAACGGCGCAGCCGCAGCCGCACGCCTTCGATGAGCACGGGCGCTTTCAGCACGGCGGCCTTCAGCGCGACTTCTCGGCGACCTTGAAGGCGCGCTGGAGGTCGTCGATCAGGTCTTCGGCGTCCTCCAGGCCGATGCTCAACCGGATCGTGCCGGCCGTGATGCCTGCCGCGGCCAGCGCCGCATCGTCCATGCGGAAGTGCGTCGTGCTCGCCGGGTGGATGACGAGCGAGCGGCAGTCGCCGACGTTGGCCAGGTGCGAGAAGATCTTCAGCGCCTCGATGAAGGCGCTGCCCTGCGCGCGTGAGCCCTTGAGGTCGAAGCTGAACACCGCGCCGCAGCCGCGCGGCAGCAGCTTCTTCGCCAGCGCCTGGCTCGGGTGGCCGTCGAGTTCCGGATAGCCGACGGCGGCGACCATCGGGTGTGCGGCGAGGAAGGCGACGACCTTGCGCGTGTTCTCGACATGCCGCGCCATGCGCAGCGGCAGCGTCTCGATGCCCTGCAACATCAGCCACGCGGTGTGCGGGCTCATGCAGGCGCCGAAGTCGCGCAGACCTTCGCGCCGTGCGCGCAGCAAGAAGGCGCCATCGGTGCTTTCCTCGCTGAACACCATGCCGTGGAAGCCCGCGTACGGCTGGTTCAGTTCAGGGAAGCGCGCGGCGCGGCTCCAGTCGAAGCGGCCGCTCTCGATCAGCACGCCGCCGACGACGGTGCCGTGGCCGCACAGGAACTTGGTCGCGCTGTGGAAGATCAAGTCAGCGCCGTGCTCGAAAGGCTTCATCAGCCACGGCGTGGTGAAGGTGCTGTCCACCATTAGCGGCACGCCGGCGTCGTGGGCGATGGCCGACACGGTGGGGATGTCCAGCACGTCCAGCCCCGGGTTGCCCAGCGTCTCGCCGAACAGCAGTTTGGTTTCGGGTCGGATCGCGGCGCGCCAGCCGTCGATGTCGCCCGGCTTGACGAAGGTGGTGGTGATGCCGAAACGCGACAGCGTGTAGTGCAGCAGATTGTGGCTGCCGCCGTACAGCGCGCTGCTGGCCACGATGTGGCTGCCGGCGCCGGCCAGCGTGCTGATGGCCAGGTGCAGCGCGGCCTGCCCGCTGGCGGTGGCGATGCTGCCGCTGCCGCCTTCGAGTGCGGCCATGCGCTCTTCGAAGACCGCGTTGGTGGGGTTGCTGATGCGGCTGTAGACGTGGCCCGAGCGTTCCAGGTTGAACAGGCTCGCGGCGTGCTCGCTGCTCTGGAAGACGAAGCTCGTCGACAGCACGATCGGCACCGCGCGTGCGCCGGTGCTCGGGTCGGGGGCAGCGCCGGCGTGCAGCGCCAGGGTGTCGAAACCGGGGTCGGATGCGCCTGCCATGGGCCTCGCCTGGGGTGGAATCGGTCTGGATTGTCGGCCACTTTGTGGGCTATATTGACCGCGCCGCGACTTGCTCGAAAACGACGATGAAAGTCACCGACATCCTGCGGGTCAAGGGCAGCACCCTGTACACGGTGTCGCCCGACCTGCCGCTGGCAGAAGCTGCCAAGACGATGGCCGAGCTCGACATCGGCTCGCTGGTCGTCATGGAGCACGGCGACCTGGTGGGCATGCTGACCTTCCGCGAGGTCATCCAGGCCGTGGTCGCGGGCGGCGGCTCGATCGGCACGCGCCAGGTGCGTTCGGTGATGGACGACGCGCCGCTGACCTGCACGCCCGAGACCGAGATCGACGAGGTGCGCCGCATGATGCTGATGCGCCACGCGCGCTACATGCCGGTGCTGGACCGGCGCACGCTGATGGGCGTGATTTCGTTCTACGACGTGGCCAAGACGGTGGTCGACGCGCAGGACTTCGAGAACCGGATGCTCAAGGCCTACATCCGCGACTGGCCGGCCGAAGGCACGCCGATGCCCGGCAGCTGAAGTCCGCCGCGGCCGCGGCAGCGACGCCGCGGAAGTTGCGACAATCGGCGGGCACCCAGCAGCGAATGCCCCCTCCATGTCCGGCAGCACCTTCGGCGAACTCTTCCGCGTCACCAACTTCGGCGAAAGCCACGGCCCGGCCATCGGCTGCGTCATCGACGGCTGCCCGCCCGGCATGACGTTGTCCGAGGCCGACATCCAGGTCGACCTCGACCGCCGCCGCCCCGGCACCAGCCGCCACGTCACGCAGCGCAACGAACCCGACGCGGTGCAGATCCTGTCCGGCGTCTACGAAGGCCGCACCACCGGCACGCCGATCGCCCTGCTGATCCACAACACCGACCAGCGCAGCCGCGACTACGGCAACCTGCTCGACACCTTCAGGCCCGGCCACGCCGACTACACCTACTGGCGCAAGTACGGCCTGCGCGACCCGCGCGGCGGCGGCCGCGCGTCGGCGCGGCTGACGGCGCCGATGGTCGCCGCCGGCGCGGTGGCCAAGAAGTGGTTGCTGCTGCAGCACGGCACCACCTTCAGCGGCTGGATGAGCGCCTTGGGCGAGATCGAGATCCCCTTCGTCGACGAGTTGCAGATCCCGCTCAACCCCTTCTTCGCCGCCAACGCCGCCATCGTGCCGCAGCTCGAGGCGCACATGGACGCGCTGCGCAAGGCCGGCGACAGCTGCGGCGCGCGCATCGAGGTGCGCGCGCGCGGCGTGCCGGTAGGGCTGGGGGAGCCGCTGTTCGACAAGCTCGACGCCGACATCGCCTACGCGATGATGGGCATCAACGCCGTCAAGGGCGTGGAGATCGGCAGCGGCTTCGGCGTCGTCGCGCAACGCGGCAGCGAACACGGCGACGAACTGCACCTCGACGGGTTTGCCAGCAACCACAGCGGCGGCGTGCTCGGCGGCATCAGCACCGGGCAGGACCTGGTGGTGCGCATCGCCATCAAGCCTACCAGTTCGATCCGCACGCCCAAGCCCAGCATCGACCGCCAGGGCGCGCCGACGGTGGTCCAGACGCTGGGCCGCCACGACCCCTGCGTCGGCATCCGCGCCACGCCCATCGCCGAGGCCATGCTGGCGCTGGTGCTGATGGACCACGCGCTGCGTCACCGCGCGCAATGCGGCGACGTGCAGTTGCCGCTGCCCCCGATCGCCGCCGCGGCGCCGTCCGCCCGCGGATGACGGCTCCCTCGCTGGCGCGCTACGGCGCGCTCACCTGCGCCTACTTTGCCACCGTCGGGCTGTTCAACCCCTACGCGCCGCTGTGGTTCCAGAGCCTGGGTTTTTCGACCCTGGTCATCGGCTCGATCGCGTCCCTGCAGAGCTGGACGCGCGTCGTCGCGCCCTACGCCTGGAGCTGGGGTGGCGACCACAGTGGCCGCCGTGTCGAGCTGATCCGCCTGGCCGCCGTGGGCGCGCTGCTGTCGGCGCTGGGGCTGCTGGCGGTGCCCTGGCTGGGCATGGCGCCGGGCGCGTCGGAGCTCATCGCCTCAGTGGCGCTGATGACGGCGCTGCTGTTCATCGCCAACAGCGGCGTCGTGCCGCTGTACGAAGCGGTGGTGGCGCACGCGCTGCGCACGCCCGACGGCGGCATCGACGCGGGCCGCTACGGCCGCGTGCGCGTGTGGGGCTCGATCGGGTTCATCCTCGCCGTCAGCCTCTTCGGCTGGCTGCTCGAAGGCCTGGGCATCGGCATCTTCCCGGCCTTCGTCGCGGTCATGAATGCGCTGCTGCTGATCGCCGCCTTCAGCCTGCCCGCGACCAAGGAAGAAGCGGTGCACGACGAACCGGCGCCACCGGTGCTGCCGCTGCTGCGCCGGCCCGAGGTGGCGTGGTTCTTCGCCAGCGTCTTCTTCACGGTGCTGGCGCACACCAGCCTGTACGCCTTCTTCTCGCTCTACCTGGTGTCGCTGGGCTACGGCAAGGGCGCGGTGGGTGCGCTGTGGGCCGTCAGCGTGGCGGCGGAGATCGTCTTCTTCTGGACCCAGGGGCGATGGTTCCACCGCTTCACGCCGCACGGCTGGCTGAAGATCGTGGCCGCGGTGACGGCCCTGCGCTTCGTCGCCACCGCCGTCGGCGGCGCCTTCGCGCCGGTGCTGGTGGTGGCGCAGATCAGCCACGCCGTGACCTTTGCGGCGCACCACGCAGCGTGCATCGCGCTGCTCAACCGGCTCTTCGGGGGCCGGCTGCGCGGTCGCGGCCAGGCGCTGTACACGACGCTGGGCTACGGGTTGTCGGGCGTGCTGGGCGGCGTGGGCGGTGGCTGGCTGATCTCGCAGCTGGGCTTTGCCGCCGTGTTCTGGGCTGCTGCGCTGTGCGCGCTGGCGGGCTGGGGCAGCGCGGCGCTGTCGGCGCGTGCCGCAGCCGCCGGCTGATCCGATGCGCCAGGCGTCGGCGCACGCCGCTGCCCGATAGCAGTCACGCTGGCGCCTGCCGGCCGAGTCGACGGGCCTGCGGCCCTCACGCTTCAGTGGCCTGCGGTGCGGCCGATAACCCGTAGCAGCCCGGGTGCTCCCTGCCCGGGCCCAATCCGTACCTGAGCGCTGCATGGCCCAGTCCGAGCCGATGAGGAACTCCGCGCCGCCCGCAGCGGCAGCCGCCGCATCGCATCCGGACGACCTGCAGGCGGCCCGGCGCGTGCGCCTGGCGATGTACCTGGCCTTCCTGGTCATTGCGCTGGCGGTCGTCGTGCAGGGCGTGCTGTCGTTGCGGCTGGAGGGTGTTCACGCCAGCGACGCCGAACTGCTCGACCGCGGCAGCGAGCAGCGCCAGATGGCGCAGCAGTTCGGCCGCATCGCCGCGCTGATGGCCGCCGGCGCCAAGGGTCAGCCGAGCACGCCGGACCAGCAGTCGCAGGCCCTGGCAGACCAGCTGAGCCACGACGCCAGCCGCGCGCTGCACTTCGAGGACCTGCTGCGCGAGCAGGGCCGACTCGGCGGTGCAAGCCCTTCGGCCGTCGGCCCGGCGCTGGAGGGCTACCAGGCGGCACGCGAACGCCTGTGGTACCGCGGCCAGGCACTCGTGATCCACCTCGAAGCGGGCACCCTGGACCGCGACCGGCTGGCTGCGGCCTACGACGCCTTGCAGGCCGAGATCGACCCTTCGGCCGCCGCCGCGCAGGAACTGGTGATGCGGCTGCGCGAAGCAGCCGAAGAGCGGGTGACGCGCCTGCGCAACGAGCTGCTCAGCGGCGTGGTGACGGTTCTCGTGCTGCTGATGGTGCTGTCGCTGGTGGTGGTGGAACCCACGGCGCGGGCCGTGGCGCTGCAGGTGCAGCGGCGCGTGCAGCAGTCGGCCTGGGTGCAACGGCTGGCGCTGGTGGCCGAGCACACCTCGGCGCTGGTGCTCATCACCGACGCCGACAACCGCATCCAGTGGGCCAACGCCGCGCTCACGCGCTTGACGGGCTGGCGGCTTGAGGACGTGGTGGGCCGGCTGCCCGGCGAGTTGCTGCACGCCGAGCACGCCGACCCGGTGGTGCTCCAGGAGGTGCGGCAGGCTTGCGAAGGGGGTCGCCGCATCCGCCGCGAATGGCTGCACCGCCGGCGCGACGGCAGCGAGTTCTGGCTCGACGTCGACCTCTGTCCGCTGCACGGAGCCGACGGCGTGCACACCGGCTTCGTCAGCGTCGCCAGCGACGTCAGCGAGCGCCGCGGGCTGCAGGACCGGCTGGGCCAGAGCGCAAGCATCGACAACCTGACGCAGCTGCCCAACCGCGCCGCGGCGATGGAGCGGTTGCAGCAGGCGATCGCCCACGCCGCCCGCCAGCCCGGCTACGGCTTTGCGGTGCTCTTCATGGACTTCGACCGCTTCAAGCAGGTCAACGACACGATGGGCCACGCCGCCGGCGACGAACTGCTGCGCCAGGCGGCGCGGCGACTGCAGCTCACGCTGCGGCCCGGTGACGCGCTGGCGCGCATGCCGGCGCGCGGGGGCGAGGGCGGCGATGTCGCCGCGCGCCTGGGCGGCGACGAATTCGTCGTCGTGCTCGAAGGCGTCAAGGACGAGGCGACCGCCGCGCTGCTGGCGACGCGCCTGCTGAAGGAACTGAACGAGCCGTACCTCATCGGCAGCGCACCGCTGCAGAGCAGCGTCAGCATCGGCGTCGTGCTGCACACCGGCGCCGCGGCGCATGGCGCCGAGGCCGCGGAGCCGCCGACCGCAGAACATCTGCTGCGCAATGCCGACACTGCGATGTACGAGGCCAAGCGCGCCGGCCGCGGCCGCTGGGTGCTGTTCAACGACTCGATGCACGAACGTGTCGTGCGCGCGCTGGCGATTGAGTCCGACCTGCGCCGCGCGCTGGCCAACGACGAGCTCTTCGTCGTCTACCAGCCGGTGGTCGACCTGGGCTGCCGCCGGGTCGTCGGCGTCGAAGCGCTGGTGCGCTGGCGCCACCCCGAGCGAGGCCTGGTGCCGCCGGTGGAGTTCATCGGCGTGGCCGAGGAGTCCGGCCTCATCGACGCCGTCGGCGCGGTGGTGCTGCGCAAGGCCTGCAGCCAGTTCGTGCGCTGGCGCGCGGCACTCGGTACCCAGGCACCGGCGCAGCTGGCCGTGAACCTGTCGCGGGCCCAGCTCAAGCGCACCGGCATGGTCGACGAGCTGTCGGCGCTGCTGCAGCACTGCGACATGCGCGCCGAGTGGCTGCAGCTGGAGGTGACCGAGAGCCTGGCGGCGCAGGACGAGACGGTGCAGCTGGCCCTGCGCGGGCTGAAGAACCTTGGCGTCAAGCTGGCGCTGGACGATTTCGGCACCGGCTACTCCTCGCTGGCCTGCCTGCACCAGCTGCCGGTGGACACGGTCAAGATCGACCGCAGCTTCGTCGCCCATGCGCAGTCGGTGGAGTACCACCGGGTGCTCATCGAAGCCACCATCCGCGTCGCCCGCACGCTGGGCATGGCGACCGTGGCCGAAGGCATCGAGACCGAAGGGCAGGCCGACCTGATGCAGCAACTGCAGTGCGACCACGGCCAGGGCTATCTCTTCAGCCACCCGCTGGAGGCGGCCGCGCTGGAGAACTGGCTGCGCGCCGAGGCGGCCGCGACCGCCTGAACGAGCCCACCCGCGCCACGGGCGGTCCGGGGTCGGCGCAGTTCATCGCCTGCTTTCTGCGCTTCATCGCAACCCTGTCTACCGCACACGCGGTGTGCCTACACTGCGGCCGGTCGCCAGCCCGATCGGGGGCGCGACGGAGCAGGAGGGCTTCTTTCATGAAGAAAAAGTGGGTCTTCGGCGCCCTGGCCGTGTTGGTGGTGGTGGTGGCCGGTGGCGTGGCCGTCAGCCAGGGCCTGCTGAAAGTGCCCGGTGTCGCTGCGCTGGCGCAGGCGAAGACGGGTGCCAGTGGCGCGGCGCAGGGCGGCAAGGACAAGAAAGGCGACAAGAAGCCCGACGTGCCGCTGGAATTCGTCGCCCGCGAAGTCGTGCAGCCTGCGCTGGCGCGGCTGCCGGGGCTGGTGGAATTCTCCGGGCCGCTGGTGGCGCCGCAGACGGCGCTGGTGCGCGCCAAGGCCGGCGGCACGCTGCTGAACCTGACGGTGGCCGAAGGCAGCCGCGTCAAGGCCGGGCAACAGCTGGGCCGCATCGAACTGGCCGAACTGAACACGCGCGTTGCCGAGCGCAGTGCCAACCTCGAATCGATCCGCGCCGCGCTGGCGCAGGCCGAGCGCACGCATGCCAGCAATCAACGGCTGGCGGCACAGCAGTTCATCTCTTCCAGCGCGCTGGACGGCTCCAAGGCGGCGCTGGACGCGGCGCGCGCCAACCTCAGCGCGGCGCAGGCTTCGCTGGAGACGGCACGCGTGGGCCTGCGCGAGGCCACGCTGCTGGCGCCGATCTCGGGCATCGTCGCCAAGCGCCATGTGCTGCCGGGCGAGAAAGTCAGCATCGAGCAGCAGGTGCTGACCATCGTCGACCTGTCGACGCTGGAACTGGCAGGCACGGTGGGCACGCACGAGGTCTCGCGCATCAACCCCGGCATGGCCGTGCAGGTGCAGGTCGAGGGCGTGGCGCAGCCGGTGACGGGCCGCATCGCCCGCATCGCGCCGGCCGCCGAGCCCGGCACGCGCAGCATCGGCGTGACGATCGAACTGGCCAACCCGAAAGAAACGCTGCGTGCGGGCCAGTACGCGCTGGCACGCGCCACGCTCGCCGACGACACCGACCGCCTGACGCTGCCGGCCACGGCGCTGGGCAAGACCAGCGGCCAGGACCATGTGTGGCTGATCGAGAACGGCACCCTGGCGCGGCGCGCCGTCACCGTGGGCCGGCGCGACGAGCGCGAAGGCCGCGTCGAGGTGCTGCAGGGCGTGACGCCGGCCAGCCAGGTGCTGGCGGCGCGGTTCGACAACCTGCGTGAAGGTGCGAAGGCGCTGATCGTGGCGGCCAAGTCGGCGCCAGTGGCGTCGGCGGCGGCGTCGACGCCGGTCGTCAAGTAGGGAGGCCGGTCATGTGGATCACCCGGGTCTCGATCAACAACCCCGTCTTCGCCGCCATGGTCATGGTGGCGCTGTGCGTGCTGGGTCTGTTCAGCTACGGCAAGCTCGGTGTCGAGCAGATGCCCGACATCAGCTTCCCCGGCGCCTGGATGGAAGTGCGCTACCCCGGGGCCAGCCCTGAGGCCGTCGAGCGTGAGGTCATCAAGCCGATCGAGGAAGCGGTCAACAGCATCGCCGGCGTCAAGCGCATCACCTCGCGCAGCGGCGAGGGCCAGGGCACGATGAGCGTGGAGTTCTCGCTCGACGCCGACATGGGCCGGGCGATGCAGGAGATCCGCGACCGCGTCGCCGCGGTGCAGGCCGGCTTCCCGCGCGACGTGCGCCAGCCGACCATCGCGCGCTGGAACAACGACAACAGCCAGCCGGTGGTGAACATGGCGCTGGTCGCCCGCTGCGCTGGGCCGTCCCAAGCAGCGGACCCCCCGCGGGGGGCGGTCGGCGCTGGCGCCGGCCTGGGGGCCTGCACACCCCGCAGCGCCAGAGAGCTCTCGATCATCGGCGACCAGTCGGTGGGCAAGCGGCTGCAGCGTGTCGAAGGCGTGGCGCGGGTCGAGATCCAGGGCCTGACCGTGCGCGAAGTGCGTGTCGACCTCGACCCGGTGCGCCTGCGCGCCTATGGCGTGACGCCGGCCGCGATCGCCAGCGCGCTGGCGGCGGCCAACGCCGACCAGCCGGTGGGCCTGATCTCCGACAACACGCAGGACGCACTGCTGCGCGTCGAAGGCCGCGTGC
>JAYUPN010000289.1:0-7699 GCA_043760065.1 Rubrivivax sp.
CGTAGGCCACACCGGCGCTGCCGATCACCGCCGCGAGCAGCCAGCACAGCAGACGGGACAGCCGCGGGTGGCGGCGCTGCATCGCACGGCGGCGGCGCGCCAGCCGCTGCGCTGCGGCGTGGGAGCGGCGCGCCGGCACAGCAGCTGCGGCCACGGTCGGTGCGACGGATGCAGCCGTCGACGCGGCGGTGCCCGGCTGGGCCTGGGGTGCGGTCGAGGGGGAGTGCTGGCGAGCAGGCATGGTGCTTCTCCGGGGATCGGGTCTCAGACGCGGCCGTCCAGGTGTCGGGCGGTGTCGCAGTGCCAGTCGGCGGGGGGCTTCATGGCGTGTAGGTCAACTGCAGGTACAAGCGCGGCCGGGGGTCGACGCCGTCGACCGTCGGCAGGCGGCCGCCGCGCCAGGCGAGCGAGGCGTTCAAACCGATGCCGCTGCCGGACCAGCCGAGGCCGAAGCCGGTGCCGTTGAGCTCGGGTTCGTTGCCCGCTGCGCTGGCCGCGCCGCGACTGATCTGGCCGCTGCCGTAGTCGTGGAACAACGAACCCACGACGCTGCCGCCGAGCAGGTCCAGCGAATAGCGCAGTTCGAGCGACGCGAGCACGCCGTGGTCGACCGAAGCCTCGCCGGATGCATAGGCGCGCACGGCACCAGCGCCACCCAGGCCGAGCTTCTCGGAGCTGTCCAGGTTGCTGGCACCGGTGGTCTGGCCCCAGACGCGGGCGTACAGGCTGAAGGGGCCGGCGATCCGCTGCTGGCGCGCGAACTGCGCGTTCAGCTTGTGCCATTCCCGGCGCGCCAGGCCGCTCTGGCGCAGTTGGCCCACGGTGGCGGTGGCGCTGCCCGCCGACAGCCCGCCGATGGCGTCGCGGAAGTCGAAGGCGATGCCGACTTCGCCGCTGTCGTTGCGTTTGTCGACGTCTTCGCGGCCGCGGAACTCGTCGTGCAGGCGCTTGAAGTCGACTCCGGCCCGCGCAGTGAGATTGACATCGGTGCTGCGCCGCAGCGGGTAGCTGACTTCGAAGCCCAGGGTGTTGGCGGTGCCCAGTGCTCCGGAATTCTTGAACGCATCGGCCAGCTGGTACTGGAGTCTCGACAGCGATGCGCCCAGCCGCCAGCCGTCGCCACCCATCGGCACGCTGGTGCCCAGGCTGCCGGAGACTAGGCTGCCGCGGTTGGATGCAAAGGCGCGGGCCGTCGTGCTGTCGCCCCAGCCGAAGAGGTCGCGGAAGTGCAGGCTGAGGCCCGCGCGATAGACGCCGGTGGACTGCGCGCCGTGGTTGTTGATCTCGGCACGGATCTCGAGCGGTTCGTCCTCGGCGACCGAGACCACCATCTCGGCGCCGCCGGTGGTCGCCCCTGGCGTGAAGGCCGCGCGCGCGGCGACGCCGGGCATGTCGTTGAGCAGCAGCAGTTTGCGTTCCACGGCGTCCTGGGTCAGCGGCCCCGGGCCGACCAGGCTGTCGGTGTGGGCCTGCACGACCTCGTCGCGCAAGCGAACGTCCTGCGCCGTCACGATCTGCACGCCTTCGAGCTTGCCTTCGAGCACCGCCAGCTCGATCACGCCGTCGCCCACGCGCTGCGCCGGCAGGTAGGCGTAGCTCAGCAGGTGGCCGTTGGCCTGGTAGTGGCGCGTCAGGGCGCCGGCGGCTTCATTGAGGCCGCGGATGTCCAGCCGCTTGCCGACCCAGGGCTGGACCAGCGCTTCGAGCACGTCGGCGGGGTACGAGCGGTTGCCCGTGACGCGAAAGCCCGACACGGTGACCGCGACACCTTCGGGCATCGCGATGGCCGGCCGCACCGGGGCTTCGATGACGCGGGGCGGCGTCGCCGGCGGCAGCGGCGGCGGCGGTGGCCGGCGCGTTTCTTCCAGCAGCTGGCCGGCACCGGTGGCCTGCGCCTGCGCGCCGCCGGGACCGCACAGCAGCGCTGCCACGGCCGCCAGCGTGAAGTGCGCAAGCACCTGGGCGCCGGGCCGGGACCGCCGGGGCTGTGCGCCCTGGGCGAACGGGGAAGGGGTGAAAGGCGACATCGGCATCCTGTGCGGTGGCGTTTTGGTTTTCATGTCTCAGCGGCGGGACATCTTGTCGAGCAGTGCGACCAGCTGGCGCTCGGCGGGCACGAAGGTCTTGTCGTGGCCCAGCAGCGTCTGCAGCGCGCGCACTGCTTCGTCGAGCCGGCCGGCGTCGGCCAGTGCGAGCGCCTGGTCGTAGGCCTGCCAGGAGCTGGCTGCAAAGCTCAGCCCCGGTGCGGCCCCGGCGCCCAGGGCGCGCGCCAGGCGGCGGTTGAGCGGCTCGATCTGCTGCATCACGGCGTCCAGCGCGGAAACGGCTTCGTCGGAGAACAGCACGCGCGAGGTGGCGGTGTCGACCAGGCGCACATGCACCTGCACCTGCTCGCCGAGCACGAAGAAGCCGCCGAAAACCATGCGGCCGGCGCCGACGATGCGGCCCAGGCGCACGCGCGCGTCTTCGTCGGCCAGTTCGGCGGCGGAGACCTTCTGCTCGGCCAGCAGGTCCTTCAGCCGCTGGCGCTCGAGCACCGGCAAGCCGGCCACCTGCAGCAGCGCGGCGGTCAGGTTCTCGGACAGCGAGCGGCGCAGGTAGTCGCCGGTCGAGCCGGTCGAGCCGGCCAGCGCGGCGCCAGGCGTCTGGTTGTCGAAGTCCCAGACCACCACCGCGGGCAGCGCGGCTGCCGGGGTGGTCTGCGCGCTGGCGGCGGGCCCGCACAGCGCCGCCGACAGGCACCAGGCAACGGCGCCCCACAAAACCTTCAGCCGGACGCGGTGCGGTGCACCGGCCGGCTGCGCGAGGAGCGCGCGGACGTGTTTCATTCCTTGCGGGCAATCAACCTCAGGTTCTTCTCGAGCGGCCGCTGAGCCTCGGCGATGCGGCCGTAGGCCAGCAGGTCCTGGACTTCGGTGATCGTGACCAGGGCGACGCGGTTTTCGCGGTAGCCCAGCACGCGGCCGTTGTGCTCGATCGGCTCGCCGCGGCTCAGCACGTTGAAGGCCTGCCCCGTCGTCAGTCCGTGCTTCTTGCCCAGGTTGACGATCGCCCGGTCGCCCTCGATGGCGACGATGCGGCCCTTCAGCGGGTACTTGTCGTGCACTGTCTTGGCCACCTGGTCGGCGATGGTGGCGGCCAGCGCGGTGGGGTTGGGCGGCTGGGCCGTGCTGCGCTCGCTGCGCACCATCGCCAGCTGCGTCGTCTCGGTGTCGATGGCGCGCACGGCGGCGCTCAGCGTGGACCCCTGCGAGCTGAGCACGCCCGAGACCATCATGCGTGCGGCCAGCACCTTGCCGAGCTTGATCTGCGTGTCCTGGTCGGCGAGTTCCGACGAGCCCAGCTTGACCTCGGCCAGCACCTTGTCGAGCAGCCGCCGCTCGACGATCGTGAAGCCGCGGTTCTGCAGTTCACGGATGAGTTCCTGCTGCACCACGCTCTCCAGCCCGATGCGGCCGGTGGCGCCGGGCTGCGTCTGGTCCTGGAACGGCAGCACGCTCAGCGCCAGCACCGGCGACGTCCAGTCGTCGGCGGCGCCGGCCGCTGCCGGGCGCGCAGCGGGGTTGCGGAAGCGGGCTGCGAGCTCCTTCACGGCGTCGTCGACGTAGGCCTGGCGCGCGCGGTCCTGTTCATCGGCCAGCGCTTCCTGGGTCTGGCGGATGAGCGCCGCGGTCATCGCGTCGGCCGGGTTGAGCGCCTGCGCGCGCTCGAGCACCGCCTTGGCCCGGCCCGGCTGGCCGGTTTCGTTGAGCGTCACGGCCAGGTTGCTCAGCGCCTCGACTGACTGCGAATCCTCGCGGCTGGCGCGCTCGTAGGTCTTGATCGCGGCCTGTGGGTCCTGCTTGCGCTGGCCGTTGCCGACTGCGACCAGCGCGCTGGCCTTCTGCCACGAGAAGTCGGCCGAGGTCTGGGGCCCGGCGGCCTGCTGCAGCGCCGCCTGGGCTGCCGGGGCCTGGCCGGCGCCCGACAAGGCGCGGCCGCGGATCAGGTAGGCGGCGCTGCGCGTCGGCGCCTTGGCGATGATGTCGTTGGCCTCGGCCAGAGCGCCTTGCGTGTCGCCGCGCGTCAGCTGCACTTCGGCCAGGCCTTCACGGCCCATCCACGCGACCTCGGGGTGGCCGGCGCCGGCCAGCGCCCGGAACAGCCGCTCGGCGTCGTCCAGCTGGCCCTGGCGCAGCAGTTCGTAGCCGCGTTCGGCGCGCGCGATCTGCTCGACGCCGGGCGGCGGCGGCAGCACGGTGGGCCCGGACTTGGCCGAAGGAGATGGCGTGAAGAAGTAGAAGTCGCCTTCGAGCGAGGTGCTCTCCCAGGGCACCTGGCCGCCGTTGGAGTCCAGGCGCACGCCCAGGCGCACGCGCTTGAAGATCTCCTCGATGGGCATGCCCGGACGTTCCATGTTGGCCAGCAGGTGCTGCGTGTACAGGCCGTTGGAGCCCTTGCCGTCGCTGGCCACGCTGCCGGGCGAGGTGGCAAAGGCGACCAGCGAGCCGATCGGGGCATCGACCTGCGACAGCCCTCCACTGTTGGAGCGGCTGCTGCGCGCAAAGGGGTTGTCGCGGCAGGCGTCGAGGATGACGACATTGATGCGGTTCTTGGCCGTTTCCATCTTGTCGAGCACCTGTTGCACGTCGACGGCCTTGTACGGCACCTCGTCCTCGCGCTTGATGTCGGTGCCGACCGGCATCAGGAAGTTGCGGCCCTTGATCTGCACGCCATGACCGGCGAAGTAGAAGAGGCCTGCACCGCCGCCCTTGAGACGGTCACCGAAGGCCGTGACGGCGTCCTGCAGCTGCTTTTGGCTGGCGTTGACCTTGAGGTCGACCTTGAAGCCGGCGCGCTCGAGCACCTTGGCCACGGCGGCAGCGTCGTTGGCCGAATTGATCAGCGGCGCGCTGGCGTAGTTTGCATTGCCCACCACCAGCGCGTGGCGGGGTTCCTGTGCCGGCATCGCGGCCCGCGATTGCGCGGTCCAGAAGAACAGCACCGAGACCACGAGCAGCCAGCCGTGGCGGCTGTACCAGGACTTCGGGGCCATCGACTTCGGGCGTTGGGGCATGGGTGATTCCCTCTGGCAAATCGACCGCGGGAGGGCTCTGCTGGCCCTTGAGGTGACTTGAGGGGAATCGTACGGCAAGCACAACCCTGGAAAACCTCCATCCAGAGGAGATCGATGCCTCGATCAGGGGGGTCCCCCGTTTAGAGGGATGCGCCGGCCGCGCTCGCTGGCGCGGGCCCGCCGGGATCAGGCCTTGCTGCCGCCGGACGAGACTTTGTGCCGCATCAGGCGGCCATGCTCGCGCACCCAATCGCGCTTCTTCTCGGTGTCGCGCTTGTCGTGCTCGGCCTTGCCCTTGGCCAGGGCGATCTGCGCCTTCACGCGGCCTTCCTTGTAGTGCAGGTTCAGCGGCACCAGCGTGAAGCCTTTCTGCTCGACCTTGCCCACCAGGCGGCGGATCTCGGCCTTGTGCATCAGCAGCTTCTTCGTGCGGTCGGCCTCGGGCTGCACGTGCGTGGACGCGCTGCCCAGCGCATTGATGCGGCAGCCGATCAGGTACAACTCGCCGTCGCGGATGTGCACGTAGCCGTCGGTGAGCTGGACCTGTCCGGCGCGGATGGCCTTGATCTCCCAGCCGGCCAGCACCATGCCGGCCTCGAACTGCTCTTCGATGGCGTACTCGAATCGGGCGCGGCGGTTTTCGGCGATGTTGGACATGACACGATCCCAGATGGGGCTCGGGGTGCACTTCTACAATCGCCGCATTGTGAAGCACGTGCGCAAATCGGTTCTGCTCTGGTACTCGCCGCGCGAGATGTACGACCTGGTCACGGCGATCGACACCTATCCGCAGTTTCTGCCCTGGTGCGACAGCGCCCAGGTGCTGGACACGCACGCCGACGGCGTCACCGCGCGGCTGGGGCTGGCCTACTTGGGCGTGCGGCATGCGTTCACGACGCGCAACCTGCACGTGGCGCCGCAGTCGGTGACGGTGCAGCTGGTTGACGGGCCGTTCTCGGTGCTGGAAGGGACCTGGCTGTTCAAGCCGCTGGGCCGGCCGGGCAGCGAGCAAGCGGCCTGCAAGATCGAATTCGATCTGCGCTACGCCTTCGCCAGCCCGGCGCTGGAGACGGTGGTCAGCCCGGTCTTCGACCGCGTCGCCGAGACCTTCGTCGACTCTTTCGTCAGGCGTGCCGAGGATGTCTATGGCGCCCGCTGAATCGCTGCTGGTGCAGGTCGCCTATTGCCCGGCGCCCGGCAGCACCGACCTGTGCGAGCTGCGGCTGCTGGCAGGTGCGGTGCTGTCCGACGCCCTGACGGCCAGCGGCCTGCTGCAGCGCCACGGCCTGCAGCTGGCGGACGTGAAGGCTGGCATCTGGAGCCGCGTGCGCGAGCTGACGACGCCGCTGCGCGACCTCGACCGGGTGGAGATCTACCGGCCGCTGCAGGTCGACCCCAAAGAAGCGCGCCGGCTGCGCTACAAGCGCGATCGAGGGCAGAAGTCCCGCGTCTCGAAGCCGGGCGAAGCCGCCGGCAGCTGAAGCCGCGGGTGGCGGGCCTCAGCGGCAGTCAGCGGCAGTCAGCGGCCTTCAACGGCCTTCAACGGCAGTCGCTGGCGATGACTTCGCGCGCGCGCCGCGTCTCGTCGGCGCGGGCCTTGTCGTCGAGGAATTCGCGTTCGCCCTTGTCGTTGCTGCGCGCCACGCGCTGGCCCGACTCGAGCGTGCTGAGCTGGCTGCGCGCGGCGCGGCAGTTCTCGGCCCGGACCACGGCCATGCGGTCTTCTTCGGCCTTGGCCTTGGCGGCTGCATCCTGCTCGACCTGCCGCTTGCGGGCCTGGACTTCGCGCTCGAGCGCCGTCGGCGGGGCACTGGCAGCGGGGAGCGCTGCGGCGGACGCAGCAGTCGCGGGCGGCGGCGAAGCAGCCTGGCGACGCGAATCGGGGGCAGGACGGCTGAGGATGTCCTTGTCGGGCACGCTGCGCGGCGGCGGACGGTCGCTGGCGTTGACCTGGCCGTCCTTGTCGCGCCACTTCCACTGCGCGTGGGCGGGCTCGGGCAGCGCAGCGGCCAGCAAGGTGCAGGCTGCCAGGCTCAGGGCGACGCGTCGCAGTGACGGGGGGCGCCGGCGAGCGGCGAGGGGAGGCATGGACCGGATCATCCCCCAAGTTTATGCCGCCCGGGGCGGCTGCGGCTGCACCGAGTGTCACCGGGCGTGAGCGAGTGCTGCCTTCCCTATAATCCACTTTTGCGTCTGGAGCTCTTGCATGCGCCTACTCGGCAAAGCGCTCACCTTCGACGATGTGTTGTTGGTGCCGGCTTTCTCTACGGTGTTGCCCCGCGACACCAGCCTCTCGACCCCCCTGTCGCGCAACATCACGCTGAACCTGCCGCTGGTGTCGGCGGCGATGGACACCGTGACCGAAGCGCGCCTGGCGATCGCCATCGCGCAGGAAGGCGGCATCGGCATCGTGCACAAGAACCTCACGCCGCGCCAGCAGGCGGCCGAGGTGGCGCGTGTCAAGCGCTACGAGTCAGGATTGCTGCGCGACCCGATCACGGTGCCGCCCACGGCCACCGTGCGCGGCGTGATGGAGCTGTCGCGCCAGCACGGCGTGTCGGGCTTCCCGGTCGTCGAGGGCAAGACGGTGGTCGGCATCGTCACCAACCGCGACCTGCGCTTCGAGACCCGGCTGGACATCCC
>JAYUPN010000290.1:0-7684 GCA_043760065.1 Rubrivivax sp.
CCGCATCTTCATCCGCATCTTCCCCGACAAGCCGATTTCGCAGAAGCCGGCCGAAGTGCGCATGGGCAACGGCAAGGGCAACCCCGAGTACTACGTGGCCGAAATCCAGCCGGGCAAGGTGCTGTACGAACTCAACGGCGTACCCGAGCAACTGGCCCGCGAGGCCTTTCTGCTGGCCTCGGCCAAGCTGCCGCTACGCTGCACCTTCGTTGCACGCCAGGTCGGCACTTGATGCCCGACCAAGGACACTGACATGAAGACATCAGAACTGCGTACCAAGGACATCGCCGCGCTGGAGGGTGAAGTCTCCAGCCTGCTCAAGGCCCACTTCGGCCTGCGCATGCAGCGCGCGACCCAGCAACTCACCAACCACACGCAGCTGGGCAACACGCGCCGCGACGTGGCCCGCGTGAAGACCATCATCGCCGAGAAGAAGCGCGAGCAAGCCAAGCAAGGGTCCGCCAAATGAGCGAAGCACAAACCTCCGCAGCCGCCGCGCCGTCCGCCACACCGGGGGCGCCGGCGAAGAACACGCGCACCCTGGTCGGCCGCGTCGTCAGCGACAAGCGCTCCAAGACCGTCACCGTGCTGGTCGAGCGCCGCACCGCGCACGAGCTCTACGGCAAGATCGTCGCCAAGTCGAGCAAGTACCACGCGCACGACGAAAAGGGCGAGTACAAGGTCGGTGACCTGGTCGAGATCGCCGAAGGCCGGCCGATCAGCAAGACCAAGTCCTGGACCGTGACGCGCCTGGTCGAGAAGGCCAGGCTCGTCTGACCCCGGACGGCAGGGCGCAAAGACCCTGCCCGCACCACCGACGACCGGTTGCTGGAAACTGCAGCGCCGGTCGTTTCCGTTGAGACGCCGCATCCATACCGCAGGAGAGAGACACCATGCTGAAGGTCGGAGACAAGCTGCCCGCGGGCAGCCTGCAGGAATTCATCGAAGTCGAAGGCAACGGCTGCTCGCTCGGCCCCAACACCTTCGACGTGGACAAGGCCACCGTCGGCAAGAAGATCGCGGTCTTCGCGCTGCCCGGCGCCTTCACGCCCACCTGCTCCGCCAAGCACGTGCCAGGCTACGTCGAACAGGCCGCGGCGTTCAAGGCCGCCGGCGTCGACGAGATCTGGTGCCTGTCGGTCAACGACGCCTTCGTGATGGGCGCCTGGGGCCGCGAACAGAAGACCGCCGGCAAGGTGCGCATGATGGCCGACGGCAGCGCCGCCTTCGCCCAAGCCACCGGTCTGACGCTGGACCTGGCGGCGCGCGGCATGGGCCTGCGCTCCAACCGCTACTCGATGCTGGTCGTCGACGGCGTGGTCAAGTCGCTGAACGTCGAGGCCCCGGGCAAGTTCGAGGTCAGCGACGCCGGCACGTTGCTCAAGCAGGCCAAAGAAGTGCTGGCCTGAAAAGATTGAGGCCCGGGACCCTTGACGGGGTCCCACTCTTTCTGCCATACTGCAAGGCTTCGCCCATCGGGGGCGGTTTGTTGCGTTCGCAGCCAACCTCCACGAGCGGCTTCATCCCATACACGGGCCCAAGACTGGCTGTGTCGGTTCACCGATGCGGGCAAGTTGGGGAGAACAAAATGATCCAAATGCAAACGCGGCTCGACGTGGCCGACAACACGGGCGCCAAGTCCGTCCAATGCATCAAGGTGCTGGGCGGCTCCAAGCGCCGCTATGCAGGCATCGGCGATGTCATCAAGGTCAGCATCAAGGAAGCCGCGCCGCGGGGCCGTGTCAAGAAGGGCGAGGTCTACAGCGCCGTCGTCGTGCGCACCGCCAAGGGCGTGCGCCGCCAGGACGGTTCCCTGATCAAGTTCGACGGCAACGCCGCCGTTCTGCTCAACGCCAAGCTCGAGCCGATCGGCACGCGCATCTTCGGGCCGGTGACGCGTGAGCTGCGCACCGAGCGTTTCATGAAAATCGTTTCGCTGGCGCCCGAGGTGCTTTAAGCGCCCCCACGTTAGGACCCCGACCATGAACAAGATTCGCAAAGGCGACCAGGTCATCGTGACCACCGGCCGCGACAAGGGCAAGCGCGGCACCGTGTCGTTGCGCGTCGATGACGACCACATCGTCGTCGACGGCGTCAACATGGTGAAGAAGCACGTTAAGCCCAACCCGCTGAAGGGCACCACCGGCGGCGTCGTCGACAAGACAATGCCGATTCACCAGTCCAACGTGGCGATCTACAACGCCGCCACCGGCAAGGCGGACCGCGTCGGCATCAAGCTGCAGGAAGACGGCAAGAAAGTCCGCGTCTTCAAGTCCAGCGGCGCAGAGATCAAGGCTTAAGTCATGGCAAAGAAACAAGCAGCAGCCCCCGCCGGCTCCGCCAACCAGGGCCCGGTGCCCAAGGCGCGTCTGCAGGGCATCTACCGCGAGAAGATCGTTCCCGAGTTGATGGCCAAGTTCGGCTTCACCTCGGTGATGCAGGTGCCGCGCCTGCAGAAGATCACGCTCAACATGGGTGTGAGCGAGGCTGTGTCGGACAAGAAGGTGATGGACTCCGCCGTCGGTGACCTGACCAAGATCGCGGGCCAGAAGCCCGTGGTCACGATGAGCAAGCGCCCGATTGCCGGCTTCAAGATCCGCGAGGGCCAGGCCATCGGCACCATGGTCACGCTGCGCGGCGTGCGCATGTACGAGTTCCTCGACCGCTTCGTCACCGTGGCCCTGCCGCGTGTGCGCGACTTCCGAGGCATCAGCGGTCGCAGCTTCGACGGCCGCGGCAACTACAACATCGGCGTCAAGGAGCAGGTGATCTTCCCGGAAATCGAGTACGAGAAGATCGACGCGATCCGCGGCATGAACATCAGCATCACGACCAGCGCGAAGAACGACGACGAGTGCAGGGCCTTGCTCGCCGCATTCAAGTTCCCGTTCAAGAACTGACGGCACAAGGAATCCAAGACATGGCCAAACTGTCCATCATCAAGCGCGAAGAAAAGCGCGAGAAGCTGGTTGCCAAGTACGCGAAGAAGTACGCCGAGCTCAAGGCCGTCAGCAACGACGCCAAGCTCAGCGACGAAGAGCGTTACGCCGCCCGCCTGGAGCTGCAGAAGCTGCCCCGCAACGCCAACCCGACGCGCCTGCGCAACCGCTGCGTGCTCACCGGTCGTGGCCGCGGCACTTTCCGCATGTTCGGCCTGGGCCGCAACAAGATTCGCGAACTCGCCTTCAAGGGCGACATTCCCGGCATGGTCAAGGCCAGCTGGTAATTCGGCGAGAAGATCAGGAGCAATTTCATGAGCATGAGTGATCCAATCGCCGACATGCTGACCCGCATCCGCAACGCGCAAAGCGTGGCGAAAGCGGCTGTCACGATGCCGTCGTCGAAGCTGAAGGTCGCAATCGCGCAGGTGCTGAAGGACGAGGGCTACATCGACGGCTTCGCGATTCGGGACAACGACGGCAAGAACGAACTCGAAGTCGCGCTGAAGTACTACGCGGGTCGCCCGGTGATCGAGCGCATCGAGCGCGTCAGCCGCCCAGGCCTGCGCATCTACAAGGGCCGCGACGCCATTCCGCAGGTCATGAACGGCCTGGGTGTGGCGATCGTGACCACGCCCAAGGGCGTGATGACCGACCGCAAAGCTCGCCAGACCGGTGTCGGTGGCGAAGTGCTTTGCTACGTCGCATGACCTCCCAGAAGAACGGAGCCGCAACATGTCCCGCGTAGGAAAGATGCCCATCACCGTGCCCAAGGGCGTGGACGTGGCGATCACCGCAGAGAACATCACCGTCAAGGGCAGCAACGGCACGCTGGTGCGCGCGCTCAACCCGCTGGTGAGCGTGAAGAGCGAAGAAGGCAAGCTGAGCTTCGCGCCGGCCAACGCCTCGGCCGCGGCCGATGCGATGAGCGGCACGATGCGCGCCCTGGTCAACAACATGGTCAGTGGCGTCAGCAAGGGCTTTGAGAAGAAGCTGGCGCTCGTGGGCGTGGGCTTCCGAGCCCAGGCTGCCGGCCAGAAGTTGAACCTGCAGGTCGGTTACTCGCACCCGGTGGTCAAGGACATGCCTGCCGGCATCAAGGTGGCCACCCCCACGCAGACCGAGATCGTGATCTCGGGTGCCGACCGCCAGGTCGTCGGACAACTGGCCGCCGAAGTGCGGGCCTTCCGTCCGCCCGAGCCCTACAAGGGCAAGGGCATCCGTTACGTCGGTGAGCGCGTGGTGCTCAAAGAGACGAAGAAGAAGTAAGGACGTCCGAAAGGAAAAGCGCCATGACCATGACCAAGAAGGAACAACGCCTGCGCCGCTCGCGCCAGACGCGCACGCGCATCGCGCTGCAGCGTGTGGCCCGCCTCGCGGTGCACCGCTCCAACCTGCACATCTACGCCAGCATCGTGTCCGACGACGGCAGCCAGATCCTGGCCAGCGCCTCGACGGCCGAGAAGGAAGTGCGCGAGCAGCTCGGCGGCAACGGCAAGGGCGGCAACGTCACGGCCGCCACGCTGGTGGGCAAGCGCATCGCCGAGAAGGCCAAAGCCGCCGGCATCGACAAGGTCGCTTTCGACCGCTCGGGTTTCGCGTTCCACGGCCGCGTCAAGGCCCTGGCCGAAGCCGCGCGTGAAGCCGGCCTCCAGTTCTAAGCCGCGCAGCGAAGAAAGACATCAATGGCAAAGTTCACTCCCCGCGCGCAGACCGAACAGAACGACGACGGTCTGAAAGAGAAGATGATCGCGGTCAACCGCGTCACCAAGGTCGTCAAGGGCGGCCGCACGCTCAGCTTTGCTGCGCTCACCGTCGTCGGCGACGGCGACGGCCGCATCGGCATGGGCAAGGGCAAGGCCAAGGAAGTGCCGGTCGCGGTGCAAAAGGCCATGGAGTCTGCGCGTCGCAACATGGTCAAGGTGGCGCTGCGCAACGGCACCATCCAGCACAACGTGCGCGGCGAGCACGGCGCGGCCAAGGTGCTGATGGCGCCGGCCAAGCCGGGTGACGGCATCATCGCCGGCGGCCCGATGCGCGCGGTGTTCGAAGTCATGGGCGTGACCGACATCGTTGCCAAGAGCCTGGGTTCGAGCAACCCGTACAACATGGTCCGTGCCACGCTCGATGCGCTCAAGCGCTCGACGACGCCGGCTGAAGTCGCGGCCAAGCGCGGCAAGACGGTTGAAGACCTCTTCAACTGACCTGTCGCAGCTGCCAAGCGGAGAACAACATGTCTGAAAAGAAGACCCTCACGGTGAAGCTGGTTCGCAGCGTCGCTGGCACCCGCCAGTCGCACCGCGACACGGTGCGCGGCCTGGGCCTGCGCAAGTTGAACAGCACCAAGGTGCTCGAAGACACGCCGGCGGTGCGCGGCATGATCAACAAGGTCGACTACCTCGTCCAGGTGGTTGCATGAGCCCCCGAGCTCACATTCGTTCGCTGCCCCCCGAGGGCGCGCAGTCCGTCCTTGAGACGGCTCCGCGGAAGGACTGATATGGAACTGAACAAGATCAAGCCGGCAGACGGCTCCAAGAAGGCACGCCGCCGCGTCGGCCGGGGCATCGGTTCGGGCCTGGGCAAGACCGCGGGCCGCGGCCACAAGGGCCAGTCCAGCCGCGCCGGTGGCTACCACAAGGTCGGCTTCGAGGGCGGCCAGATGCCGCTGCAGCGTCGCCTGCCCAAGCGCGGCTTCAAGTCGACGACGCTCAAGTACAACGGTGAAGTGACCCTGGCCGACCTGGAAAAGCTCGGCGCCGACGAAGTCGACCTGCTGACGCTGAAGGCCGCGGGCCTGGTGCGTCAGCTGATCAAGCACGTCAAGGTCATCAAGTCGGGCGAACTGACGCGCAAGGTGGTGCTCAAGGGCATCGTCGCGACGGCCGGCGCCAAGGCGGCGATCGAAGCCGCCGGCGGCTCTGTCGCCTGACCACAAGGCTCGAAGGAACACACCAGCCGTGGCAACCTCTGCGAACCAACTGGCCAAGAGCGGGAAGTTCGGTGACCTGCGTCGCCGGATCGTCTTCCTGATCCTGGCGCTGGTGGTCTACCGCATCGGCGGGCACATCCCCGTGCCCGGCATCGACCCGAACCAGCTCGCGCAGCTGTTCAAGGGCCAGAGCGGCGGCATCCTGAACATGTTCAACATGTTCAGCGGTGGCGCGCTGTCCCGCTTCACCGTCTTCGCGCTCGGCATCATGCCGTACATCAGCGCGTCGATCATCATGCAGTTGATGACCTACGTGGTGCCCTCGCTCGAGGCCATCAAGAAGGAAGGCGAAGCCGGCCGGCGCAAGATCACGCAGTACACACGCTACGGCACCTTGCTGCTGGCGATCTTCCAGAGCCTCGGTATCGCGCTGGCACTCGAGGGTTCCGCCGGCCTCGTGCTCGCACCCGGCTTCGGTTTCCGCATGACCACCGTCGTCAGCCTGGTGGCCGGCACGATGTTCCTGATGTGGCTGGGCGAGCAGATCACCGAACGCGGCCTCGGCAACGGCATCTCGATCCTGATCTTCGCCGGCATCGTCGCCGGCCTGCCGTCGGCGATGGCGGGGCTGTTCGAGCTCGTGCGCACCGGTGCCATGAGCATCGTGGCCTGCCTCTTCATCCTGGCCGTGGTCGTCTTCGTGACCTTCGCGGTGGTGTTCGTCGAACGCGGCCAGCGCAAGATCCTGGTCAACTACGCCAAGCGCCAGGTCGGCAACAAGGTCTACGGCGGCCAGAGCTCGCACCTGCCGCTCAAGCTCAACATGAGCGGCGTCATCCCGCCGATCTTCGCCAGCAGCATCATCCTGCTGCCGGCCACGGTGGTGGGCTGGTTCGCCACCGGCGAGGGCATGCGCTGGCTCAAGGACATGGCCGGCGCGCTGTCGCCGGGCCAGCCGATCTACGTCATGCTGTACGCGGCGATGATCGTGTTCTTCTGCTTCTTCTACACCGCGCTCGTCTTCAACAGCCGCGAGACCGCGGACAACCTGAAGAAGAGTGGCGCCTTCATCCCCGGCATCCGCCCGGGTGAGCAGACCGCCAAGCATATCGACCGCATCCTGGGCCGCCTGACGCTGGCCGGTGCCGTGTACATCACGGCCGTCTGCCTGCTGCCCGAATTCCTGGTCCTCAAGTACAACGTGCCCTTCTACTTCGGCGGCACCTCGCTGCTGATCATCGTCGTGGTCACGATGGACTTCTGGGCCCAGGTGCAGAGTTATGTGATGAGCCAGCAGTACGAGTCGCTCCTCAAGAAGGCCAACTTCAAGACGAGCTGATGAGCAAAGACGACGTCATTCAAATGCAGGGCGAGATTCTCGAGAATCTGCCCAATGCCACCTTCCGCGTGAAGCTCGAGAACGGCCACGTGGTGCTGGGGCATATCAGCGGCAAGATGCGCATGCACTACATCCGCATCCTGCCCGGTGACAAGGTCACCGTGGAACTCACGCCGTACGACTTGACGCGGGCACGCATCGTGTTCCGCGCCAAGTGAAGATTCAAGTTTTGGGGTCAAGGAGAAAGCATGAAAGTCGCCGCTTCCGTCAAGAAGATGTGCCGCAACTGCAAGGTCATTCGCCGCAAGGGTGTGGTCCGTGTGATCTGCACCGACCCGCGCCACAAGCAGCGTCAAGGCTGATTTAGAGGAACACCATGGCACGCATTGCCGGTATCAACATCCCGCCCCACAAGCACGCCGAAATCGGCCTGACTTCGATCTACGGCATTGGCCGCTCCACGGCGCAGAAGATCTG
>JAYUPN010000291.1:0-7682 GCA_043760065.1 Rubrivivax sp.
CGCCGCGGCTTCACGCAGGTCGACCCCGACTGGCTGCCCGAGGCGCGCAAACGCAAATACAACTGGGACCGGCGCTCGCAGGTGCTGGTCAAGAAACTCGTCTGAATATCCAAAGGTGCAAAGATGGCTCGAATGGTGCAATGCGTGTATCTCAAGAAAGAGGCCGAGGGCCTGGGCTTCAGCCCGTACCCGGGTGAGCTGGGCAAGCGCATCTACGACAACGTCAGCAAGGAAGCCTTCGAGGCCTGGAAGAAGCACCAGACCATGCTGGTCAACGAAAACCGCTTGAACCTGGCCGATGCCCGGGCGCGGCAGTACCTGGCGCGGCAGATGGAGCAGTTCTTCTTCGGCGACGGCGGCGACAAGCCCGCGGGATACGTGCCGCCTGCCCCGTGACTTGCTGGGTATCTCCCTGCCGACAGTTGCCGAGGCAGTGGATACAGTCGTCGCAATTCCCCTTGCACCTACGGAGCGCCCCATGGCCCATCCCCGCCTTGCCGACCTGCTGGCCCAAAGGGCCGAACTCGAAAAGCAGATCATCGAAACCCAGCGCAACGAACGCGCCGAAGCCGTGGCGCAGGTGCGCGCGCTGATGGCGCAATACGGGTTGACGCTGGCCGACATCGGCTCCCGTTCGGCGGCAGCGTCCCGGCCCGCCGGCAACGGCAAGCCCAAGGCCAAGGTGGCGGCCAAGTACCGCGACGCGGCCAGCGGGCAGTCCTGGTCCGGCCGCGGCCTGCAACCCAACTGGCTGAAGGCCGCCCTGGCCAGCGGCCGCAAGCTGTCCGACTTTGCACTTTGAGACGACACACCGGGGCTGACAGGTGCACTGAAGGCAGCATGCCTTGAACGATCCCCGCGGCGACCCCGGGCTGCGCGAGCGGCTGGGCGCGCTCAACACCGCCGCCGCCGCCGGCCTGAGCGTGCTCGCACTCGGCCTGGCAGCACTCGTGCTGTCGTACGCCGGCACCTTGAGCCTGGCGCTGGCGCCCTGGAGCGCGATCGCCATGCCCGCCGGGCTGGCGCTGGCCGCGCAGTGGCGCTGGGGCAGCAGCGTGCTGATCGGCATCGGGGTCGGCACGCTGGCGGCGCTGCTCGGCTCGGGCATGGGCTGGGGCGCGGCGCTGCTGGGGGCTTCGGTGGTGGTGGTGTCGTCGATGCTGGCGCACGCGGTGATGAAGCGCCTGGAGTTCGACGCCCGCTTCGAGCGTCCGGCCGACGTCGGCATCCTGGCCGGCGCCGTGGTCGGCGGCGCTGCGCTGCCGGCGGCGGTGGCGGTGGCCAGCTGGGTCACGGCGACGATGGGCCTGGCGCCCTGGGAAGCCTTCAGCGTCGGCTGGTGCGTGCTCGGCCTGGGCATGCTGTGCACGTCGGTGGCGGTGCTGGCCTTCGACCGCGGCCTGCTCATCGCGTTGCAGCCGGGCCTGGCCTGGCGCTCGTCGGCCGTCGGCCTGGCGGCGGTGGCGCTGATGCTGTGGCTGCTGTGGCTGTCGCCGTCGGCGCGCTCGCCGGTCGGCGCGATGGCGCTGTTCCTGCCGCACGTCGTGGTGGTGGTGCTGGTGCTGCGCGGCCAGCTGGCGCTGGCGGCCAGCGGCTTGCTGATCGCGTCGCTGATGGTCGCCGGTTCGGCGTCCAAGGGCCTGTCGTTCTGGATCGCCGGCGGCAGCGTGCCGGCCGCGCTGGCGGCCTGGGTCGGATCGGCACTCGCGCTGCTGCTCGTCAGCCACGCCGCCACGGTGGACTGGCGCGGCCGCGCGCAGCGCTGGGAGTGGGCGCTCGACGGCTCGCGGCTCGGCGTCGCCGACTGGCACCTGCAGCGCGAGGACGGCTTTGCATCGGCCGCCTGGCGCACGCTGACCGGCCACACCGACAAACACTGGGACCCCCGCGCCTGGCACCAGCAGGTGCACCCCGAGGACCGCCGCGCGCTGGCCGACGCCATCGCCGCATTGACCGTCGGCGACGACGGCCGCCGGCAGCTGGAGCTGCGCATGCCGCGCGCGGGCGGCTGGCACTGGCTCGAGGCCACGCTGCTGGTCATCGAACGCGACGGTGCCGGCCACCCCGTGCACCTGCTGGCCACGCTGGCCGACGTGCACGACAAACGCCAGGCGCAAGAACGCCAGCTGATGTCGGTCAGCCTCTTCCAGCACCTGCACGAAGGCCTGCTCATCACCGACCCCGACCTGCGTGCGCTCGACGTCAACCCCGCCTACTCACTGATCCTGGGCGTGCCACGCGACGAGGTGCTGGGCACCGTGCCGTCGCTGCTGCGGCCCGACCCGGCCGACCCGGTGGCACGCCAGCAGCGCGCCGCGATGTGGGCCGGGCTGCGCGACACCGGCAGCTGGCGCGGCGAACTGCTCGAACGCCGCCGCAGCGGCGAGCTGTGCACCTTGCAGGCCACCATCTCCACCGTGCAAGGGCCGCTGCCGGGTGCCGACAATTCGCTGCGCTACCACGTGCTGGTCATCAGCGACATCACGCAGCAGCAGGCGCAGCGCGAGCAGCTCGAGCGGCAGGCCCACTTCGACGAGCTGACGCGACTGCCCAACCGGGCGCGGTTGTCGGAACTGCTCGACGACGCGATGCGCGCCGCCGACCGCGACGGCTACCTGCTCGTCGTCTGCTACCTCGACCTCGACCGCTTCAAGCCCGTCAACGACCGCTTCGGCCACGCCGCCGGCGACCGGCTGCTGTCCGAACTCGCCGGCCGCCTGCGCAGCGCGCTGCGCAGCCGCGAACACTGGACCGACAGCGCCGCGCGGCTGGGTGGCGATGAATTTGTGCTGCTGCTGCGCGCCGGCACGCTGGAAGAAGCGCGGCTGGCCGTCGAGCGCGTGCTGCGCGTCGTCTCGCAGCCCTACGTCGTCGACCCGGCGCAGGACCCGGTGCAGGTCACGTCCAGCATGGGCGCCACCGTCTACCCGATCGACCGCAGCGACGCCGACACGCTGCTGCGCCACGCCGACCACGCGATGTACGGCGCCAAGCAGTCGGGCCGCAACGGCTACCTCTTCTTCGACCCCGAGCACCGCCGCCGCACCGAGGAGCGCGCGCTCGCCATCGGCCGCATCCAGGAGGCGCTGGACCAGCAGGAGTTCCTGCTCTACTACCAGCCCAAGGTCGACATGCGCAGCGGCCACGTGCACGGCTTCGAGGCCCTGCTGCGCTGGGAGCACCCTCAGCACGGCCTGGTGGCGCCGCTGCAGTTCCTGCCGCTGATCGAGAACACGGGGCTGTCCTCGCGCATCGGCGACTGGGTCATCGCGCAGGCGCTGGACCACCTGGCCTCCTGGCGCCGCGACGGCCTGGACTTCTCGGTCAGCGTCAACGTCTCGGCGCGCCACCTGCAGGAGCCCGACTTCGCGCTGCGCTTGTCCGAACTGCTGGCGCGCCACGCCGAGTCGCTGGCGCCGCACCTCGAGATCGAAATGCTCGAGACCGCGGCGCACGCCGACATCGAAGCCACCTCGGCGCTGCTGGCGCGCTGCCGCGCCCTGGGCGTGCGATTTGCGCTCGACGACTTCGGCACCGGCTACTCGACGCTGACCTACCTGAAGCGGCTGCCGGTGGACGTGCTCAAGATCGACCGCAGCTTCGTCCACCACATGCTCGACGACCCGCAGGACCGCGCCATCGTCGAAGGCGTGATCGGCCTGGCCGGCACCTTCGGCTGCGTCGTGGTGGCCGAAGGCGTCGAGAGCCCGGCGCAGGCGCGCATGCTGCTCGAGCTGGGCTGCACCATCGGGCAGGGCACCGGCATCGCGGCACCCATGCCGTCGGCGCTGGTCGCGCAGTGGGTGCGCGACTACAAGGGCATGTTCGCGCTGGTGCCGGCACCCGGCCCCGACAGCGGCCTGGCCGGACTCGGGGCGTGATCCCGCCGGGCTTCCTGCAGGAACTGCTCTCGCGCGTCGACATCGTCGACGTCGTGGGCCGCCACGTCGAGCTCAAGCGCGGCGGCGCCAACCTGATGGGCCTGTGCCCCTTCCACGGCGAGAAGTCGCCCAGTTTCTCGGTCAGCCCGGCCAAGCAGTTCTATTACTGCTTCGGCTGCGGCGCCAGCGGCGACGCGATCCGCTTCCTGACCGAGCACCTGGGCCTGAGCTTCGTCGAGGCCGTGCGCGACCTGGCGCAGGGCGCGGGACTGACGGTGCCGGAAGAGCAGGTCAGCGCCGACGAACGCCAGCGCCGCGACACGCTGCGCCAGCGGCGGCTGTCGCTGGGCGAAGTGCTGAGCAAGGCGGCGGACTTCTACCGCGGCCAGCTGCGCGCCCACCCGCGGGCGGTGGACTACCTCAAGCAGCGCGGCCTCACGGGTGCTGTCGCCGCGCGCTTCGGCATCGGCTTCGCGCCGCCCGGCTGGCGCACGCTGGCCGGCGTCTTCCCGGCCTACGACGACCCGCTGCTCGAGGAAGCCGGCCTGGTGCGCAGCAAGGACGACGGCGTCGGCGCCGACGGCGCGGCCCAGCAGCCCGCGGACAGCGACCGCGGCCGCTACGACTGGTTCCGCGACCGCATCATGTTCCCGATCCGCGCCGTCGGCGGCGAGGTCATCGGCTTCGGCGGTCGTGTGCTCGACGACGCCAAGCCCAAGTACATCAACTCGCCCGAGACGCCGCTGTTCAGCAAGGGCCGTGAGCTGTACGGCCTGTTCGAGGCGCGCCAGGCGCTGCGCGACAAGGGCTACGCACTGGTGGTCGAGGGCTACATGGACGTCGTGGCGCTGGCGCAGAGCGGGTTCCCCAACGCCGTGGCAACGCTGGGCACCGCCTGCACGGCCGAGCACGTGCAGAAGCTGTTCCGCTTCACCGACGCGGTGGTCTTCAGCTTCGACGGCGACGCGGCCGGGCGTCGAGCTGCGGGCCGCGCACTTGAGGCCGCACTGCCGCATGCCACCGACCTGCGCTCGGTGCGCTTCTTGTTCCTGCCGCCCGAGCACGACCCCGACAGCTACGTGCGCGAGCTCGGCGCCACGGCATTCGAGCAGCAGGTGGCGCAGGCGGTGCCGCTGTCGCGCCAGCTGATCGAGCAGGCCAGCTCGGGCGCCGAGATGGCCACCGCCGAAGGGCGCTCGCGCATGCTGGCGCAGGCCAAGCCGATGTGGCTGGCGCTGCCCGACGGCGGCCTGAAGCGTCAGATGCTGGCCGAACTGGCGCGCCAGGCCCAGCTCGATCTGGCCGAACTGACGTCGCTGTGGGGCGACGCTGCTGCACCCGCGGCCCGGCCGGTGACGGCACCGCGGCTGCCGCCGCAGCGTGCGCCTTTGCGCGCGGCCGGCCGGCGCGCACCCGCGGCATTGGCCGACCTGGCGCTGCGCCTGCTGCTGCGCCACAGCGACTGGTGGGCGCGGCTGCCCGGCGACGACCACACGATGCTGCACGAACTCGGCGGCGATCACGGCGAGGTCGTGGCCTGGCTCGAAGTGCAGCTCACCGAACACGGCGACCAGACCTGGTCGGCGCTGGAGCAGGCCATGCAGGACCAGGCCTGGCACGCACAAGCCCGGCGCTGGGTCGACGCGGCGGATGCCGAAGAGGAACAGAGCTTCGAGGACCTGATGCGCGTGGTGGCGCGGCTGTGGATCGACCGCATGGCGATCGAGTCGCGCGAGCTCGCGGCGACGGCGAGCACGCCCGAGGACATGGTCCGCCTGCGCGGCATCAACGACCGCATCGCTGCATTGAAGGCGGCCCAGATGCCGGCCAGCCCGCCACGACCTGCCTGAAGCCAGCGTGGAATCGCCGGGCGTCGAGGTATAATCCTGCGTTTGTCGCAGCGGCAAGAGTGACAGCAGCATCCTCAGCGGGAATTCAGGCCCGACCACCCTTGTCAAGGGTTCAAGCGGTCACCACCTGCCCGCCAGGGCTGCAGATCTGGTCGGTTCACGCGAACTTGCCCGCCCGACACGCGCGAGCCCTCGCGCCGATGCCAGCGCAGCAGAAGCATTCCCGCGCGACAGCGGCCGCCGCATGGGCCCCGCGTCTGTCGCCTCCCTCCTTTCAAGGATCCGCATGACCGCCAAGAAGCCCGCGCCTGCCGCCCATCCCGTGGCCAAGCCCGTTGCCAAGCACGCCGAAGACCACAAGGCCAAACCGGCGGTCAAGCCGGCGGCCAAGCCAGCGGCCAAGGCCGTGCCAGCGGCCAAGCCGGCGGGCAAGCCTGCTGCCGAGGCCAAGGCCACCAAGGCTGCGCCGGCCAAGGTCGACGCCAAGCTGGCCAAGGTCGACGCCAAGCCGGCGAAGGCCGAAGCCAAACCGGCGAAGGCCGAAGCCAAGCCCGCCAAGCCGGCAGGCAAGACGGCTGCCAAGCCAGAGGTCAAGCCGGGCAAGGCCGGCAAGAAGGGCGCCGAGCCGGTCAAGAAGGGTGCTGAGCTGGTCGAGGAAGTCGACCTCGGCGACATCGAGGCCGAGATCGAAGGCGAAGTCGAAGTCGAGGTCGCCGACGAGAAGACCGAGAAGGCCAAGCCCCTGCGCATGAAGGTCAGCCGCGCCAAGGAGCGCGCGCTGATGCGCGAGTTCGGCCTTGAGGAGACCACGCTCACCGAGGAAGAAGCCACCAAGCGTCGCCAGGAGCTGAAGACGCTCATCAAGATGGGCAAGACGCGCGGCTTCCTGACCAACCAGCAAATCAACGACCACCTGCCCGAGAAACTGATCAACGAGGAAATCCTCGAAGCGATCATCTCGATGCTCAACGACATGGGCATTGCCGTGTACGAGCAGGCGCCCGACGCGGCCACGCTGCTGGTGGCCGGTGGCGGTGCCACCACGGCCACTGAGGAAGAAGCCGAAGAAGCCGCCGAAGCCGCGCTGTCGACGGTGGACAGCGAATTCGGCCGCACCACCGACCCGGTGCGCATGTACATGCGCGAAATGGGCACCGTGGAACTGCTGACGCGTGAAGGCGAGATCGAAATCGCCAAGCGGATCGAAGGCGGCCTGCAGGCCATGATGCTGGCCATCAGCGCGTCGCCGACGACCATCGCCGAGATACTGGCCACCGCCGACAAGATCGCCGCCGGCGGCATGCAGATTTCCGAAGCCGTGGACGGCTTCATCAGCAGCGACGAGGCCGACGACTACGTGGCCGAAGAAGACTTCGACGAATTCGACGAAGAAGACGACGACGACGGCCAAGGCGGCAGCAAGGCGCTGACCAAAAAGCTTGAAGAACTTAAAAAGCTGGCGCTGGTGAAGTTTGAAACCCTGCGCACGCACTTCGACAAGATGCGCAAGTCCTACGAAAAAGAGGGCTACAAGTCGGTGCCCTACAACAAGGCGCAGCACGCCATCAGCGAAGACCTGATGACGATCCGCTTCACCGTGAAGACGATCGAGAAGCTGTGCGGCATCCTGCGCTCGCAGGTGGACGACGTGCGCCGCTACGAGCGCGTGTTGCGCAAGATCCTGGTCGACAAATGCGGCATGCCGCAAGACTACTTCATCAAGAGCTTTCCGCCCAACCTGCTGAACCTGAAGTGGGCCGAGAAAGAGGTCGCTGCCGGCAAGCCGTACAGCGTGGTGCTGGCGCGCAACCTGCCGCCGGTGCAAGAGTTGCAAAAGAAGCTGACCGACCAGCAGGCCCGCGCCGTGGTGCCGCTTGAAGACCTGAAGCAGATCAACAAGCGCATGAACGAAGGCGAAAAGTCTTCGCGCGACGCCAAGAAAGAAATGATC
>JAYUPN010000292.1:0-2984 GCA_043760065.1 Rubrivivax sp.
AATGCTCGCCATAGCCCGAGCTATGGCTGCGCTTTGCGCCTAGATCGGACGCCTTCTGACGCGCTGCTCGGACACGCTCGAAAAACTCTCAGCCTCTGAGTCGCGGCCGCCCGGCTCAGCCGGGGTACTGCGCCGCTGCCGCGCGCAATCGCTCCCGCACCGCGTCGACCAGCTCTGGCGGCGCGGTGACGCAGACCTCCGGCCCCTGGCGCAGCACGTCCATCACCAGCTCGGTGGCGTCCACGTAGGGCAGGCGCATCTGATAAGCGCCATCGGGCAGCCAGCGGCCTTGCTGTTCAGGGTGCCATTCCTCGCGGCTCGCCCACTGCGCCGCCTGCGGGTTGAAGACCAGCACTGCCCACTGCCGCCGGCCGCCGGCGTAGATGCCGTAGCCGGCGTCCATCTCGGCCTCGACGCGCTTCATCGCCAGGTCGCGCGCCTTGCGCTCGAGCAGCTGCGCTTCTTCGATGGCGTCCAGCGCAAAGCGGCGCAGCGCGTCGACGCGGTGGCACCAGGCATCCAGATACCAGGTGTTGCGGTAGTGCACCAGGCGCTGCGGCGAGACCTCGCGTTCGCTGACCTCGCCGCGGCCGCGCGTCAGGTAGCGCAGGTGCAGCCGCTGGCGCTGCAGCAGCGCGGCGCTGACACGTTCGAAGAAGCGGCTGGGCACCGGGCGGCGCAGCGCCGTGACGACCTTGATGCGCTTGATCAGCCGCGCCGCCGCGGCCTCGCCTTCGCCGCTGCCGAGCAGCTGGTGGATGCGGTCCAGCAGCGGTTGCAGGTGGCGGCTGAGCAGGCCGTCGCTGTCCAGCCCGGCCAGCAGTTGCTGCGCGGTGAGCAGCGAGTACAGCTCCGGCTCGTTGAACCACAGCCCGGGCAGTTCTTGCCGAATGCCGGCGGCGGCAACGGCCCCGAAGCGGTAGCCGTTGAGGTCGCGGTCGTATTCGATCGGCGCGCCCATGCGGCTGCGCAGGTACTCCAGGTCGCGCTTGAGCGTGGCCGGCGAGACGTCCAGCTCGTCCAGCAGCGTCCGGAAGCTGACATGCCCGCGCGAGCGGATCAGCGCTTCGATGCGGTACAGCCGCGCCGTGTTGTTGGCCATGCCAGCACCCGGCGCAGGCTCAGGACAGGCCGACGATGCGGCCCTGCTCGTCGAGGTCGATGCGTTCGGCCGACGGCACGCGCGGCAGCCCGGGCATGGTCATGATGTCGCCGCAGACCAGGACCACGAACTCGGCGCCGGCGGCCAGCCGCACTTCGCGCACCTCGACGACATGGCCGCTGGGTGCACCGCGCAGCTGCGGCTGGGTCGAGAAGCTGTACTGCGTCTTGGCGATGCAGACCGGGAAGTGGCCGTAGCCTTCGTCCTGCAGGCGCTGGATCTGCGCGCGCACCGCGGCGCTGGCCTGCACCTCGACGGCGCCGTAGGTGCGCGTGGCCACCAGGCGCAGCTTGTTCCACAGCGTGTCGCTGTCGTCGTAGGCAAAGCGCACGGTGCTCGCCGTCTTGCACAGCCGGACCACCTCGTGCGCCAGCGACGTCGCACCGGCGCCGCCCTCGGCCCAGTGCCGCGCGCTGTGCACGGCCACACCGTGGGCGCCGATGCGTTGGCGCAGCAGGGCGTGCTCGGACTCGGTGTCGTCGGCAAAGTGATTGATCGCCACCACGCACGGCAGGCCGAAGACCTCGCGCAGGTTGTGCAGGTGGCGGTCGAGGTTGGCCAGGCCGCGGCCCAGCGCGTCGAGGTTCTCGCGGCCGAGGTCGGCGAGTTCAACGCCGCCGTGGAACTTGATCGCGCGCACGGTCGCCACCAGCACCGCCGCGGCCGGGCACAGGCCCGACTTGCGGCACTTGATGTCGATGAACTTCTCGGCCCCCAGGTCGGCACCGAAGCCGGCCTCGGTGACCACGTAGTCGGCCAGCCGCAGTGCCGTGCGCGTGGCGATGACGGAGTTGCAGCCGTGGGCGATGTTGGCAAAGGGTCCGCCGTGCAGCAGCGCCGGGTTGTTCTCCAGCGTCTGCACGAGGTTGGGCGCCAGCGCGTCCTTCAGCAGCACCGCCATCGCGCCGTGCACCTTGAGGTCGCGCGCGCGCACGCTCTGGCGGTGTCGCGTCTCGGCCACGATGATGCGGCCCAGGCGTTCCTTCAGGTCGGCCAGCGAAGTCGCCAGGCACAGGATCGCCATCACCTCCGACGCCACCACGATGTCGAAACCGTCCTGGCGCGGGTAGCCGTTGGCCGGCCCGCCCAGACCCACGGTGATGTCGCGCAGCGCGCGGTCGTTCATGTCCATCACCCGTCTCCAGGTGATGCGGCGCACGTCGATGTCCAAGGCGTTGCCGTGGTGGACGTGGTTGTCGATGGCCGCGGCCAGCAGGTTGTTGGCCAGCGCGATGGCGTGGAAGTCGCCGGTGAAGTGCAGATTGATGTCGACCATCGGCACCACCTGCGCGCGGCCACCGCCCGTGGCGCCACCCTTCATGCCGAAGACCGGACCCAGCGAGGGCTCGCGCAGCGCGATCAGCGCCTTCTTGCCGATCAGGTTGAGCGCGTCGCCCAGGCCGACCGTGGTCGTGGTCTTGCCCTCGCCCGCCGGCGTCGGGCTGATCGCCGTCACCAGCACCAGCTTGCCCTCGCAGCGGCCGGCCAGCGACTCGACGAAAGGCAGCGCCAGCTTGGCCTTGTGATGGCCGTAGGGGATGACGTGCTCTTCGGCAATGCCCAGGCGTTGCTGGGCCAGCGCCGTGATGCGCCACAGCGTGGCCTGGCGCGCGATCTCGATGTCGCTCAAGGGCAAGATGGTCTCCCGGCTGTTCGACTTCCGTCCGGCAGGTTCTGGGCAGCCCGGCGCGGCCAAGAAAAAGCGCCCTGTTCGGGGCGCCTCAGGTTCGCTGGCGGAGTCGAAGGGATTCGAACCCTTGATGCAGGTTTTGCCCACATACTCCCTTAGCAGGGGAGCACCTTCGGCCACTCGGTCACGACT
>JAYUPN010000293.1:0-23417 GCA_043760065.1 Rubrivivax sp.
GCCGCTGCGGCGCAGCCGGTGGTGGCGCGCCCGCCCGCCGGCAGCGCCGCGGCGGCCGAAGTCAACGCCTTCAACCGCCTGCTCAAGCCGCTGGGCCGCTTCAACCGGCCGGCGGTGGACTCGGGCATCCACGACCCAGCCAACGACATGACGCTGCAGCTGCAGCCGCCGGACGTCGCCTTCGCCGCGCTGCCCAAGAGCACGGCCGGCAACCATGTCGACTGGGTCAAGGCGCTCGATGGCAAGTTGATCACGCCGCGCTGGGACCGCAGTGATCCGGCGGCCGCTGCCATCGTGATGGACCTCAACATCGTGCGCGAGGTCAAGGGCTCGATGCCCGACGTCGTCTACCCGCACAAGCAGCACACCGAGTGGCTGGACTGCAGCAACTGCCACCCGAAGATCTTCGTGCCGCAGAAGGGCGCCAACCAGATCAGCATGGCCTCGATCCTGCTCGGCCAGCAATGCGGCGCCTGCCACGGCAAGGTCGCGTTCCCGGTCTCGGAGTGCAGGCTGTGCCACTCGCGCAAGAAGACCGTGGCCACGGTGGCCGGCGAGGCCAAGCCATGAATCGCGCGGCGACGGCACTGTCTCTGGCGCTGACGGGGGCCGCCTGCCTGATCGGCAGCGCCGCGGCCGACGACAGCCGCACGCAGGTCGAGCAGCGGGTGCAACTGGCGGCGCGGCTGCTCAATGACTCGCCGACGGCGCAGCGCATTGCCGCCAGCGGCAACAGCCAGGCCCAGGGCCACTTCGACCAGGGCCGGCTGCACCAGTCGCTGGCCGAGGACGCGCTGCGTCGCGGCGACCTGGCGGCGGCCCGCCAGGCCATCGACGAAGCGCTGCGCCAGATGGGCCAGGCGCGCCGCCTGGTGCCCGATGCGAAGGCGCGCCAGGCCGCCGCGCGGCAGCGCCAGCAGCAGATGATGGCGACGCTGGAGCGCCTGGTGCAGGGCTGGCCCGGCGCGCCGGGCCTCAACCCGGCGGCCGAACCGAGCGGCCCGATGGACGGCGACCTCTTCGCCGCCCTGGGCCTGATGAGCACGGCGCGCTACTTCGTCGACGCCGGCCGCCACGAAGAGGCGGTGCACACGCTGGCGATCGCCGAGCGCCACGTGCTGGCGGGTCTGCAGCATGCGCTGGGCACGCGCGAGATCAACTACACGCCCAGCGCCGTCACGCCGGAGCAGGAACTGCAGCAGGAACTGCAGCGCCACCAGGGCCTGGCCGACCTCGTGCCGCTGGCGGTGCAGGAGCTGAAGCCGCGCGCCGACGCGCTGGCGCTGATCGAGCGCTACGCCGAAACCAGCCGCACGCTGCGAGCCCACGCGCTGCAGAGGTCGCAGGCGGGCGACGTGGCCGGCGCACTGGGCCACATCCGCAACGCCGCGCTGTACCTGCAACGCGCGCTGCTGGCCGCGGGCCTGTCGATGCCGATGCCGACCGGGAGCCCGCCGTGAAGCGCGTGCTCGGCTGGCTGCTGGCGGCCCTGCTGGCCTGCAACGCGCAGGCGCAGGACCGCGAGCAGCTCGGGCGCCGCTTGCAGTCGGTGGGCACGCTGATCGAGTCGTCGTCGGCGGCGCGCCAGATCGAAGCCAGCGGCGAGCCTGCGGCGCGCGAGAAACGCGACAACGCACGCCTCATCCACCGCGAAGCCGCGGCCACGCTGCAAGGCGGCGACCTGCCGGCAGCAGCGCGGCTGCTCGACCAGGCGGCGCGCGAGATGATGAACGGCGCGCGGCTGGCCAAGCCCGAACAGGTGGCCGAGGTCAAGGCGCGGCGCGATTTCGACGCGCGGCTGGACAGCGCCCGCGCGCTGCTGGTGGCGCAAGAGCGCATCACGCAGGAAAAGGGCGGCGCAGCCGTTGCGGTGCAGGCCACGCGCCGCATCGCCGAGCTCATCGCAGATGCCGAACGCCGCGCCGCGGCCGGCCGGCTCGACGAAGCGCGGCCGTTGCTCGACCGCGCCTACCTCACGGCGCGGGTGTCGATCGAGACGCTGCGCCGCGGCGACACGCTGGTGCGGTCGCTGAACTTCGCCAACAAGCGCGATGAGTACGACTACGAGATCGACCGCAACGACACCCACCGCATGCTGATCCAGGTGCTGCTGGCCGACCGGCCGCAGTCGGCGTCGTTGATGCAAGGCTTTGTCGACCGCTCGACGCGGCTGCGCGGCGAGGCCGAGGCGGCGGCGAAGAAGGGCGACCACGAGGCCGCCATCCAGCGCCTGGAAGAAGCCACGCGCGAGCTGGTGCGGGCCATCCGCGCCGGCGGCATCTACATCCCCGGCTGACCGTGCATGAACCCCGGCCGATCCCGCCTTGCACGCCAGGCCGCGGCCGCGATGCTGCTGCTGGTGATGCTTGCCATGGCCGCCTGGGCCGCGCCCGGCTTGTGGCAGCGGCTCGAAGCCGACGGCGTGCACGACCCCAAGAGCCCGGCCATCGGCTTGCTGCAGCAGCCGGCCGAGGCCCTCGCGCTGCTGCCGCGCGACACCGCCGGCAACCTCGTCAACTGGGTCCAGGCCATCGACAGCGGTGCCATCCAGCCGCGCACCAACCTGTTCCCCGAAACGCAGGTGCGGCTGCGCGAGGACGAGATCATCATCGCCAAGTACGGCTCGATGCCGGCGGTGAAGTTCCCGCACCGCCAGCACACGCTGTGGCTGGACTGCGCCAACTGCCACGACCAGCTCTTCAAGGCCCAGATCGGGGCCAACCGCTTCAGCATGACGGCCATCCTCAACGGCGAACAGTGCGGCCTGTGCCATGGCGCCGTAGCCTTCCCGCTGACCGAGTGCAACCGCTGCCACAGCGTGCCCAACGAGTCGCTGCGCCTGCCGAGGGCGGCGCCGTGAAGGCGCTGGCCTGCGGGCTGGCGTTGCTGCTGTTGCCGGTGGCGCTGCAGGCCGAGTACGGTGACGTCGTGCTCAACCGCCGCTCCGACGCGAGCGGCGTGCGGCCGGTGGTCTTCCCGCACTGGTTCCACCGCATCCGCTTCCGTTGCAAGGTGTGCCACCAGGAGCTGGGTTTCAAGATGCGCGCCGGCGCCAACGACGTTCAGATGGCCGACATCCTGGACGGCAAGTTCTGCGGCATGTGCCACAACGACCGCATCGCGTGGGGCGCCGATCGCTGCGACCTGTGCCACTCGGGCCTGCCGCGCACGCCGCCGGGCATCGTCGGCGGTGCGCAGACATCGGGGCCGGGGCGATGGTGACGCTGCCGCGCCGCCGGCTGCTGGCCTGGGCGTCTGCCGCGGGCCTCGGCGGCCTGGCGGGCTGCGCCGCGCCTGGGGGCGATCCGCAGCCTCTTGCGGCAGCGGGTCCGCCGCTGCGCTGGCGCACGCTGCAAGGCGGCCGGCTTTCGGCGCCCGCGCCCGCCGGCAACATGCTGGTGCGCTGGCTGTCGCCGGGGCCGCTGGCGCTGCGTGGCCTGGAGTTGCTGGTGGCCGACCGCAACCCGGCGCGGCTGTGGCGCGCCGACCTCGCGGGCGACCTCGTCATCGCCGTCGCCGGCGCCCCGGTGGGGCCCGGCACCGCGCTCGCGCTGGGCCCGGACCTGGCGGCCTGGGTGCTCGACCCGGCGGCGCGCCGCGTGCTGCGGTTTGCGCGCGACGGCCGGCTGCTGGACAGCCGGCCGGTCGACCTGTCGCTGCCGTCGCCGGTGGGCCTGGCGCTGGCCGACGGCGGCGCCACGCTGCTGCTGGCCAACGGCGGGGGCGCGCAATGGTCCGAGCAGCGCAGCAGCCGCGACTTCGTGCGCGCGGTGGCGCCCGAGCGCGACGGCGGCCGCCGCATCAGCGGCGTCGATGCGCTGGCCGTGGGCTTGCGCGGCGTCTGGGTGCTCGACCGTCTGGCCGGCGCGGTGCACGAGGTGAGCCGCGACGGCCGCGTGCTGCGCAGCCTGGGGCAGGGTGAGTTGAAGCAGCCGCTGGCGCTGGCGGTCGACCGGCTCGACCGCGTCTATGTCCACGACGCCCACGACAACAGCGTGCTGCGGCTGGCCGCCGAGGGCGCGGCCGAGCGCTGGACGGCGGTGACGCTGGGTGTGCAGCAGATCGGCGGCCTGGCGGTCGACGGCCTGACGATGGCGCTGTCCGATCCACTGGCCGGCGCGGTGGTGCTGTTCTCGCTGGCAACGGGGGGCCTGCCGTGAAGCACGCCGTCGCCAACGCGCCGCGGCCGCTGTGGTGCATCGGTGCCGTGCTGCTGAGCCTGGCGTTGGCCGGCTGCGCCAGCACCGAGGCCGTGCGCGGTCGGCTGCACTACGGCATGGAGGACGCGCCGGAAGGCGCGCGGCTGATGTGGCCGCAGGCGCCCGAGGTGCCGCGTTTCCTCTACACCGGCACGCTGACCGGCGAGCCCAACTTCAAGCGCGACGAAGCAGCCGGCGGCAGCTGGGCCCGCGTCGGGCGCTGGATCGCCGGGCTCGACGGCAAGGCCGAGTCGCCGCTGGTGCTGCAGCGCCCCGGCGTCGTCGTCGGCGACGAGGCCGGCCGCCTGTATGTCAGCGACAGCAGCCGGCAGGCGGTCTTCGTGTTCGACGAGCGGGCCGGCGAGCTGCTGTTGTGGGAGCACGCCGCGCCGGCCTTGCGCTTCGTCGCGCCTTCGGGCCTGGCGGTGGCGCCAGGGCGGCTGTTCGTGGCCGACGCCGAACTCGGCGCCGTGTTCGTGCTCGACAGCCAGGGTCAGCCGCTGCAGCGCATCGGCCGCGGCCTGCTCACGCGCCCGACCGGACTGGCGCGCGACGCCGTGCGCGGCCACCTCTTTGTGGCCGACACCTACGCCCACGACATCAAGGTCTTCAGCGACGCCGGCGAGCTGCTGCACGTCATCGGGCGCCGCGGCAGCGCCGCCGGCGAGTTCAACTTCCCGACCCACCTCGCGTTTGCGCAGGGCGAGCTCTACGTCACCGACACGCTGAACAACCGCGTCCAGGTCTTCGGCGCCGATGGCCAGGTGCTGCAGCGGCAGCTCGGCAGCCGCGGCCTGGTGCTGGGCAACCTGGTGCGGCCCAAGGGCGTGGGCGTCGACGGCGAAGGCAACGTCTACGTCGTCGAGAGCTACTACGACAGCCTGCTCGTGTTCTCGCAGGCGGGCGAGTTCCTGCTGCCCATCGGTGGCACCGGCACCGCCACCGGGCGCTTCTACCTGCCGGCCGGGGTCTGGGTCGACGGCCGCAACCGCGTGCACATCGCCGACATGTTCAACGGCCGCGTCGTGACTTTCCAGTTCCTGGGGGGCGGCTGATGGCCTGGGTGATGGCGTGGCTGGTGCGCCTGCTGCTCGTGCTCGTCGTCGCCGGTGCGGCATTGCCGGCGCGGCTGGCCGATGCGCAGCGCGTGTCCGACGTGCGCGGCACGCGCCACAACCTGTCGACATCGGGCACGGGCAGCACCCATGCCGCGCCTGGCGGCACCAGCGAAGTCTGCGTCTTCTGCCACACGCCGCACGGCGCCACGCAGGCCGACCAGGGCGGCAGCGCGTTGCGCGCGCCGCTGTGGAACCGGCGCGTGCCGGCCGGCACCACCTACACGCCCTATGCTTCGTCGAGCATGGACGCGCAGTCGATCATCGACGGCTTCGACGGCCAGCCCGGTGGCAGCAGCAAGCTGTGCCTGAGCTGCCACGACGGCACGCTGGCGATCGGCAACGTCAACGTGCTCAACGGCCAGCAGAATCCGTCGATCCCGATGGTCGGCACCGGCGCCGGCGGCACGATGCCGCCAGGGCAGGGCACGGCGAGCGGCTTCACGCGCTTCCTGGGCACCGACCTGCGCAACGACCATCCGATCTCGGTCACCTTCAACGCCGCGCTGGCCGCGCGCGACGGCGAACTGCGCAGCGTCGACGCGCAGCAGCGCTACCCTGCCGGTACCGGCACCGTGCTGGGCGTGCGCGGCCCGGGCCTCAAGCCGCTGCTGCCGCTGGAAGCCACCGGCAGCGGCGGCACCGGCAACAACGGCCAGGTGCAGTGCGCGACCTGCCACGACCCGCACCTGCGCGAGCTCGACGCCAGCAAGGGCAACCAGAAGTTCCTGCGCGCGCAACGTTTCCAGGAAACCACGCCGACGGCCAGCCACAACCCGGCCGCCGACATCATCTGCCTGAGCTGCCACGACAAGAACGGCAGCTTCGGCAGCTGGGCGCATTCCGCGCACGCCCACCCGTCGGTGGCCGACGAGACCTACCGCGACGGCGCGGCGACGCTGCGTGAATTTCCGCTCGGGCTGCCGGTGTGGAAGGCCAGCTGCCTGAACTGCCACGACACCCACACCGTGCAGGGTGCGCGCCGTCTGACGCGGGAGGGCACCGACGCGCCGCTGCCGCCGGGCAACCCGCTGGCCGCGCGCCAGGGCGGCAACCCGGCGCAGGAGAGCACCTGCTACCAGTGCCACACCACGGCGGCCAAGTCGGCGCTGGCGAGCGTGCTGCAGGTGCCCGACATCGAGACCCCCTTCTCCTTGAGCATCCGGATGCCGATCACCACCGCCGAACAAGGCGGCACGACCGAGGAGGTGCACGACCCCTCGGCCAACTTCAACGACGGCAGCGCCAACTGCACCACCGCCACCAACCGCTGCGGCGCCGACGGCATCGAGTCGCGCAGCGTGCTGGCGCAGCGCCACGCCGAGTGCACCGACTGCCACAACCCGCACCGCGTGATCAAGAACCGGCTCTTCAACGCCAGCCCGGTGACGCCGGATGCGGCCGGCACCCACCGCCACGACGAGACCACCGGCTACACCCACACCAACATCGCCAGCGGCGTGCTGCGTGGCGCCTGGGGCGTCGAGCCGGTGTACGGCAGCACCTCGTTCCAGAGCCTGCCCGGCAGCTACACCGTCAAGCGCGGCGACCCTGGCAGCAGCACCGCGACGGCGCTGACGCAGCCCTACGTGACGCGCGAGTACCAGGTCTGCCTGAAGTGCCACAGCGACTACGGTTACGCCGACAACAACGTCTACCCGGCCGGCAACCGGCCGCCGCTCGGCCGCCTGGGCGGCACGCCGGCAGGCAGCAACAACCTCACGATCTACACCAACCAGGCCAAGGAATTCCAGGCCCCCGCCACGCACCAGGGCGAAGGTACCAAGCCGAGCTCGGGTGCGGGCAGCAACTACGCCACCAACAACCACCGCAGCTGGCACCCGGTGATCGGCGCCACCGGCCGCAGCGGCGCCAATGCCGCGGCCTTCCGCGCGCCCTGGGGCAACGCGATCGGCACCCAGACGATGTACTGCAGCGACTGCCACGGCGAGAACACGCCCGAAGGCACGGTGGTGCCGCCCGGCGGCGACAACGGCACCGCCTGGGGGCCGCACGGCTCGAGCAACAACTTCCTGCTCAAGGGCCTGTGGAACAGCAGCGTCGGCGCCAACAACCGTGGCGACGGCGGGCCCAACGCCAACGGGCTGTGCTTCAAGTGCCACAACCCGAACACCTACGCCAACCGCAACGGCAGCGGCACGACCGGCTTCTTCAACGCGGACCGCGGCAACCTGCACGCCCTGCACACCGACCGGATCGAACGCATACGCTGCAACTGGTGCCACGTCGCGGTGCCGCACGGCTGGAAAAACAAGGCGCTGCTGGTGAACCTCAACGACGTCGGCGAAGAAGCCGGCTTCGCCAGCGGCAACCGCGAGTTCCGCATCAACGCGTCGACCCAGTCCTACAACCAGGAGCCCTACTACCTCAACGCCAAGCTCAAGGTGCGCACCTTCGCCACCAGCGGCAACTGGACCGACACCAACTGCGGCAGCAACAACTCCGCCACCACCTTCGGCACCAACGGCAACAGCACCACCACCGGCAGGGACTGGATGCGGGACGTGTGCAGCAACCCGCCATGAAGACACACGCCCTCTGGGCCCACTTCGGATCGCTGCGCCACACGCTGGCGCTGATGGTGCTGCTGGCAGCCGTGGTGCTGCTGCGCCCGGCCTGGTGGCCGCTGGCGCTGGTCATCGGCGCGCTGGCGCTGAACCTGCTGGCGGCGCTGGTCGTGCACCCGCTGCTGCGCCGCCGCCTGCCGTTGCTGGTGGCGCACCTGGCGCTGCTGGTGCTGGTGGTGGCGGTGGCCCTCGGGCGCCTGACGGCGCTGGACGGCCGCTTCGAGCTGACGCAGGGTGTGCCCTTCGACGGCACGCTGATGGACCGCGAGGCCGGGCTGCTGCACGTCGACCGGCTGCAGCGCCTCAGCTTTCGCCACGACGGCTTCGAGATCGACTACGCGCCCGGCCGCAAGCGCGGCGCGACGCGCAACAGCGTCACCTGGCACGGCCCCGACGGCGCGCCGCTCGGCGCCGTGATCGGCGACCACCACCCGCTGGTGCTGGAGGGCCACCGCTTCTACACCAGCCCCAACAAGGGCTTCGCGCCCCTGCTGCGCTGGCTGCCCGAGCGTGGCGAGGCGGTGCTCGGCGCGGTGCACCTGCCCAGCTTTCCGGCGCAGGAGCTGCACCAGTCGCGCGAGTGGGCGCTGCCCGACGGCCGCCTTGTGTGGGTTCTGCTCGACACCGACGAGCAGCTGATCGATCCGCAGCAGGCCTCGCGATTTGCCATGCCGCGCACGCACCGGCTGATCGTGCGCGTCGGCGACAGCCGCGTCGAGCTCGTGCCGGGCCAGTCGCTCGCGTTGCCCGGGGGCACGCTGGTCTACGAAGGCCTGCGCACCTGGATGGGCTACCGCGTCGCCTACGACCCGACGCTGCCGTGGTTGCTGGTGTCGGCGTTGCTGGCGGCGCTGGCGCTGGCGGTGCACTACGTGCAGAAGTTCAGAGCCCAGCCGGCACCGCTGCCGCACACGCTGCAAGGAGCCGTCGATGGCTGAGTCGCTGACCCTGCAGGCGGCCCTGGGCTGCTACGCCGCGGCGCTGGGCGGTGCACGCTGGCAGCGCGCGGCACTGGCCGCCTTGCTGCTCGCCCTGGGCCTGCACACGCTGGCGCTGGCGCTGCGCTGGCAGGCGCTGGGCCACGGCCCCTTCACGACCATGCACGAGATCCTCAGCAGCAACCTGTGGAGCCTGGCGCTGGTGTTTGCGCTGGCCGCGCTGGCACTGCGCGACGTGCGCGCGGCCTGGCCGCTGGCGGCGCCGGTGCTGGCGGTGCTGGGCCTGTGGCTGTGTCTGGCCGATCCGCGGCCCGGGCACTTTCCCGCGACCTATGCCACGCCGCTGCTGTACCTGCACACGCTGGTGGGCAAGCTGTTCCTGGGCCTGCTGCTCGTCGCCGTGGCCCTGGGCCTGGTGCCGGTGCTGCGGCGCACCGCGCCCGGCGCGCGCTGGCTGGCGGCTGCGGCCAGCGACGCGCGGCTGGATGAGCTGTCGCACCGCTTCGCCGCCTTCGCCTTCGTCTTCGACACGCTGATGCTGATCGTCGGCGCGGTGTGGGCGCAGGACGCGTGGGGCCGCTACTGGGCCTGGGATCCGCTCGAGAGCTGGGCGTTCGTGAGCTGGCTGGCGCTGGCCGCGGCGCTGCACGGGCGCGCCACGCTGCGGCCAACGCCAGCGCTGCACGGCCTGTGGCTGGCAGGCGTGTTCGCGATTGCCTTCCTGACTTTCTTCGGCGTGCCCTTCATCAGCACCGCGCCGCACAAGGGGGCGCTGTGAGTGCGCCCGGCAGCGCCATGATCTCGTGGCCGCCGCGCCGGGACCACCGCCGCGCCGGCGCGCTGCTGACGCTGGCCGCGGTGCTGATGGGCGGCCTGTGGCTCGACCAGCGCGGCGCGTCGCCGCCATCGCCCGCGCCCGCCGCCGCGCGCATGCCGCACCAGTCCGAGGTCACGCAGCGCTTCAACCAGGCCGTGGTGATGCTGCATGCCAAGCAGTACGAACACGCCGCCACAGCGCTGCACCGCGTGCTGGCGCTGGCGCCGCAGCTGCCCGAAGCGCACGTCAACATGGGTTATGCGCTGCTCGGCCTGCAACGTCCCGAGCAGGCGCGGCGCTACTTCGACAACGCCACCGCGCTCAAGCCGGAGCAGGCCAACGCCTACTACGGCCTGGCCCTGGCCTGGGATGCCCAGGGCGACCGTGCGATGGCCACCGGCGCCATGCGCAGCTACCTGCACCTGGCGCGGCAGGAAAAACCCGAACACCTGGCCCGCGCGCGCGCCGCGCTGTGGGAATGGCAGGCCGCGCGCGACGCCGCCGCGAAAGCTCCGCAAGCGTCGACGCTGCGGTGAGAGCGGGAAAAGGCGCGCGCGATGCCGCTGAAGGCTGGCCGCGGAATTGCAACAGGGGCCTGCATGAAGAGCCCGACCCCGCTGCCGATGCCCTGCCGCTTCCCGGTTCCGGGAACGGCTTCCCGCACCTGGCGAGAAAGCGGCCACTGAAATGACCGTGTTCTGGATCGTCGCGGCTCTGTTCCTGGTCGGCGCGCTGCTGCTGCTGCTGCCTTCGTTGCTGGCGCCGCGCAGCGCCGGCGCATCGCTGGCGCAGACCAACGCCGCCTTGCACCGCGACCAGCTGCGCGAAGCCGAGCAGGACCTCGCGGCCGGGCTCATCGGAGCGGAACGGTTCGAGCAGGCACGCGCGGAGATCCAGCACCGGGTGCTCGAGGACACCGCGGCTGCCGACACGGCCGCCGCCCCGCCGGCGCGGCGCACCGCGTGGGCGCTGGCGCTGCTGATCCCGCTGGCCAGCGTGCTGACCTACCTGCAGCTGGGCCGGCCCGAGGCCAGCGCACCGCAGGTCGCGCGCGTGAGCGAGGGCGCGCGCCACAGTGTCTCCCCAGAGCAGATCCAGCAGATGGTCACGGCGCTGGCCGAACGCCTGAAGGCGCAGCCGGCCGACCGCGAGGGCTGGTTGATGCTCGGGCGCTCGTACGTCGCGCTGTCGCGCTTTCGCGATGCCGCCACCGCGCTGCGCCGCGCCGCCGACCTGGGCCCGCCCGAGGCCAGCCTGCTGGCCGACCTGGCCGACGTCACCGGCATGGCCCAGGGCAAACGCCTCGCCGGCGAGCCGGCGCGCCTGATCCAGCAGGCGCTGGACCTCGATCCACGCCACGTCAAGGCGCTGGCCCTGGCCGGCAGCGTCGCATTCGAGGCCAAGGACTACGGCGCGGCGCGCGGCTACTGGCAGCGGCTGGTCGCCGTCGTGCCGCCGGAGTCGCCGATGGCGCGTTCGATCGGCAACAGCATCGCCGAGGCGACGCAGCTCGACAGCGGTCTGCGCCCGGTGGCCGACCGCGCAGCGCCGGCAGCGGCAGCGCCCACCGCGTCGGCGGCAACGGGTGCTGCCGTGGCCGTCTCGGGCCGGGTGCAGATCGCGCCGGCGCTGGCCGCGCGCATCGGTCCCGCCGACACGCTGTTCGTCTTTGCCCGCGCCGCGCAGGGCCAGCGCATGCCGCTGGCCATCCTGCGCCGCACGGCCGATGCCCGGGGGCTGGACTTCAGGCTCGACGACAGCATGGCGATGGCCCCCGAGCTGCGGCTGTCGGGCTTTGCGCAGCTGGTGATCGGCGCGCGCATCTCGCGCTCTGGCCAGGCCACGCCGCAGCCGGGCGACCTCGTCGGCCTGAGTTCGCCGGTGGCGCCGGGCACCACGGGTGTGCAGGTCCTGATCGACCGCGTCCAGGAGTGATCGCCCCTGGCCCCCCGGGGCGAGGAGCAGGCGCTGCCGCCCGAGAGCGAGGACAATGATTTTGTCCACAGCTGCCGAAGGCGACATGCGCGCGACCCCTGTCCTGCTGGCCCTCGCGGCGTCCAGTCTGGCGCTTGCCGCCGCCGAAGAGCCGCCGCGCCAGGCGCTCGAGGACGCGCGCAAGGCCTCGACCGAGCTGCTGACGTCGGTGCGCGGCGAACTGCTCAAGGCCATCGAAGCCAGCGGCCCGCTGCGCGCGATCGTGGTCTGCAAGTACACCGTGCCCGAGATCTCGTCGTCGATCTCGCGCAAATACGGCGCTCGCATCACGCGCGTGTCGCTGACGCCGCGCAACCCCGCACTGGGCTGGGGCGACGCGTGGGAGCAGAAGGTGATGATGAACTTCGACGAGCGCGTGGCCAAGGGCGAGAAGGCCGAAGGCATGGAGCACTTCGAGGTCGTGGCCGAGCCCAGCGGCAAGTTCGTGCGCTACATGCGCGCACTGCCGATGTTGCCGGCGTGCATGCACTGCCACGGACCGACCGAGCAGATCTCGGAGTCGATCCGCAGCCAGCTCAGCCACGACTACCCGCACGACAAGGCCACCGGCATCGCGCTGGGCAAGGTGCGCGGCCCCGTCACCTACAAGAAGCCGCTGTAGGCCCGACCCGTGTCAGGGTGCACCGGCCATGTAGGCGCGCGCGTCGGCGTGACCCTGCTTTGCGGCGCGGCCGATCCACTTGCGGGCTTCCTCGGTCGACTGCGTCAGGCCGCTGCCGGTGAGGAACAGGATGCCCAGGCTGTACTGCGCGTCCGCATGCCCCTGGCGCGCAGCTTCGAAGATCCACTGCGCCGCCAGGCGCTGGCCGTCCTGCCCCGGCGCCACCTTGGCCAGGCCGTAGGCATACATGTTGCCTAGGTTGAACTGGGCATCGGCAAGGCCCTGGCGCGCGGCGCGCTCGAACCACTGCTGGGCCAGGGCATCGCTTTCACGCACGCCGTGGCCATGGTAGTAGAGGGTGGCGAGGCGGCTTTGCGCCGCGGCGTTGCCGGCACGGGCAAGCGGTTCGAGCAGGCGCACGGCCGTGGGATAGTCCTTGCGGTGGAGCGCCGCAACGGCGTCCTGCAGATTGTCGGCACGGGCGCCCAACGTGCACACTGCGAGCGTCAGGCTGATGAGAAGGGGTTCGAGTTTCATGGAGGGTCTCCTGGCGTCGCTTCAACCGGATGCAATCGCCGTTCCCGGCCGTCGTGGCGGCCGGCTCCTGCACCGGCGGGGCCGCCCATGAGCGACCGGCTGGCCACAGTGCCGCTGCGCAAGTCCCTGCGCGCCAAGGCGATGATCGCGACGCTGGCGCTGCTGGCCTACCTGCTCGGCGCCGGCCTGTACATCGCCGGCGAGCGCGCGCATCTCTACGACAGCATGCAGGCGCTGGGCGAGCTGGCACGGCACGAAAAAGCGCTGGCGCTGACCGTCGCTGCGGTGAGCAGCGCACTCGTCGATGTCAGCGAAGCCAGCAGCGCGGGCCAGGCCGAGCCGTCGCCGGTGTCGGACCTGCGCCTGTACATGGAGTCCTGCGCCAAGCTCTTCGAGGAGCTGGCGACCTACGATGCCGGCTACACCCTGGTGCAGCGTTCGATCGAACGCAACTACGCGGTGCTGCAGCAGGCGCCACTGCGCGCCAACTGGATCGACCTGCGTGAGGCGCTGCACCGCGCCAGCGAGGATCTCGAGATCCGCCACCGCCGGCTGGCCGACCAGCGCGAGCTGCTGACCAGCGGCTACCACCGCCAGTACGACGCGGTGACCGTCGAGTCGCTGTTGCTCGCCGTGCTGGGCCTGGTGGCCTTCGGCTCGCTCGCGGCCTGGTTCTTTGCGCGGCTGTCGGCCGACATCCGGCGCTTGCAGGAACACGCCCAGGCCATCGTGCGCGGCACGCGCGGCGTGGCGCTGAACGTGCGGCGCGAGGACGAGCTGGGCCGCCTGATGCACGCCGTCAACCACATGGCGGCCGATCTCGACAAACGCGAGAAGCACATCGAGTTCGAGGCGCAGAGCCGCTCGCACCACGACAAGCTGCTGACGGTGGGGGCACTGGCCGCCGGCGTCGCGCACGAGGTCAACAACCCGCTGGCCGTGATCTCCGGCGTGGCGCAGGAGCTGCAATCGCAGCCCGGCGGCCCCAGCGCCGAGCAGCTGGCCCAGGGGACCGCACTGATCCTGGCGCAGGCGCGGCGCGCCGGCCAGGCCGCGCGCCAGCTGGCCGAAGTGGCGGCGCCGCGGGCCGCCGAGAGCGACTGGATCGACCTCAACGCGCTGCTGCGCCAGGCCGTGCAGCTGCTGGGCTACGATCGGCGCTACCGCCGCTTCGCCTTCGATGTGCGGGCCGACCCGGCGCTGCCTGCGGTGCACAGTTCGGGCCATGCCCTGCAGCAGGTGCTCGCGCAGTTGCTGGCGCTCGTCTGCGATGCGCTGGTGGCGCGCGGGGTGGCCCAACCCGGCGTGCGGTTGGTCACGCTGGCCGAGCAGGACGGCGTCTCGCTGCAGATCCTGTTCGAGCCGGTGCTCGACTTCTCGCGCGGTGAAGTGCAACGCAGCCTGTTGCTGTGCCGCGCGGTGCTCGAGCCGCTTCGCGCGCAGCTTGCGTTCGGTCAAGTCGAGGGACCGCTGCAGCGCATCCAATTCAGCCTGCCCGCCGGCGCTGGCGGTGACGAAGGATGATCCGATGTCCGATTTGAACGTGCTCGTGGTCGACGACGAGCCAGCCATCCGGCAGGTCTTGTCGGCGGCCATTTCGAAGGCCGGCTACGCCGTGGACACCGCGGGGTCGGGCGGCGAGGCGCTGGCCAAGCTGGAAGCGACGTCCTTCGACGTCGTGCTCAGCGACGTCTTCATGCCGGTGATGGACGGCATCGAGCTGCTGAAGCAGGCGCGTGCGCGCGGCCAGGCCGCGACCTTCATCATGGTCACCGCCTTTGCGTCGGTGGACTCGGCCATCGACGCCATCAAGGCCGGCGCCTGGGACTACATCACCAAGCCCGTGCGCAACGAGGAGATCCTGCACCGCCTGGAGCAGATCGACGCGCTGCGCGGCCTGCGCGAAGAGAACCGCGCGCTGCGCAGCCTGGTGCTGGGCAGTGGCGAGAAGTCGTTCCAGTTCACGGCGCCGAGCATGGTGGCCGTCGAGCGGCTGGCCTCGCGCGTGGCGCCCACCGACAGCACGGTGCTGATCACCGGCGAGAGCGGCACCGGCAAGGGCGTGACGGCGCGTCGACTGCACGAACTGTCGGCACGGCGCGACGGCCCCTTCGTGGCCGTGAACTGCGCCGCGATCCCCGAGAACCTGATCGAGAGCGAACTCTTCGGCCACACCAAGGGCGCCTTCACCAGCGCCGACCGGGCGCGCAAGGGCCTGTTCCTGCAGTCCGACCGCGGCACGATCTTCCTCGACGAGATCGGCGAGTTGCCGCTGTCGATGCAGACCAAGCTGCTGCACGTGCTGGAGGCCAAGGAGGTGCGCCCGCTGGGCAGCGAACAAAGCCGCAAGGTCGACGTGCGCATCGTCGCCGCGACCAACCGCGACCTGCCGGCCATGGTGGCGCAGGGGCGCTTCCGCGAGGACCTGTTCTTCCGCCTGTCGGTGTTCCAGATCCCGATGCCGCCGCTGCGCGAGCGGCGCGCCGACATCCCGGCCCTGCTGCGCCACATCATCAATCAGCGCGTGATGCCCTCGGGCGCGCGCCAGATGCTGACGCTGGAGCCCGAGGCCGAGGACCTGCTCGTCAACTTCGCGTGGCCGGGCAACGTGCGACAGTTGGAGAACGTGCTGCACCGGGCGGCGATCCTGGCCGACGGCGGCTGCATCCGCGTCGCCGACCTGCCGCCCGAAGTCTCGCACCTGGCGCCCCACGCCGCGCCGGCCGAGCCGGCGGACGCGGGCGAGGGCCCGCTGCGCGAGCGCGTGCGGCGCTTCGAGCTGTCGCTCATCCGGCGCGCCATCGACGAGGCCGGCGGCGACCGCCGGCTGGCCGCGCAGCGCCTGGGCATCGGCTTGTCCAGCCTCTACCGCAAGCTCGAGGAAGGTCCGGCCGAAGCCTGATCCGCATTGGCATGGAATTCGCTGCCACCGCCCAGGTGGGTGAGCCACCAAGGGGTGCAGCGTGCGCAGTAGGTTCAGGGTGGTGATGACGTGGCTGGTGCTGGCCGCAGCCTGGCCTGCGCAAGCAACACCGCCGCAAGACCACCAGCGCGGGCTGCTGGCCTACCAGCGCGGCGATGTCTCCGGTGCCCTGCAGGCCCTGCGGGCGCCGGCAAGCGCCGGCCACGCACCTTCGCAGAGCCTGCTGGCCTACATCCTGGATCGTGCCGACTTCGCGGCCGAAGCGGCGCAGCTGTGGCGCGACGCGGCGGCGCAGGGTGACGCCGAGGCCCACGCCGGCCTGGCCAACCTGCACCTCACCGGCCGCGGGGTTGCCAAAGATGAGAAGTTGGCGCTGCAGCATTTCTCGGAAGCGGCAGCGCGGGGGCATGCCGCCGCCGTCGAAGTCGTGGCCACCGCCTGGTTGACCGGCCAGATGGGCGCGCAGGCTGAGCAGCAGCCCGAGCGGGCGTCCGCCGCGGTGCTGCGCGCCGCGCAGCAGGGGCACCTGGCGTCGGCCGACGCGCTGGCGCAGGCCTACCGCAGCGGCCGCTGGGGCCTGGCGGCCGACGAAGCGCAGGCCCGTGCCTGGCAGCAGCGCGCCGCCGCGTGGCGGCTGGAGCGGGCGGCGCCGGCGACGGCAGCGGCGCCCAAGCGGCCATGAAGCGCATCGCCGCGAGCCTGCTCGCCGCCGTGCTGGTCAGCATGCCGGCCGCGGCAGCCGACCCCCAACGCGGCGCCGATCTCTACCGCAGCCATTGCATCGGCTGCCACGGCGCTGGCGGCAAGCCGGTGCTGCCTGGCGCGCCCGACTTCTCGCAGCCGATGGCGCTGCTCAAGCCCGACATCGCGCTGCTGGCCAGCATCCGCCAGGGGCGCGGTGCGATGCCGGCCTACGCCGGGCAACTGCGCGACCGCGAGATCCTGGACCTGGTGTCGCACCTGAGGACCTTCCGATGATGTTTCAATTCTGTGCCGCGCTGCTCGCGCTCGGTCTGCCGCTGGTGGCCGCCGCGCAGCGCGTGAAGGACGCGTTCGAGGTCGGCCCCACCGTCTATGTGCGCGCGCTCACGGTCGAGCCCGCGCGCAACGCGCTGTGGGTGGGAACCTCGGCCGGCGTGCACGAGGTCGACCTGGCCAGCGGCAAGCTGCGCAACACCTTCACGCGCAAGGAAGGCCTGGCCAACGAGTACGTCTTCGCCATCGGCCTGGACCGCGACGGCCACAAGTGGTTCGGCACCAATGCCGGCGGCGTGTCGCGCTACAAGGACGGCAAGTGGAAGACCTTCTTCCCGATGCACGGGCTGGCCGACTACTGGATCTACGCCTTCGCGCAGCAGCGCAGCGGCGACTTCTGGATCGGCACCTGGGCCGGCGTCAACAAGATCGACGCCAGGACGGGCAAGTTCAGCACCTACGTCAAGGAGCTCGTCAACGAGTGGGTCTACGGCATCAGTGTCGATGCGCTGGACCGCGTCTGGTTCGGCACCGAGGGCGGCGTGTCGATGTTCGACGGTCGCCAGTGGCAGAGCTGGACGCACAAGCAGGGCCTGGGTGCGCCCAACGACGACAACCTGCCCTTCTCCACCAACACCGGGCTGGGCACGCGCTCGCGCCACGACCTGTCGGTGGGCGCCGAAGGCCCTTCGACCTACAACCCGAACTACGTCTTCTCGGTCATCGCCGCCGCCGACGGCACGGTGTGGGCCGGCACCTGGGGCGGCGGCGTGTCGCGCTGGGACGGCAAGGTCTGGCGCAACTACACCGCCAAGGACGGCCTCGCCGGCAACATCGTCTACAGCGTCGCGCAGGACCGTCAGGGCACGCTGTGGTTCGGCACCAACCGGGGCGTCTCGCGCTGGGACGGCAAGGCGTTCAAGAACCTGGGCGTGGCCGAAGGACTGCTCGACCACAACGTCTATGCGCTCGCGGTGGGGCCCGACGGCGACGTCTGGGCCGGCACCAAGAAGGGCGTGGCGCGCATCGGCCGCTGAGCGAGCGCGGCGCACGGCAAGACCACCTGAACGGAGACCTCGACCATGGCATTCAACCTTCCGCTCGCGGGGCTGGCCCTCATCGGCCTGGGCGCGGCGCTGGCCGGCACCTACCAGCTCGGCCGCAGCAATGCGGCGGCCACGGCAGCCGCGCTGACGCCGGCGGCGGCCGCTGCGGCGCCCGGTCTGCCCGCCAACCATCCGGCGCCGCAGCGCGAGGGCAAGGTCGGCGCCGACGCGTCGCAGAAGTTCACGCACTTCCGCGTCGGCAACAAGAACGTCAAGCGCATCTTCGTCGACGGCGACACGGTGTGGGTCGGCACCAGCGGCGGCGCGGTGCGCTACGACACCAAGACCGACGACTACAAGCTCTTCGACACCAAGAGCGGCCTGCTCAGCAACGGCGTCTTCTACGTCGGCCGGCTCGGCAACAAGACGGCGGTCGGCACCTACGGCGGCGGCCTGGCGCTGCTCGACGCCAAGACCGAGCAGTGGGAGACCTACAACATCCCCGAAGGCCTGGGCGACGCCTTCGTCTACGACGTGCTCAAGGCGAAGAACGGCGATGTCTGGATCGCCACCTGGTCTGGCGTCAACCGCATCAAGGGCGGCGACCTCAAGGACCGCAGCAAGTGGGAACTGCACACGGTGCAGAGCACCAAGGGCGGCCTGCCCAACGACTGGGTCTACGGTCTGGCCGAAGGCCCGGGCGGCGAGATCTGGCTCGGCACCGAAGGTGGTCTGTCGCTGTACAAGGGCGGCCAGTGGCAATCGTGGAACCACGCCAAGGGGCTGGGCGCGCCGTACGAGCGCGTCAAGGACGCGATCAGCTACGACAACGACCCGGCCAAGGTCTCCGAGCACCACGCCAAGCAGAAGCAGGAGATGGGGTTGCAGGGCATCAACGTCGCCTACAACCCGAACTACATCGTCTCGCTGGCGGTGGACGCGCAGGGCGTGGTGTGGGCCGGCACCTGGGGCGGCGGCCTGTCGCGCTTCGACGGCAAGACATGGACCCAGTACACAGTGGCCGAAGGGCTGCCGGGCAACCACGTCTTCATGCTCCACGTCGACCCCAAGGGCGTGCTCTGGATCGGCACCAACAACGGCCTCGCCCGGCCCAAGGCCGGCGGTGGTTTCGAGGTCATGACCACCAACGACGGCCTCTTCAACAACGCCGTGTTCTCGATGGCCACGGCGCGCGACGGCACGCTGTGGGTCGGCAGCTTCGGCGGGGTCGCCAAGATCAAGCCTTCGTGACACAGTGCGTGCCATGAAACGTCCTGCCCGATGCAAGGCCGGCCCAACCGGCACGGGGTCGGCGCTGGCGCGCCCGCACCCGCGGCCCTGATGGCGCCGTGCCGGTGAACGCATCGCTGCCGGAAGGGCTGCACGCGCAAGGCTCGGAGGCGCTGCTGGCGCGCCTGCTGGCGATCGCCGACGACGCGGTCATCGTCGCCGACGCCGAGCACCGGATCTTGCTCTTCAACGAAGGCGCCGAGCGCATGTTCGGCCACCGCCAGGCCGACGTGCTGGGCCAGCCGCTGGAGCTGCTGCTGCCCGAGTCGGCGCGCCAGCATCACGGCAACCACATGCGCGCCTTCGCGCAGTCGCCGCGGGCGGCGCGCCGCATGGGCGAGCGCAGCGACATCCATGGCCGGCGCGCCGACGGCAGCCTGTTCGACGCCGAAGCCTCGATCTCGCACGTCGAGATCGCGGGCCGCACCTGCTTCACCGCGATCCTGCGCGACGTCAGCGAGACGCGACTGGCCCAGCAACGGCTGGCCGACAGCGAGTCGCGCTTCCGCGGCCTGGCTGCTGCGGCGCCGGTCGGCATCTTCCAGACCGACACCCAGGGCGGCTGCATCTACGTCAACGACCGCTGGTGCGAGATCGCGGGCATGTCGGCGCCCGAGGCGGCCGGCAACGGCTGGCTGCGCGCGCTGCACCCGGCCGACCGCGACCGCGTGCTGCGCAACTGGCGCGAGGCCCTGGCCGGCCGCGGCCAGTTCCAGACCCGCTACCGTTTCCTGCGGCCCGACGGCAGCGAGAGCTGGGTCAACGGCAACGCCATCGCCAGTCGCGGCGAGGGGGGCCTGGTCAACGGCCACATCGGCACCGTCACCGACATCACCGAGAGCCACCACCAGAGCCTGGCGCTCGAACGCGCCAAGAGCGAGGCCGAGTCCGCGGCGCGCGCCAAGAGCCTGTTCCTGGCCAACATGAGCCACGAGCTGCGCACGCCGCTGAATGCGGTCATCGGCATGACGACGCTGCTGCTGGACACGCCGATGAGCGAGGACCAGCGCGACTTCGCACGCACCATCCGCGCCAGCGGCGAGACGCTGCTGGAGATCATCAACGGCATCCTCGACTATTCCAAGGCCGACGTCGGCAAGCTCGAGCTCGAGCACCGGCCCTTCGACCTGCGGCGCTGCGTCGAGGAGTCGCTCGACCTGGTGACGCCGCGGGCGCTGGAGAAGAGCCTGAACCTGGCCTACCAGATCGAGGACGGCACGCCGGAGTCGCTGATCGGCGACGCCACGCGCGTGCGCCAGATCCTGGTCAACCTGCTGTCCAACGCCGTCAAGTTCACGCACCAGGGCGAGGTCTTCGTCACCGTCGAGGCCGAGCCGCTGCCGGGCCCCGAATGCCGGCTGCGCTTTGCCGTCAAGGACACCGGCATCGGCATCGCCGCCGATCAGCTGCCGCGGTTGTTCCAGAGCTTCACGCAGGTCGACGCCTCGACGACGCGCAAGTACGGCGGCACCGGACTGGGCCTGGCCATCAGCAAGCGGCTGGCCGAGTTGATGGGGGGCGGCGTCGCCGTGCACAGCGAACCCGGGCACGGCTCGGTCTTCACGGTGACGCTGCAGGTGCAGGTGGCGGCCAGCGCCGAGCCGGCCGACTTCCTGCAGCACGACGCGCCGGCGCTGGTGGGCAAGCGCATCCTCGTCGTCGACGACAACCTGACCAACCGCCGCATCGTCACGCAGCTGGCGCTGCGCTGGGGCATGCAGCCCAGCACCTTTCCGTCGGCGCTGGAGGCGCTGGACCGGGTGCGCCACGGCGAGCACTTCGACGTTGCCGTGCTCGACATGAGCATGCCCGAGATGGACGGCATCGACCTCGCGCGCGAAGTGCGGCGCCGCCGCACGCCGCAACAGTTGCCGATCGTCATCCTGACCTCGCTGGGCCAGCGCCAGACCCTGCAGGTCGGGCAGGGTGCCGGGTTGGCGGCGTGCCTGCCCAAGCCGATCAAGGCTGCGCACCTGTTCAACACGCTGGTGGCGGTGATCGAGGGCCGGCAACTGGCCCTGCCGGAGCCGGCGCCGGCGCCGCCGCCGCGCGCCGCGCACCAGCCGCTGCGCGTGCTGCTGGCCGAGGACAACGCCATCAACCAGCGCGTGGCCATGCGGTTGCTCAAGCACCTGGGCTACGAGCCCGACCTCGCGGTCGATGGCGCGCAGGTCTTGCGGGCGGTGGCCGAGCGCACCTACGACGTCGTGCTGATGGACATCCAGATGCCCGAGATCGACGGCGTGCAGGCCGCGCGCCAGATCGTGCGCCAGCGCGGCGCCGACGGCCTGCCGCGCATCGTGGCCATGACCGCCAACGCGATGCCCGGCGACCGCGAGACCTACATCGAAGCCGGCATGGACGGCTACCTGCCCAAGCCGATCGAGCTGGCCGACCTGGCGGCGGTGCTGGACCAGGTCGCCGTGCTGGCCCGCGACCACCTGGCGCTGGCCGGCGACGGCGTGCTCGACCCGTCGCGGCTGGCGCACCTGCGCTCGATGCAGGACGACAGCCAGCCCAGCCTGGTGCGCGAACTGATCGACCTCTTCCTGGGCGACTCGGCAGCGCACGTGCGGCGCATCGCCGAAGCGCACGCCGCAGGCGACGCGGCGGCGCTGCGCGCGCTGGCGCACCGCTTCCTGTCGTCGACGCAGAACATCGGCGCCGTGCGGCTGTCGCGCCTGTGTGCCGAGCTCGAAGCCCTGGCCCGGCGCGGCCAGCTCGACGCCGCGGCGCCGGTGCTGTCGGAGTTGGCGCGCGAGCGCGAGCGCGCGCACGCGGCGCTGCAGCTCATGCGCCTGCGCTACTGAAAAAGGGAGTGCCCGGGATGGAACTTCGACGTCGCCATTGGCTGGCCCTTGCCGGCGGGGTCTGGCTGCTGCCGGCGGCCGGTGCCGTGCGCCACGAGCAGCGGCAGCTCTTCGGCTCGCCGGCCGACCTGCTGCTGCCCCCGGGCACTGCACGCGAGGCGGTGGCTTCGGTGTGGCGCGGACTGGCGGCGATGAACGCACAGTGGAACGCCTGGAAGCCGGGTCAGGTGGTCGAGCTCAACGCCGCGTTCGCGGCCGGGCGCAGCGCGTCGGCGACGCCGGCGATGCGCCGCCTGATCGACGGTGCGGCGGCCATGGAGCGGCTGTCGCTGGGGCGCTTCAACGCCGGCATCGGCGGCCTCGTCGGGCGCTGGGGCTTCCACGACGACGTGCTGCGGCCCGGCGCACGGCCGCCGGCAGACGAGCTCGCGCCCTGGCTCGGCGCGCGGCCGAGCCTGGCGCAGCTGCGATGGGAAGGTGCGCGCGTGCGCAGCCTCAACCCGCACCTGCGGCTCGACTTCGGTGCCTATGGCAAGGGCGTGGCGCTGGACTGGGCGCTGGACCTGCTGCGCGGCGCCGGCGTGCGGCGCGCGCTGCTCAACCTGGGCGGCAACCTGGCGGCGATGAACGAGCCCGGCGCCGCGCCGTGGCAGATCGGGGTGCGCGACCCCTGGGGGCCGGGCCTGGTGGCCCGGCTGGACTCTCAGGGCCGCGAGGCCGTGGTCACCTCGGGCCTCTACGAGCGTGTGCGGCTGCTCGACGGCCGACCCTGCGGCCACGTGCTCGACCCGGCAGGCGGCAAGCCGGCCTCGGCGCTGGTCAGTGTCACCGTGGCGCATGCCGATGCGGCGCTGGCCGACGCGGCATCGACGGCATTGCTGGTGGCCGGCCCTGCGCATTGGCGGGCGCTGGCGCAGCGCATGGGCGTGGAGCAGGTGCTGGTGCTGGACGGCCAGGGCCGCCGTCAAGCCACGCCGGCGATGCTGCAACGCCTGATCTGAGCCGCCGCCGGCGTGCAGCCCTTCACGGCGCGCGCCGCGCGGGCGCCGCATCGCGCTCCTGCTGGCGAGCCGGGCACCCGATATCGCGTGGATGCCCCGCATCCTGCTCGCCCTGCTCGCCCTGCTGTGCCTGCTCTGCCTGACGCCACTGCCCGCGCAAGCCGGCGTGCACTGGCTGTGCGGGCTGTCCGAGGACCTGACGCGCATCGTCTGCGTGGCCGACGGCGACGCAGACCGCGACGCAGACCGCGACGGGGCGCAGCCGGTCGCCGCGTCCGCGCCATCGGCGGTCGTCAGCGGCACCCGCTTTCCGCTCGACGCGCGGCGCAGCTACACCGTGGAGCTGTGGAGCGCGACGACCGATGCCGCCTTTGCCGCCCTGCTGGCGCGCAGCACGATCTGCTACCGCAGTCCGGGCTGTGAAGTGACCTTCAGCGCGCCGGCGCTGGAGCCGCTGCCGGTGCTCTACCGCAGCGCCCGCAGACGCTAGCCCATCTTTCTCAACTCGCCGTTGCTTTCCTGGGAATCAGGCTGTGTAGCGCGCGCAAGTGCTTGATCCGTATAGGTCGCGTTCGCTGAAGT
>JAYUPN010000294.1:0-7621 GCA_043760065.1 Rubrivivax sp.
TGCCGGTGCTGAGCATCTACGACTCCGACATCAACCCGGCGTTGATGCAGGTGACGGGATCGTCATTCCGCAACAGCTACATGAAGTCGGGCGTCGACCAAGCCCAGCTGAAGGGGCAATTCAAGCCCACCGACGACTCGAAACTGGATTTCGGCCTGGGCCTGAACAAGGTCAAGAACCGCAGCGCGTTCTCCAACGTGCAGCAGGATGACTGGGGCGGCGCCCAGACCAAGGTCACCGACTTCCCCGACCACATCTGGCGCGCCGACCAGATCCGCCCCTACTTCTCGCAGATCAGCGGCAGCGGCAGCCCGGCGCTGTACAACCAGTTCTTCACCTGGGATTTCAAGACGGTGCGTGACCTGGCGGCCGCCGCAAGAGGTGACCAGGCGATGTTCCTGCCCAGCAGCACCTTCACAACCGACCGCCGGGTCGAAGAAAAATCGAACAGCGCGTTCCTGCAGTACACGAAGGACTGGGACACGGCCATGCCCATGCGCGCGGCGCTGGGGCTGCGCTACGAAGAGACCGACGTCACTGCGACGGCGTTGGTGCCGGTTGCCATCGGCATCAACTGGACGGCGGCCAACGAGTACCCGATCCAGTTTGCCGGCTCGCCCGGTTTCACCACGCTCACAGGCAGCTACAAGCACTTCCTGCCCAGCCTGGACTTCGATGTCGACCTCACCGACAAGCTGAAGGCGCGTGCCAGCTATGGCGAGAGCATCGGCCGCCCCGGCTGGGGTGACATCCAAGGCGGGCAGACCTTGAACGCGCTGGCCCGCGTGGACGGTGGCACCGGGCAACAGGGCAACCCGGCGCTGAAGCCGTTGAAGTCCAAGAACTTCGACCTGTCCTTGGAGTTCTACTACGCCAAGGGCAGCTATGTCGCGGTCGGCTACTTCAAGAAGCAGATCTCCAACTACATCGGCGTCACGCAGATCGACGCCACGCCTTTCAACCTGAACACGCCCGTCAACGGCAAGTTCTGGAACGAGGCGGTCGCAGCCCGCTGCGCCGATGCGGACCCGGTCTGCATCCGCGACTACATCTTTGCCACCTACGACGGCCGCTTCGGCGTCAACAAGGCCACGGGTGTGATCCCGGGTCAGCCGGGCGACCCGATCGCGAACTTCCGCATCACCGCGCCGGCCAACCAGAAGAACGCGTCGCTCGACGGCCTGGAGTTCAACGTCCAACACATCTTCGGCAGGAGTGGATTCGGCGTCTCCGCCAACTACACGCTCGTCAATTCCGGCCTGAAGTACGACAACAGCTCGATCGGCGAACAGTTTGCCCTGGAGGGGCTGAGCGATTCGGCCAACCTCGTGGTCTTCTACGAGAACGACAAGTGGCAAGTTCGCGCGGCCTACAACTGGCGCGACAAGTTCCTGTCGGGGCGCTTCGATGGCAAGGGCCCGAACCCCGTCTACACCGAGGCCTACGGGCAGCTGGACGTCAACACGTCGTACAAGTTCAGTGAACGCTTCACCGTGCACGCCGAGGTGATCAACGCGAACGATGGCGTGCAGCGTCTGCATGGCAGAGCCAAGGAACAGGCCTTGTACGTGACGCAGACCGGGCCACGCTACATGTTCGGCGCAAACTACAAGTTCTAGGCGCCGCAGCAAGGCCGCTTCACGTCAGGTGAAGCGGCGGAAGAAGCCGCTGCTCGACAGCGGCTCTTTCGTTTCAAGGCGCAGGACTTGGCAAACTCGCCGGCGAGCGCCTGCGGGCAACAACGGTGGGGGCGGAGTTGAGCGAAGCGGTGAGGCACCTGGTGATCGTCGGCGGCGGCTCGGCCGGGTGGCTGACTGCGGCCGTCCTTGCTTCAGCGCATGGGTCTGGTTCCGGCGCCGGCGCCAGACTGAAGGTCACGCTGCTGGAGTCGCCCGACATCGGACCCATCGGCGTGGGCGAAGGCACCTGGCCCACGATGCGCGACACCTTGCGCAGCGTCGGCGTGTCCGAGACCGACTTGATTCGCGCCTGTGATGCGTCGTTCAAGCAGGGCTCGCGCTTCAATGGGTGGGTGGACGGCACGGACACCGACCACTACTTCCACCCTTTCGTGCTGCCCCAGGGTTACACCGAGGCCCGCCTGGCCGCGAACTGGCTGCAGCAGCACGCCGACGTGCCGTTTGCCGACCTGGTGAGCTTCCAGCCGCACCTGTGCGCGCGGGGCTTGGCGCCCAAGCAAGTGGCCACGCCCGAATTCGCGGCCGTGGCCAACTACGGGTACCACTTCGACGCCTGCAAGTTCGGCCTGCTGCTGAAGCGACACTGCACCGAGCGACTCGGTGTCCAGCACCTGGTGGACCACGTCGTGGCCATCCACAGCCACGACAACGGCGACATCGCGTCGCTGCAGACCCAGACCCTGGGCGCCGTGGCGGGCGACCTGTTCGTCGACTGCACCGGCATGGCGTCGCTGCTGCTGGCGCAGCACTACGGGGTGGCACTCGTGTCGCAGCGCCACGTGCTGTTCAACGACAGCGCGCTGGCCGTCCAGGTGCCTTATGCCCACGAAGACGGCGCCATTGCGTCGCAGACCATTGCCACGGCGCAGGCCCATGGCTGGGTGTGGGACATCGGGCTGCCCACGCGACGGGGTGTGGGTCATGTCTACTCGAGTGCCCACACCTCGGACGACGCGGCCGAACAGGCGCTGCGGCGGTACATCCAGCACAGCGGCGGGCCGAAGGACATCGCCACGCCCCGCAAGCTGTCGTTCCAGCCGGGCTATCGCCAGAAGTTCTGGCACCACAACTGCGTCGCCATCGGCCTGTCGGCCGGCTTCGTCGAGCCGCTGGAGGCCTCGGCGCTGGCCCTGGTCGAACTCTCCGCCGCCATGCTCAGTGATGAGCTGCCCGCCACGCGCGCGGCCATGGACATCGTTGCGCAGCGCTTCAACGACACCTTCAGCTACCGCTGGGAACGCGTGATCGACTTCCTGAAGCTGCACTACGCGCTGACCCGGCGGCAGGACACCGCCTACTGGCGCGACCACGCCGCGGCGCACAGCGTGCCCGGGCGTTTGCTTGACCTGCTGACCCTGTGGCGCCACCGGCCGCCTTCGCGCCGCGACTTCGACCGCGTGGAAGAACTGTTCCCTTCGGCCAGCTACCAGTACGTGCTGTACGGCATGGGGTTCCGCCCCGAGCCCGGCGCCTACGCGCTGCACCCGGGCAGCGCCGAGCAGGCGGACGGCTACTTCCGCGAGGCCGCCGCGCTCACGCGCAAGATGCTGCCGGCGCTGCCGAGCAACCGGGATCTCATCGAACACATCAAGCGCCATGGCATGCTGCGGGTCTGAGCTGCCACCGCAGCCCATCCCGCCGCGCCCGAGCCACTGCCAGCCGACATGACCCACACCGTTTTGCTGAACAACGTCGACCACCAGGCGCTGCGGGTCGTCACGCGGCGGAGCGCCGAGCACGGTGATGCGGTGATGTCGGCCGTCACCTTCCCCGCCGAATTCCGCGGCCTGCAGGCCCACTACCCGATCGTCTTTCGCAAGTCGCCGGACGGCACCACGTTCGAGCCCGTGGCCCTGTTCGGCTTTGCGGAGGGTGAGAATCTCTTCCTGCACCAGCAAGGATGGGACGCGCCCTGCCTGCCACTGGCGATCGAACGACTTCCGTTCTACATCGGCATGGACGGCGAAGAGCTGGTCGTCCACGTCGACCTGCAAAGCCCGAGGATCGGCAGCCAGGATGGCGAGGCCGTGTTCCTGCCGCACGGCGGCAGCAGCGAGTTCCTGAACCGCATGACGTCGGTGCTGCTCGAGATCCACCGAGGGCTGCAGGGCACCCCCGCGTTCATCGCCGCGCTGGTCGAGCACGACCTGCTCGAAGCCTTCGTGTTCGAGGTCGAGCGGGCCAACGGCGCCATCACCCGCCTGTCCAACTTCTACACCATCCACGAAGAGCGGCTCGCTGCCTTGGGCGGCGACGCGCTGCACCGCCTCCACCGCGCCGGGCACCTGCAAGCGGCCCACATGGCGATCGCCTCGCTGTCGCAGTTTCGCGCGCTGATCGAGCGGCAGAACCGACTCGACAGCACGCCGGCCTGAGGCGATGCGCGAGCTCACTGGCGTGGATCCGCGGGCGCTCGGCGACGAGGTGCTGAAGTCGACCGAGCCCGTGCTGCTCAGGGGCCTGGTCGCCGACTGGCCGGCGGTGCGCGCGGGGCTAGGGTCGGCGCAAGCCGCGTCGGCCTACCTGCGGTCCTTCTGTCGCGACGCGACGGTGGGTGCGTGGCTGGGCGCACCCGAGATCGAGGGGCGCTTCTTCTACAACGGCGACATGAGCGGATTCAACTACCAGCCGATGCGCGTCCAGCTGCGTGCCGTGCTGGACGATCTCGATCTGCACCTCGGCGCCGCCCGGCCGCCCGCCCTTTACGTGGGCTCCACCACGGTCGACGTCTGCCTGCCAGGGTTTCGCGACCAGAACGATGTCCCGCTGGGCGACCGGCAGGCGCTGATAAGCGTCTGGATCGGCAACGCCACGCGGGTCGCCGCGCATTACGACGTGCCCGACAACCTGGCCTGCGTGGTGGCCGGTCGTCGCCGCTTCACGCTCTTTGCGCCCAGCGAGCTGGCCAACCTGTACGTCGGCCCGCTGGACCACACGCCCGCGGGGCAGGCGATCAGCCTGGTCGACTTCGCGCGGCCCGACCTGGAGCGGTTCCCGAAGTTCGCGCAGGCGCTGGCGCGTGCGCAGATGGCCGATCTCGGTGCCGGGGATGCCCTCTTCATACCCAGCATGTGGTGGCACCACGTCGAGGCGCTCGACCGCTTCAACGTGCTCGTGAACTACTGGTGGCGCCAGTCGCCGGCGCACATGGATTCGCCCATGAACGCGCTGCTGATGGCGATGCTGAGCGTGCGCGACCTGCCCCCGGAGCAGCGCCAAGCCTGGCGGCAGCTCTTCGAGCACTACGTGTTTGCAGCCGGCGAACACACCAGCAGCCACATCCCGCGCGCGGCCCGCGGCGGGCTGCAGCCGCTGGACCCGGACGGGGCGCGCGCGCTGCGCGCCCGCCTGCTGAAGAGCTTGAATCGATGACTGCACAGACCCCTGAGCACCCGCAACGCGATGAGGACCCGGGCGAACGCACACCCGTCCGACGCGTGGTCATCGCCGGCGGCGGCACGGCGGGCTGGATGGTCGCTGCGGCGCTATCCAAGACGCTGGGCCGGCTGCTGGACATCCAACTGGTCGAGTCGGACGAGATCGGCACGGTGGGCGTGGGTGAAGCAACCATTCCTTCGCTGCAGCTCTTCCACAGCCTGCTCGGCATCGACGAGCGGGAGTTCATGGCCGCCACGCAAGCCACCTTCAAGCTGGGCATCCGCTTGGAGGGCTGGCGCGACGTGGGCGAAGACTACGTGCACGGCTTCGGCCTGACCGGCAAGGACCATTGGACGGCGGGCTTCCAGCACTTCTGGCTGAAAGGCCGCCAGCGGCAGATGGCGGCCGACTACGGCGCCTATGCCCTGGAAGTGCAGGCCGCGTTGCAGGGGCGCTTTGCCCACCTGCCCGACGACGGGCTGCATTACGCCTACCACCTGGACGCGACGCGCTACGCCGGCTTCCTGCGCCGCTTCAGCACAGCGCTGGGCGTGCAGCGCATCGAAGGCAAGATCGTCGAGGTCAAGTCCGACGCGGCGTCGCAGGACATTCGCGCCCTGCGGCTGGACTCGGGTGCCCAGATCGAAGGCGATCTCTTCGTCGATTGCACCGGCTTTCGGGGGCTGTTGATCGGCGAAACCCTCGGCGTGGGCTACGAGGACTGGTCGCGCTGGCTCTTCAACGACAGCGCAGTGGCGGTGCAGACGGCATCCGTGGCCGATGCCGTGCCCTACACCCGCTCGATCGCGCACCGCTGGGGCTGGCAGTGGCGCATCCCGCTGCAGAGCCGCGTCGGCAACGGGCTGGTCTACAGCAGCCGCCACGTCGACGACGAGCAGGCCCGGCAGACGCTGCTGGCGAATGTCGAAGGCACGCTGCTGACGCAGCCGCGCGTGATCAGGTTCCGCCCCGGCCAGCGGCAGCAGGTGTGGCGCCGCAACTGCATCGCCGTCGGTCTGTCCAGTGGCTTTCTCGAGCCGCTGGAGTCGACCAGCATCTACCTGATCCAGCGCGCCATCATCCGGCTCGTGCAGATGTTCCCTGACGCCGGCATCGCGCAGGCCGACGTGGATGAATTCAACCAGCAGACCCGGGCCGACATCGAGCACATCCGTGACTTCATCGTCCTGCACTACCACGTGACGGAGCGGCAGGATGCGCCCTACTGGCAAGCGTGCCGCAGCATGGTGCCGCCGGCCAGCCTGCGGCACCGCATCGATCTGTTTGGCGAGACCGGCCGTGTCTTCCGGGTGGCCGGCGAGTTGTTCTCCGAAAACTCGTGGACGCAGGTGATGCTGGGCCAGGGCCTCGTGCCGAGGCAGCACCACCCGGTGGCCCACCTGATGGGAGACGCCGAGCTGGCGGGTTTCCTGGCGGGCATCCGCACGTCCGTCGACCAGGCGGTCGCGCAGCTGCCGCCGCACCAGGCCTATGCGCAGCGGTACCTCGGCTCCGGGCCCACGCGGGACGCGACGAACTAGCGTCGCGCAGGCGCCGTCGCATCGGTACAAGGGAAATCCGCTAGGCCGCCCCTCTTGCCAGTTCCCGAGCCCTTGCTTATGCTTTCATGAAAACGCTTTCAAGCCTTGGCGGCCGGTCCGTGTTCGTGGGTTCCAGAACCCGATGGCGGCTGCTTGAGGTTGGGTCTCGACATCTGCCCCTCCAGATGTCCCGTTGGCCTCGATGCTCGTCAGGAAATCCCCCATGAACCAGCGCTCGAAGAAGTTTGCTCTGTCGGCCACTGCGTTGGCTGCATCCCTGTTGGTTGCGGCTTGTGGTGGTGAAAACGCCGACGGCCCGGCGACATCCGACGGCGTGGCGCCGACCCTGGTCATCACCGACAACATCGCGGCCGCCAAGGCGACGGGCGAAGGCAACACGACCTTCATCTTCACTTTCAGCAAATCCGTCGGCACCAGCTTCACCGCCAGCGACATCACCGTGACCGGCGGAACGCCCGTGGCGCTGATCAAGGTCAACGACATGAAGTACCTGCTGGAGGTCAAGCCGCCGGAGAAAACGACGGGCACGATGCGCGTGAGCGTGGCCGCGGGTGCCTACGCCGATCTCGGCGGCGTGGCCAACCTGGCTGCCAACGCGCAGACACAGGACTTCGACACGGTGCCGGTGGTGCCGCCCACCGTGGGTGGCGACGTGGTGCTGGCATCTTTCGACGAGGCCACGCCGCCCGTGTTCGAAGGCTTCAACGGCGCCGAGACCTCGTCCATCGCGACAGGTCCTGCAGGCGGCAGCGGCAAGGCCGGCAAGATCGTCCGGCTCGGCGGCGAGGTGTGGGCAGGCGCCAAGGTCAACGTCGGCCCCATTCCGCTGACCGCCACCAACCGCACGATCTCGGCGCGGGTGTATTCCGCGGTCGCCGGCGTACCGATGGTGCTGAAGCTGGAGAACGCCTCCGACGCCGGCATCAACACCGGCGACATGCCCGCCGTGCAGGCTGTGGTCGTGGGCTGGCAGACGCTGAC
>JAYUPN010000295.1:0-7599 GCA_043760065.1 Rubrivivax sp.
TCAGGGGCCGTCGCGTGGAAATCAAGTGCGCTCAATGGACAAGTCACTAAACTCAGAAACTACCCCTGACGCCGGAGCCCTGCCGTGATCCTGGAACTCGCCGACATCCGCATCCTGCCCGGCCAGAACGCCGCCTTCGAAGAAGCCATCCAGCGCGGACTGAACACCGTCGCCAGCCAGGCCAAGGGCTTCAAGGGCGCCAAGGTCAACCGCGGCATCGAAAGCCCTGAACGCTACGTCCTGCAGATTTTCTGGGACACGCTCGAGGACCACACGGTGGGCTTCCGCCAGGGGCCGCTGTTTGCGCAGTGGCGCGCCATCGCCGGGCCCTTCTTCGCCGCGCCGCCGGTGGTCGAGCACTTCGAGCTGGTCACCAAGTCATGAGCCGGGAAGCCGCGCTGGCCCGGGCGCGCGGGCATTTCGACAGCGGCGCTTTCGTGCACGACCTGGCGCGGCGTGTCGCGGTGCGCACCGCGAGCCAGGACGCCGACAGCGGCCCCGAGCTGCAGCGCTACCTGGCCGGGGAGATCGGCCCGGCGCTGGCCACGCTGGGCTTCACCTGCACGGTCCACCCCAACCCCGAAGCCGCCTTCGGTCCCTTCCTGGTCGCGTCGCGCCACGAGGCCGATGAGCTGCCCACGGTGCTGATGTACGGCCACGGCGATGTCGTGCGCGGCCAGGACAAGAGCTGGACGCGCGGCAGCGGGCCGTGGACGCTGGTGCAGGACGGCGAACGCCTGTACGGCCGCGGCACGGCCGACAACAAGGGCCAGCACAGCATCAACATCGCCGCGCTGGCGCAGGTGCTGGCGGTGCGCGGCGGACGGCTCGGCTTCAACGTCAAGTGGCTGCTCGAGACCGGCGAGGAAACCGGCTCGCCCGGTCTCGCCGCCTTTGCGCGCGCGCAGCAGCAGGCGCTGCGCGCCGACGTGCTGATCGCCAGCGACGGCCCGCGGCTGGCGCGCGACCGGCCGACGGTGTTCCTGGGCTCGCGCGGCGTCGCCAACTTCGACCTCAAGCTCACGCTGCGCGAAGGAGGCCACCACAGCGGCAACTGGGGCGGGCTGCTGCGCAACCCGGGCACGGTGCTGGCCAACGCCATCGCCTGCCTGGTCGACGGCCGCGGCGTGATCCGCGTACCGGCGCTGCGGCCGCCGCCGATCCCGGCCAACGTGCGCGCTGCGCTGCAGGGCCTGGTCTTCGGCGGCGACGCCGGCGACCCGGTGATCGACACCGGCTGGGGCGAGCCCGGGCTGAGCCCGGCCGAGCGCGTCATCGCCTGGAACACGCTGGAGGTGCTGGCCTGCCGCACCGGCAACCCGGACTTCCCGGTCAATGCCATCCCGCACACGGCGCAGGCGGCGATGCACATGCGCTTCGTCGTCGGCACCGACACCTCCCATCTGCGCGACGTGGTGCGGCAGCACCTGGCCGCGCACGGCTTCGGCGACATCGAGGTCAGCGAGCCGGTGGTCATGGCCGCCACGCGGCTGGACCCCGACAACGCCTGGGTGCGCTTCACGCTGGCCAGCATCGAGCGCAGCACCGGACAGGTGCCGGTGCTGCTGCCCAACCTGGGCGGCAGCCTGCCCAACGACGTCTTCGCCGCCATCCTGGGCCTGCCCACGGTGTGGGTGCCGCACAGCTACGCCGCCTGCTGCCAGCACGCGCCCGACGAACACCTGCTGGCGCCAGTGGCGCGCCAGGCGCTGGAACTGATGGCGGGGCTGTTCTGGGACCTGGGCGAGCAGGCGGCGGCGTTGCCGCGCAGGGCCGACTGAGTCAGCCGCCGGCGGTGCCGAAGGCCACCAGGTGGCCCTTGGCGTCGTGGACCTCGATCTCGTCGCCATCGACGACCAGCATCAGTGTCTGGCCCAGCAGGGTCGGCGCGGCGAAGGTCAGTGCCAGCCGGTCCAGCGCCACGCCCAGTTCGGCGAGGTGGCGCACCACCAGGTTGCGCAGCGCCAGGGCCTGCAGGCAGGGCCGCTGCACCCCCATCAGCCAGGCGCCCAGGCGGCAGCAGTGCACCGGATTGAGGTTGCCGGCGATGCGGCCGTAGCGGCGGCCCATTGAGGCCGGCACCGACATCTCGCTCAGGCGCGCCTCGCCGATGAGGGTCGACAGGCGCGGCAGGCGGCGGCGCAGGCCCAGCAGTTCGCGCATCAGCACCGTGTCCGAGGGCAGGCCGGCCAGCTGCTCGGGCGGCAGCTGGTCGATGAGGAAGCCGTCGTCGACTTCGCTCAGCAGCTGGCCCTGGGCGTCGTGCACCACCGTGCGCATTTCGACCATCGCGCGGTCTTCGCCGACGCGCAGCACGCGCTGCACATGGCAGCTCAGCCGCTGGTCGCGCGAGCGTGTGTTCACTTCGACGCCGGCATGGTGGACCGTGCGATGGCGCACGTGCACCACGTGGCGCAGGTTGGGGCCCAGGTCGGCCAGCAGCCGCGCCTGCATCAGCGTGGCCACGCACTCGTTGCTCAGCAGCGGCACCCGTGGTGCGGCGCGCGCCGGCACGTCGAACAGCGCGCGCCAGCGGTGGGCCAGCCGCAGGCTGACCTGCATCGGCGCGCTGTAGTGGTCGGTGGCGCCTGCGCGCAGCCGATGAGGCCCCAGCAGGCTGGCCCAGGCCGCGCGGCCATAGGCCCAGGCGTAGCGCCAGGGCGCATCGACGCTGGGCAGCTGCAGGTGCTGGTAGGCCGGCGCGGCGGGCGGCGCGGCCGGCGCGGCGGCGTGCACCGCGGCGCCGGACAGGGCCAGCGAGTGTTCCAGAGCAGGGGTGGGCGCGGTCATGGCAGCGCTCGAATGTGCCCCTGCCATCAGGCGAGCGCTGTGGCAAGGTGCACCCCGGCCGTGTGACCAATTCACACCGCCGGCAGCTCCAGCGTGACCACCGTGCCCTGGCCGGGCTGGCTGGCCACCGCAACGTGTCCGCGGTGCAGTTCGGCGATGCGCTTGACGATGGCCAGCCCCAGGCCCTTGCCTTCTTCGCTGGTCGCCGGGGACACGCTGTCGCGGCTGCGGTACAGGCGGTCGAAGAGGCGCGGCAGGTCGGCCGCCGGGATGCCCGCCCCCTGGTCGGCGACGGTGATGCGCACGCCGTGGGCATGACGCTCGGCCCGCAGTTCGATGGCCTTGCCCGCGGGCGTGAACTTCAGCGCGTTGTCCAGCAGGTTGGCCACCGCGCGCTCGAAGAGCTCGATGTCGACGTCGACCACCGGCGGCTGCGCGCCGTGCTGCCGGAAGGCCAACGCCACGCCCTGCTGGGCGGCGCGCGGGGCGAAGCGCAGCGCGATGTCGTCCAGCACCTCGCCCACGTCCAGCCGCGTCAGGCGCAGCTTGAACTCGGGTTCGTCGAGCAGCGCCAGGTCGCCCAGGCTGCGCACCATGGCCGCGGCGTTGCGCGTGTTGCGCAGCGCCACCGACAGCAATTGCTGGTCGCCCTGGCGCGCGCTGTCGTCGGCCCAGCGCGTCTGCAGCGTCTCCAGGCAGGCCACGGTGGCGGTCAGCGGCGAGCGCAGGTCGTGCGACAGGTTGCTGACGCTCTCGCGGCGAAAGGTGTCGAGCCGGCGCAGCTCGTCCCACTGCATGCGCAACGTCGCCAGCAACGCGTGGAAGCCGCTGCGCAGGCGGCCGATCTCGTCGTCCGCCGCGCCCGCCGGCGGCAGCGGCACCTGCGCAGCGGTGGTGAAGCCGGCGCTGGCGACGCCCGCGACCTCGTCGCTGAGCACCTGCAGCGGCCGCGTCACGGCAGCGATGATCCAGGCCGCCAGCGCGGTGGCCAGCAGCACCACCGCCAGCACCGGCAGCAGCGCCGGCGACGCCAGACTCGTGCGCAGCAGCTCGAGTTGCCCCGCGGGCAGGCCTTCCTTGCGGCACACCAGGTACAGGTAGCCGGCCGGCGACTGCGCGGGCCGGATGACGGCGCGGCTGAGCGCGCGCGCCGCGACGATGGCGTCGAGCGCCATGTACTCGGGGTCGTCGCCCATCACGTAGGCAGCGCGGCGGCGGTCGCCGGCGGCGGCGGCCTCGGCGGCCTGGCGCACCGCCGGCAGCGCAACCTTGAAGCCGGACTCGAGCACACGCTTGCCGGTGCTGACGAGCACCACGCCGTCGGCGTCCAGCAGGTAGAGGCGGTTCTCGGGGTCGTACAGCACCAGGTTGCGCAGGAAGACCGCGAACTCCTCGGGGTTGCGCTGGTGCAGGTCGAAGAGGTCGCCGTGCTGTGCCGTGACGCGGGCCAGGAAATTGTCGGCGCGCTGCCAGGTGCTCTCGTGCTCGAAGCGCTGGAAGGCCAGCACCACCGTCACGATCACGCCCACCGCGGTGGCCAGCCCGGTGGCGAAGACGGTGAGCGCCAGCCGCCAGCGCACCGACAGCGCCGCAGCCTTCACTGCGGCGCGTCCCGCATCTTGTAGCCGGCGCCGCGCACGGTGAGGATGAAGCGCGGGTTCATCGGGTCCTGCTCGAGCTTGGCGCGCAGGCGGTTGATGTGGGTGGTGACGGTGTGCTCGTAGCCTTCGTGCGAGTAGCCCCAGACGGCGTCGAGCAGCTGCGCACGCGAGAACACGCGGCCGGGGTGGCTGGCGAAGTGCAGCAGCAGGTCGAACTCCAGCGCCGTGAACTCCAGCGCCGCGGCGCCCTCGCGCCCGTTGTCACGTCCGGCGATGCGCACCTCGCGCCGCACGGGCAGGATCTCGAGCTCGCCGTTTTTCACCACCTGCGCGGCGCTCGGGGCCGCGGCGGCGGCGCGCAGCAGCTCGGCGCGGCGCAGCAGCGCCTTGACGCGGGCCAGCAGCTCGGCCATCGAGAAGGGCTTGCTCAGGTAGTCGTCGGCGCCCAGCTCCAGCCCCAGCACGCGGTCGAGCTCGGTGCTCTTGGCGGTGAGCATCAGGATCGGTGTCGCGCGGCCGCGTGCGCGCAGCGCCTTGCAGACCTCCAGGCCGTCGAGCTGCGGCATCATCAGGTCGAGCACCAGCAGGTCGCTGGCGCGGCCTTCTTCGTGGGCCAGCGCCGCGCGGCCGTCGGCGACGGCCGTGACGCCGTAGCCCGCCTGCTGCAGGTTCAGCACGATGAGGTCGCGGATGTCGACCTGGTCTTCGGCGACGAGGATGTGGCTGGCCATGGGGCAGGTGCGGTGGGGATGCGCTGCAGGGGTCGGCCCCGGCGACGTGCTTCTTACAGCTTCGTGACCGGGCTGTGATGTTTTGCGAGCAGCGCGCGAGGTGGCCTCGGCACAGTGTAGCCATCGCCCCCCGCCCCGAGGACCGCCGCCATGCAAACCCAGACCGCCCTGCCCCGTGCCGCCACGCTGGCGCCTGCGCAGCCCGCGCTCGGCTGGGCCGACCTGGCGCCGCACCGCAGCTACCTGGCGCAGTTCGCGCGCCGCCGCCTGATGGACCCGGCGCTGGCCGAGGACCTGGTGCACGATGTCTTCGAGGCCGTGATGACGGGCCGCGCCGAGTTCGGCGGCCGCGCCGCGCTGCGCAGCTGGCTGGTCGGCATCCTCAAGCACAAGATCGTCGACCTGGCGCGCCAGCGCAGCGGCCACGACAGCCTGGACCAGGGCAGCGGCGAGGACGGCCCCGGCCTGGAGTTCGAGTGCCCGCAGCCGCGCCCGGACGAGGTCGCCGAACAGCGCCAGCTGCTGCGCCGCACGCTGGCGCGCATCGCGCTGCTGCCCGAGTCGCTGCGCCGGGTGGTCGAGCTGCGCGTGCTGCACGGGCACGACACCGCCGAGGTCTGCAGCGCGCTGGCCATCAGCGAGCAGAACCTCTTCGTGCGGCTGCACCGCGCACGCCGCGCGCTGGCCTGCTGATCAGCGCTGCAGGGTCGCCAGCGGCCGCAGCTTCAGACGATCTTGACGCTGAGGTTGGGCAGGCGGTCGATGTGGCATTCGATGACGTCGCCACGCACCACCGGGCCCACGTTCTCGGGCGTGCCCGAGTAGATGATGTCGCCCGGCATCAGCTCGAAGGCTTCGCTGAGCTTGCTGATCTGCTCGGCCACGTTCCAGATCATCTGGTTGAGGTTGGCGTTCTGCTTGACCACGCCGTTGACCTTGAGCCAGATGCCGCCGGCGGCAAAAGGCCCGATGACGCTGGCGCGGTGCAGCGGGCCGATCGGCGCGCTCTTGTCGAAGCTCTTGCCGATCTCCCACGGCTTCTTCTCGTCGCCCATCGCGCGCTGCAGGTCGCGCCGGGTCATGTCCAGGCCCAGCGCGTAGGCATAGACGTGCTCCAGAGCCGTCGCCATCGGGATGTTGCGCCCGCCCTTGTGGAGCGCGGCCACGAGTTCGACCTCGTAGTGGTAGTTCTTGGTCAGCGTCGGGTAGGGGTGGTCGGCCACCGTGCCGGGGGCCACGTTCTGGATCGCATCGGTCGGCTTCTGGAAGAAGAAAGGCGGCTCGCGGTCGGGGTTGGAGCCCATCTCGATGGCATGCGCGCGGTAGTTGCGGCCGATGCAGTAGATGCGGCGCACCGGGAACATCAGCTCGCTGCCGACGATCGGCACCAAGGTCGCCGGCACATCGAAGGGCGTCTTCACGCCCCCTGGCTGCGCGGTGCCGGGCAGCGCGCAGCCGGCGACGGCGCCGACGGCCAGCGTGGCCGTGGTGTTGAACATCGAGCGGCGGTCCATGGTCTTGTCTCCTTCGGGCGGGCTGTTATGAAACGGGGTCAGGGATGCTCCGAGCCGGGTGTCTGGCACGGCCGCGTGCGTCTCATCACCCGGTGCTCACTCGACCTGGACACCGATGTCCCTGACCCGCTTGCCCCGCCAGCGCCAGGGCGGCCACAAGGCCGAACCACGCATGCTTCATCGGATGTCTCCCGCTCACGACCGTGGCGGGGACTCCAATCGCCACCCGGTGGCAGCGGCAGCGTCAGTGCGCCGGGCCGAGGCCGATCGGCGCCGGCGCGGTGTTCAGGATCTTGCGGAACAGCGGCGCGTAGTCGGCGCTGGCTTCGTGGCCGGTCAGCGGGTCGCGGTTGGCGGCAAACGCGGCGTCCATCTCGACCCAGTCGGCAGGCGCGAAACTGCGGCGCGCGGCCGGCAGCAGTTCCTGCTCCTCGGTCGCCATGTGCTCGAGGTAGAAGCGGATGTAGCGCTCCACCGCCTGCTCGAAGGCGGCGCGGCGCGGCTCGCCCATGACCTCGAAGGCCAGCAGCCCGTGCTCCAGCTCGCGGATGGCGTGCTCGCCCTGTTCGTGGTCGCGCTCCAGCCGCGCGATCACCGGCGCCAGCTCGGGGCAGCGCTGCAGCAGCTTGGGGAACAGCAGCTCGCTTTCCTTGCGGTGGTGCAGCCGCTCGGGGAATTCGTCGACGTAGAACAGCATCGCGCGCAGCACCTCGAAGTCGGGCAGGCGGTGTTCGCGGCGCGCCTGCGCCAGCAGCATCGACAGTGAACGCAGCATCGCGGCCAGCGCCTGATGCTCGTCGTGGATGATGTCCAGGGCGGTGTGTCTCATGCCCCGCAGCATGGCAGCATCACGCAGACTCTGCTTGACGCAGGTCAAGCGACGGTCGCGCTTCCTGCATCGTTGGCCTGTGCCGCCAGCAAGGCCCCCGGCAGGCGGCCTCGGTGAACGCGGTGGTGCTCCAC
>JAYUPN010000296.1:0-2965 GCA_043760065.1 Rubrivivax sp.
CGGCCCGAGCGCTTTCTGGACTTCCCGCCGCGTTCGCGCAACGAAGCACTGGCTTCGCTGATGCGTCGGATGCGGCTGTGCGAGGAACAGGGAACCGGCATCGACAAGGTGATCGTGGCCGTGGAGCTGCATCAGTTGCCGCCGCCGGACTTTCGCGTGGAAGGTGATGCCGTGCGCGCCGTGTTGTACGCGCCGCGCCGCTTCGCCGAACTGACCCCGCAGGAACGGGTGCGGGCCTGCTACCAGCATGCGGCGCTGAAGTTCGTGAGCGGCCAGCGGATGAAGAACGCCTCGCTCAGCGAGCGCCTGGGCATCGACTCGCACAATGCGGCGCAGGCCTCGGTGGTGATTGGGCAGGCGTTGAAGGCCGGAATGATCCGGCCCGCCGACTTGGCGCATCCGCGCGCGGGTTATGTGCCGTTCTGGGCCTAGGCGCAAAGTTTTGATCGGGTCTTGATGCCGAGGGTCAAAACCAAGTCAGCCGGCTGGCAAAGAAGGAAAAAAGACATGTACAACAATGACTTGCGAGTGGCCAGAGGGTCTGGAATTAATTGATCCGGTGTTGATTGCATGCCCACAGCGCACCCTACAACGGTGATGAACACCGACCGATCCGACAGGCCGACGCTGCTGCCGAAGGTTGTGCAGCAGACTGCTGCACAACCAGGCGGCAACATATCCGCAGAGGACGACTTGCAATGACCCAGCCTGGCAATCCGACCAATGCCTACACCGTGCCGTCGGTGTCCATCACCACAGCGCGCACCGGGGCATCGGCCAAGGCCAACGTGCTGGGCATGCGCGCCATGCAGGAGCGTGCCTACGCCAAACGCGGCGAGCAGTACCTGTTGATCAAGTCGCCGCCGGCATCGGGCAAATCGCGCGCGCTGATGTTCATCGCGCTCGACAAGCTCCACAATCAGGGCTTGCGGCAAGCCATCGTCGTGGTGCCGGAGCGTTCCATCGGCAGCAGCTTTGCCGACGAGCCGCTGAGCCAGTTCGGCTTCTTCTGCGATTGGCAGGTGGCCCCGCAGTGGAACCTGTGCAATGCCCCCGGCATCGACGAGCCACGCGTGGCCAAGTCGAAGGTTGACGCGGTGCGCAAGTTTCTGCAAAGCCCCGACAAGGCCCTGGTGTGCACGCACGCCACCTTCCGCTTTGCGGTCGAAGAACTGGGCATCGAAGCCTTCGACGACCGCCTTGTTGCCATCGACGAGTTTCACCACGTCAGCAGCAACCCGGGCAACGTGCTGGGCAGCCAGTTGGGTGCGTTGATCGCCCGCGACAAGGCGCATGTGGTGGCCATGACCGGCTCCTACTTCCGCGGCGACAGCGAAGCGGTGCTGGCCCCGGCCGATGAAGCCCGGTTCGAGACAGTCACCTACACCTACTACGAGCAGCTCAACGGCTACCAGTGGCTGAAGTCGCTGGACATCGGCTACTTCTTCTACACCGGCCGGTATGTGGATGCAGTGGCCAAGGTGCTGGACCCGGCGCTGAAGACCATCGTTCACATTCCGAGCGTCAACTCGCGCGAGAGCCTGCAAGACAAGGAGCGCGAAGTCAACGAGATCATGAGCGCGCTCGGCGAGTGGCAGGGCATCGACCCGGCGACCGGCTTCCATCGGATTGAAACGCGGGCCGGGCGCACTCTGAAGGTGGCCGACCTGGTGGACGACAGCGACCCGGCCCGGCGCTCGCGCGTACTGACGGCGCTAAAAGACCCGGCGCAGAAACACAACCGCGATCACGTGGACGTGATCGTCGCGCTGGGCATGGCGAAGGAAGGCTTCGACTGGCTGTGGTGCGAACACGCCCTGACCATCGGCTACCGCAGCAGCCTGACCGAGATCGTGCAAATCATCGGCCGCGCCACCCGCGATGCCGAAGGCAAGGAACGGGCACGCTTCACCAACCTGATCGCCGAGCCCACGGCGGAACAGGCGGCAGTGGCCGAGGCGGTGAACGACATGCTCAAGGCCATTTCAGCCAGCCTGTTGATGGAGCAGGTGCTGGCGCCGCGCTACGAGTTCACCCCAAGGAATATGGGCCCAAAGGAAGGCTTCGACTACGGCGAGCAAGGCTACAAGGACGGCGGCCACAACCTCGGGGTGAACAAGGACACCGGCCAGGTTCACGTCGAGATCAACGGACTGGTAACGCCGCAAAGCCCGGAGGCCACGCGCATCTGCAAGGAAGACCTGAACGAGGTCGTCACCAGTTTCCTGCAGGACAAGACCGTGCTGGAGCGCGGGCTGTTCGACAAGGAAAACACCTTGCCCGAAGAGCTGACCCAGTTGCGCATGGGCAAGATCGTGCGCGAGCGCTACCCGGAGTTGAGTGATACCGACCAGGAAGCAATCCGCCAGCATGCAGTTGCCGCGATGAACATCACCCAGCAGGCCAAGCTGGTGTTGGCCCAGGCCGATGCCAACGGGGGCAGCACGGCGCAAGGCAACACGGGTCTGCTGGATGGCGTGCGCAAGTTCGTCAATGTGCGCGACCTGGACATCGATCTGATCGACCGCATCAACCCCTTCGATGCCGCGTACGCAGTGCTGGCGAAGGCGATGGACGAGAAATCGCTGCGCCAAGTGCAGGCCAGCATTGCCGCCAAGAAAGTTAGCATCCCCGAAGACGAAGCCCGCGAGCTGGCAAAGCGGGCCTTGCAGTTCAAGAACGAGCGTGGCCGCCTGCCCGACATCAACGCCGCCGATGCGTGGGAGAAGCGCATGGCCGAAGGCGTGGCTGCGTTGGCGCGTTACCGTGCGCAGGCCAAGGCAAAACAGGCGCAGGGCGGGCCCGGCCATGGCTGAGCTGGACGATGACGCGCTGCTGGATGCGCTGGGCATCGAAGCCGCCCCGCTCAAGGCCGCTAGCCGAACCCCGCGCCAGGAACGTATCGTCGCGGGCTTCGAGGACGTCCTGCGCTTCCATCAGGCGCATGGCCGCGCCCCGCAGCATG
>JAYUPN010000297.1:0-7572 GCA_043760065.1 Rubrivivax sp.
GCTTCAAGGCCACGCCCCGCGCCGGGGCCGGCGACGACGAATTGTTCGACGCCCTCGAGTGGATCGCGCCCGGTTTCGAGATTGTGCAGTCGCACCTGCCCGACTGGAAGTTCGCCGCCGCGCAGACCGTGGCCGACAGCGGCCTGCACGCCAAGCTGCTGGTCGGCCATCCGGTGCCCATCGGTGAAGCCGCGCGCGATGGCAGCGATCTGCACCGGCGCCTGGCCGGCACCGGCGTGCGGCTGCTGCGTGAAGGCGAGGTCGTGGACACCGGCACCGGTGCGCAGGTGCTGGACAGCCCGCTGCGGGCGTTGCAGCACTTCCTGCAAGCGTTGCGGGATTGCCCCGGTGCGGCCGACATCGCGCCGGGCGATGTCGTCACCACCGGCACCTGGACCGACGCCTGGCCCGTGGCGCCGGGCCAGTCGTGGGCCGCGGCTTTCGACGGCGTGCTGCCGCCGCTGGCCTTGCGCTTCGTCTGATCGCTGCCGCGGCCAGCGCGCTCAGCAGCGCACGGCGTTGCGGCAGAAGCGTTCGAGTTCCTGCACCGTGCTGCGCCCGGTCACGGCCTCGCGCGCCTTGGGCCCGACGTCGAGGCTGAGCTTGACCTCGTACTTGGCGAAGAAGTCGTCGAACAGCTCGCCGCCCAGCGTGCCGGTGGCGGTCAAGGTATCGGCCTTGGCGTCGTGCTCGAGCAGCACCGCGCACAGCGGTTGTTCGGCCGGCCCGCCGAGCACCTGCGCACCGCGCGCCGGGTCGTACTGGCTGTGGTCGGCGCAGCAGTGGATGAGGTCGCTGCCCTTGTCGGGCGTCTGCGGGTTGATCGCCGCACCCTTGCGAAAGCTGATGAAGCTCAAGTCCTTGGTCGGGTAGACGAGCTTGTGCGCGCAAATCGCCGAATAGGCCACCAGCGAGCGCCGCGGACCCACGCCGCCCGGCCATTGGTAGGTTTGCTGGCCGCGCGTGCGCAGGCTGGTCGGCAGCGCGGCCTTGCCCAGGTCGAGCAGGAACACCGGCGTCGCCTCGAAGGGGTAGTGGAAGAGATAGTTGACCTGCGCCTTCAGGCTCGAGGCCTGGAGCGCCGAGCCGCGCGCGTCCACCAGCAGCACCCGGCCGTAGTTGCGCGGCCTGGCGTCCGCTGCCCACGCGCCACCGGCCAGCGTCGCCGCCAGCGACCCGGCGCCGAGCGCGCAACCCTCCACGAATCCTCGACGGTCCATGCCTGTAGCTCCCGTTGGCCAGGAGCACGACGAGGCCCACGGCGATGCGCAGTGAAACGCGAGCGGCGGCGGATGTCAACTCCCTCTTTGGCGACCCGATGAGCGGACCCACAATGCCTGAACTTTCGAGAGGGATCGACCATGGCGTTCGACTTCAGCGGCAAGCGCGTCGTCATCGCCGGCGGCAGCCGCGGCATCGGCCGCGCCATCGCGCACGGCTTCGCGGCGGCTGGCGCCGATGTCTCGATCTGCGCCCGCGGCGCCGCTGCGCTGGAGTCCACGCGCGCTGAGCTGTTGCAGCACGGCCACCGGGTCCACGCCGCGCCCTGCGACCTGGCCGACGCCGCAGCCGTAGCCGGCTATGTCGCGGCGGCGCGGGCGGCGCTGGGCGGCATCGACGTGCTCGTCAACAACGCCTCGGGCTTCGGCATGGGCGACGACGAAGAAGGCTGGGCCGCCGGTCTGGCCGTCGACGTGATGGCGATGGTGCGCGCCTCGCACGCCGCGCTGCCGGCGCTGAAGGCCGCACCCGGCAGCAGCATCGTCCACATCGCGTCGATCTCGGGTTACCGCGCCTCGACGCGCGCCCCGGCCTATGCCGCGGTGAAGGCCGCGATGATGAGCTACACCGCCAGCCAGGCCGCGATGCTGGCCGTCGCCGGCGTGCGCGTGAACTGCATCGCGCCGGGGTCGATCGAGTTCCCCGGCGGTGTCTGGGACCAGCGCAAACAAGCCGGCGACGCGCTGTATGCGCGCACGCTCAAGGGCATCCCCTTCGGCCGCATGGGCACGCCCGAGGAAATCGCCGAGGTGGCCCTCTTCCTGGCCTCGCCGCACGCGCGCTGGGTCACCGGGCAGGTGCTGGCGGTGGACGGCGGGCAGCTGCTGGGCGGCTGAGTCATCCCGGGCGGCTCAGGAGGCGACCGCCACCGAAACTCGCCGCTGCCGGCACCTCGCCCCCCGGCGCCACGCGCACCGCGCAGTACTTGAACTCCGGGATCTTGGCCACCGGGTCGAGCGCCGGGTTGGTGAGCTTGTTGATCGCCGCCTCGAACCAGCAGAAGGCGACGAAGACCACGCCGCGCGGCGTGCCTTCGTCGGCGCGGGCGTAGAGGCTGACGCGGCCGCGGCGCGACTCGATCGTCATCAGCGCACCGGGCGCGATGCCGCGCGCGGCCAGCTCCAGCGGGTGCAGGCTGGCGACCGGATCGGGCTCGATGGCGTCGAGCACAGCGCTGCGCCGCGTCATGCTGCCGGTGTGCCAGTGTTCGAGCTGGCGGCCGGTGATCAGCACCAGCGGGTACTCGGCGTCGGGCCGCTCGTCGGCCGACACGATGTCGGCCGGCACGAAGCGCGCACGGCCGCTGGCGGTGGGGAAGTGATCGGTGAAGACGACACGTTCGCCCGGGTCGCCCTCGTGCGTGCAGGGGTAGTTGACCGCACCTTCGCGCTGCAGCCGCGCCCAGGTGATGCCCTCGATGCTGTGCATCAGATGGCGCATCTCGTCGAAGACGAGGCCGGCGGCGGCGTCGCAGTCGGTGGGCGTGGCACCGTAGCCGCTCCAGTCCAGGCCGAGCTCACGCGCCAGCGCGCAAAGGATCCACAGGTCCTGCCGCGCCTGCCCCGGCAGCGACAGCGCACGCCGGCCCAGCTGCACCAGGCGGTCGGTGTTGGTGAAGCTGCCGGTCTTCTCGGGGAAGGCCGATGCCGGCAGCACGACGTCAGCCAGGCATGCGGTCTCGGTCAAGAAGATGTCCTGCACCACCAGCAGGTCGAGTGCGCACAATGCATCGCGCGCGTGCTGCGCGTCGGGGTCGCTCATGGCCGGGTTTTCGCCCATGATCAGCATGCCCTTGACGCTGCCGGCCACGATGGCGTGCATGACCTCCACCACGGTCAGTCCCTTGGCCGGGTCCAGCGTGTCGGCGGCCACGCCCCAGCGTGCGGCGACACGTTCGCGCGCTGCGGCATCGTCGACGTGCTGGTAGTCGGGGTACATCATCGGGATCAGCCCGGCGTCCGACGCACCCTGCACGTTGTTCTGGCCGCGCAACGGGTGCAGGCCGGTGCCGGGGCGGCCGATCTGGCCCGTCATCAGCGCCAGCGCGATCAGGCAGCGCGCGTTGTCGGTGCCGTGCACGTGCTGGCTGATGCCCATGCCCCACAGGATCATCGAGGCCTTGCTTGTCGCGTACAGCCGCGCCACCTCGCGCACGGTCGCGGCGTCGATGCCGGTGATGGGCGCCATCAGCTCCGGACTGAACGCGCGCACGTTATCGGCCAGCGCTTCGTAGCCTTCGGTGCGCGCGGCAATGAAGGCCCGGTCGACGAGGCCTTCGTCGACGATGACGTGCATCAGGCTGTTGAGCAGCGCGACATCGCTGTCGGGATTGAAGCCCAGATAGCAGTGGGCGTGGCGCGCGAGTTCGCTGCGCCGCGGGTCGATCAGGATGAGCTTGGTGCCGCCGCGCACGGCGTTCTTGATCCATGTCGCGGCCACCGGGTGGTTGACCACCGGGTTGGCGCCGATGACGATCACCACTTCGGCGTGCACGACGTCCATCACCGGGTTGCTGACCGCGCCCGAACCGATGCCCTCCAGCAGCGCAGCCACGCTGCTGGCGTGGCACAAGCGCGTGCAGTGGTCGACGTTGTTGCTGCCGAAGCCCAGCCGCACGAGCTTCTGGAACAGGTACGCCTCTTCGTTGCTGCCCTTGGCCGAGCCGAAGCCGGCCAGCGCGTGGCGGCCGTGCGCGTCGCGGATCGTGCGCAGGCCGCCGCCGGCCACGGCCAGCGCTTCTTCCCACGACGCTTCGCGGAAGTGGCTCATCGCCACCGCCGGGTCGCTGATGGCATGTGGGTCCTTCGGCGCGTCGGCGCGGCGGATCAGCGGCAGTGTCAGGCGGTGCGGGTGGCGCGCGTAGTCGAAGCCGTAACGGCCCTTCACGCACAGCCGGCCCTGGTTGGCCGGGCCGTCGCGGCCTTCGACGAACAGCACGCGGTCGTCCTTGACGTGCAGCGTCAACTGGCAGCCGACGCCGCAGTACGGGCACAGCGTGTCGACCTGCCGGTCGGGCACCGGCAGCGAAGCGCCGCGCGCCGGCGACAGCGCGCCGGTGGGGCAGGCCTGCACACATTCGCCGCAGGCCACGCAGCTGCTGGCGTCCATTGCATCGTCCATGTCGAAGACGATGCGCGCCTGGCCGCCGCGGCCGGCGAGGCCGATGACGTCGTTGGCCTGCTCGTCGCGGCAGGCGCGCAAGCAGCGTGTGCACTGGATGCAGGCGTCGAGGTTGACGGCGATCGCCGGATGGCTGAGGTCCGCCGCCACGGCCGCGCGTGGCGCGAAGCGCGGCTTGCAGACGCCGAGCTGCCGCGCCCATTGATCGACCTCGTTGTGGCGCGTGTGCGCTGCCTCGGGCAGGTCGCTCTGCAACAGCTCCAGCACCAGGCGCTGCGACTTCAGCGCACGCTCGCTGCGCGTGTCGACCTCCATGCCGGCGCTCGGCTTGCGGCAGCAGGCCGCGGCCAGCACACGTTCGCCCTTCACTTCCACCATGCAGGCGCGGCAGTTGCCGGCCGGCTCCAGGCCGTCGGTGGCGCACAGGCGCGGGATCATCACGCCGTGCTGCTGCGCGATCTGCAGCAGGCTCTGGTCGGCGCGGCCGCTGACGGCCTGGCCGTCGAGCGTGAAGCTGACGCTCGCCACGTCGAGCCGGGCGCGTTCTGCGCGCGTGACGGCGTTCATGGCTGCAACTCCTGCGCGAAGTACTGCACCACGCAATCGAACACGTTGGGCGCGGCCTGGCCCAGGCCGCAGATCGACGCGTCGCGCATGACCTGGCCCAGGTCGGCCAGCAGCGGCCGGTCCCAGGCGTCGGACGCCATCAGCAGGCTGGCCTTGGCGGTGCCGCTGCGGCACGGCGTGCACTGGCCGCACGATTCGTGCTCGAAGAAACGCATCATGTTGCGCGCCGCGTCCACCGCCCGGTCGTACTGCGACAGCACGATCACCGCCGCCGACCCGATGAAGCAGCCGTGCGGCTGCAGCGTGTCGAAGTCCAGCGGCAGGTCGGCCAGCCGCGCCGGCAGGATGCCGCCCGAAGCGCCGCCGGGCAGGTAGGCGTAGAGCTCGTGGCCCTCGGCCATGCCGCCGCAGTGTTCGGCCACCAGTTCGCGCAGCGTGATGCCGGCCGGCGCCAACTTGACGCCGGGCAGGCGCACGCGGCCGCTGACCGAGAAGCTGCGCAGCCCCTTGCGGCCGTGGCGGCCGTGCGCTGCGAAGCCGGCCGGGCCTTCCTCGACGATCTGCCGCACCCAGTACAGGGTCTCGAAGTTGTGCTCCAGCGTCGGCCGGCCGAAGAGGCCGACCTCGGCCACGTAGGGCGGCCGCAGCCGCGGCAGGCCGCGCTTGCCTTCGATCGATTCGATCATCGCCGACTCTTCTCCGCAGATGTAGGCGCCGGCGCCACGGCGCAACTCGATCGCCGGCAGCGCGGCGCCGTCGAAAGCGCCTTGCAGTTGCTGCAGCGCGGTCTGCAGCAACCGGCGGCAGCCGTGGTATTCGTCGCGCAGGTAGATCACGATCCGCGCCACGCCCACGGCCCAGGCGGCGACGAGCATGCCTTCGATGAAGCGGTGCGGGTCGCGCTCGAGCAGCCAGCGGTCCTTGAAGGTGCCGGGTTCACCTTCGTCGATGTTGACCGCCATCAGCCGCGGTGCCGGCTGCGCGCGAACGATCTTCCACTTGCGCCCGGCCGGAAAGCCCGCGCCGCCGAGGCCGCGCAAGCCCGATCCGTCCATCGCCTGCAGCACGGTGTCGACGTCGCGCCGGCCCTGCAGACAGTCGCGCAGCAGCCGGTAGCCGCCTTGCGCGGCGTAGTCGTGCAGCTGCAGCCCGTCACCAGGCGCTTCTTCGCGCGATCCGGAGCGCACGCAGGCCAGCACGGCATCCGCGGTGGCCTGCGGCACCGGCTGCTGATGCACCACCACCACCGGCGCCTGCTCGCAGCGGCCGACGCAGGGGGCGGCGATGACGCGCACCTCGCGCCCCAGCAGCGCCGGCAGCCGCTGCAGCAGCGCTTGAGCGCCGGCCAGCTCGCACGACAGGCCGTCGCAGACGCGCACCGTGAGTGCCGGCGGCGCGCCGACGTGGCCCTCGGCGTCCTCGTGCGCGACGTCGAAGTGGTGGTAGAAGCTCGCGACCTCGTAGACCTCGGCCTGCGACAGGCGCATCAACTGCGCCAGCGCCGCCAGGTGCGGCGTGGCCAGCTGCAGGTGGCGGTCCTGGATCAGGTGCAGGTACTCGATCAGCAGGTCGCGCCGGTAGGGGGCCGGGCCCAGCAGGTCTTGCACCTCGGCCAGCGCCGCCGGCAGCACGGCACGGCCCTTGGTGCCCTGGCGCTTGCGCTCGGGGCTGGCCCCTGGCGCAGACGGGCGCAACGGCAGGATCGAGATCACACGGTCGTTCATGAGGCCCACACTATTGACGCACCGCACCGCGCTGTCCAATGACTTTGCCAAAGCAGGCGATCTGCTTCCCGGATTAGACCAGCCGCGTGCGACCTTTTCACACGTCTGCACGCTCTGGAGGCGACGCTTAAACTCGTCGCCCCGATGAACCCTGCCGCCGCCCACGCCGAGTCCTGGCCCCACGCCGCCATCCTGGTGGTCGACGACGAGCCGGGCATGCGCAACTTCCTGCACAAGACGCTGCAGCCGCGCGCCGGCCACGTCATGGCCGCCGGCAGCGCCGAAGAAGCCGAGGACCTGCTGCAGCGCCACCGCTTCGACCTCGTGATCCTGGACATCACCCTGCCGGGCAAGAGCGGCATCACGTTGCTGCAGGAGATGCGCGCCCAGGGCAATCCCTGCGAGGTCGTGCTGATCACGGCCTTCGCTGATCTGGACACCGCGATCGAGGCGCTGCGCGCCGGCGCCGGGGACTTTCTGCTCAAGCCGTTCCGCGTCGCGCAGGTGCTGGGCGCCTGCAAGCACGGCCTCGAGCGCGCGCGGCTCAAACGCGAGAACTGGGTGCTGCGCCGCGCGTTGCACCAGCGCACGCCGCCGGCCGGCGGGCTGGTCGGCCGCTCGATCGCCATCAAGGGCCTGCAGGCGGCGCTGCAGCGCGTGGCCACGGTGGACAGCACGGTGCTGCTGACCGGCGAGTCGGGCACCGGCAAGGAGCTGGCCGCGCTGGCGCTGCACCACCAGAGCCCGCGCGCGGCTGCGCCCTTCGTGCCGGTGAACTGCGCCACCGTGTCGCCGGCCCTGATCGAGGCCGAGCTTTTCGGCCAGCCCGGCCACGACGGCCTCTTCGTCTACGCCCAGGGCGGCACGCTGTTCCTGGACG
>JAYUPN010000298.1:0-23259 GCA_043760065.1 Rubrivivax sp.
TGCGGTGCGGCGCACGTCGCTGAAGGCCACGATGCCCGAGGCGCCGGGTTTGTTGTCGACCAGCACCGGCTGGCCCCATTGCTGCGACAACTGCTCGGCCACGCTGCGCGCCACGACATCGGGGCCGATACCCACCGAGTAGGGCACCACGATGCGCAGCGGCCGCGTCGGAAACCCATCGTGCTCGCCCCTGGCGCGGGCCGCAGCCAGCGGCAGCGCCGCGGCCATTGCGGCGAGGGCGGTTCTGCGTGTCGGTTGGCGGGACATCAGCCCAGGGCCCGGCCGATCAGGGCACCGGCCGACAGCAGTGCGGCAAACCACAGTTCGAGCCTGAAGGTGCGGAACAGGATCTCGTTGAAGGCGACGCCCGGCGCGCAGCGCCCGAAGTCGCGCCGCAGATGCAGCGCCATCGGCAGCAGCAGCAGCGGCAGCAGCAGTGCCGGCGTGCGGCCCAGCAGTGCCATCGCAGGCACCAGCGCCAGTGGCCCCAGCAGCAGCAGCGTGTACAAGCGCCGCGACGCCTGTTCGCCGAAGGTGACGGCAAAGGTGCGTCGGCCGACCAGCCGGTCGTGCGCAACGTCGCGGTGGTTGTTGACCGCCAGCGCCGCAGCGGCCAGCGCGCCGATCGCCACCGCGGCGAGCATGGTGACGGGGCCTACGGACGACGTCAGCACCCAGTCGGTGCCGATCACGGCGACGAGGCCGAAGAAGACGAAGACCGTCACCTCGCCCAGCGGCGTGTAGGCGATCGGCCGCGGGCCGCCCATGTAGGCCAGTGCTGCCGCCAGCGATGCCACGCCGATGGCCAGCACCGGCCAGCCGCGGTAGGCCACCAGGGCCAGGCCGAGTGCGGTGGCCAGCAACGCGGCGATCACGATCGCCGCGCGCACGTGGCGCACGCTGAGCCAGCCGTTGCAGGTCGCGCGTGGCAGGCCGGTGCGCGTGCCGCTGCTGTCGCCGCCGCGCACGGTGTAGCCGACGTCGTTCTGCATGTTCGTGATGACCTGCACCAGCAGCGCCGCGCCCAGCACGAGGGCAGCCGCCAGCAGGTCGATGGCGCCGGCGTGTGCGTAGCCCAGCGTCGCGCCGACCAGCACCGGGCTGAAGGCCACGAGCAGGCTGTGCGGCCTGATGGCGACCATCCAGGCCGCGACGGAGCCGGAGCGCACGTTGTGCCCGGTGTTGGCGGTGCCTCGGTCCGCAATCATGGTCTGCTCGTCCCTCCGACCGGTCGTGCAAGTGATGCCGGGGCCGATTCTGGGCCACCGCCGGCCGGCCGGGCTTGCGCCTCGTCAAGCCTGCGCCAGCACACCAGCACGCCGGCCGCCGGCCCCCGCGACGGCTGCTTGACGTGGGTCAAGCGCCGCCGCGGGCTGCGGCCTATCGTGTCCTTGATGCGACCCGCGTTCGCGGGTTGGCGCGAGGGAGTGTCATGAACCCACCCGATGCGGTCCTGCTCCAGGCGGTCAAGGCCAGCCGTCTGGCCGAAGGACTGAACGACGAACAGGTCGCGGTCCTGGCCGGCGTGTTGACGCTGCAGCCCGTGCAGGCGCACGAGGTGCTGGCCCGCGAGGGCAGCACCGACAACCGGCTGTACGCGATCGTGCAGGGCTCGCTGCTGATCGTGAAGCACATCGGCACGCCCGACGAGACGACGCTGGCGATCTTGCAGCCAGGCGACTTTGCGCACGAACTGGGCTTTCTGGACGGCGCGCAGCGCTACGCCACGCTGCAGGCCGCGAGCGCGGGCCAGGTGCTGGTGCTGGAGCGCGAGAAGCTCGAGAGCCTGATCGACGCCCACCCGCGCATCCTCTACGCCGTGATGTGCGCCATCGTGCGCACGGTGCACCGCGTGCAGACGCGCCTGGCGATGCAGGCCACCGAACTGACGAACTACGTCGTCAAGCAGCACGGCCGCTACTGAGCGCGGCACCCGCCGCCAGCCGCGGGCATTGTTGACCTGCATCAGCCGCTGCAGGCCACGCCGTGCCTAGAGTCCGGTGACGGCAGCGGGGGCGCGATGGGTCCGATAGGAATCAGCCTGTTGATGGCGCTGGCGCTGGCCGGCTTTGCGGCGCTGTCGTGGCGCAAGCTGCAGATCGTCGCGGCGCTGCAGCCCGAAGCGCGCACCGACGCGCCGTGGCAGCGGCTGCGCAGCGTGCTGGTCAACGGCCTGCTGCAGCGGCGCATGGTGCAGCGCGAATGGCGCGCCGGCCTCATGCACACGGTGATCTTCCTGGGCTTCCTGTCGCTGCTGCTGCGCAAGCTGCAGCTCATCGCCATCGGCTACGACGAGACCTTCGCCTTCCCCGACGCCTTCGGCGGCCCTTTCGCGGCTTTTAAGGACGGCGTCGAGGTGGCGGTCACGCTGGCCGTGCTGCTGGGTCTGTGGCGCCGCTTCGTGCGGCCGCCACCGCGGCTGGAGCGCAACCGCGAGGCCGTGCTGGTGCTGGTGCTGATCCTCGTCATCATGCTCACCGACATCGCCTTCGACGGTTTGCGCTTTGCGCAGATCGGTGCTGCGGTGCCGGGCGTGGCCCACGAGCGCGGCTACGCGTTCGCCGGCGGCGCGGTGGCCGGCGCCTTGCAGGGTGCATCGCCGCAGGCCCTGGCGCTGGGGTATGCGGGCCTGTACTGGCTGCAGATGGGCGTCGTGTTCAGCTTCCTCGTGCTGCTGCCCACCGGCGAGCACTTCCACATCGTGACCGCGCTGCCGGCGTTGTACTTCCGCCGCGGCCGGCCCGCCAACCGGGTGCCGCCGGTGGACATTCACAAGCTGATGGAAGCTACCGACGCAGCCGACATGAAGGCCGGCGTGCGCGACGCCCGCGACCTGATGTGGAAGGACGGGCTCGACGCCTTCACCTGCACCGAGTGCGGCCGCTGCAAGGACGCCTGCCCCACGCACCTGAGCGGCAAGCCTTTGTCGCTGAAGGCGGTGAACGACAGCCTCAAGCACCACCTGATGGCGCAGCGTTCGCCCATCGTCGCCGGCGACCCGCAGCACCAGCTGCCGCCGCTGGTGGGCGCGGTGATCAGCGAGGACACGCTGTGGGCCTGCACCAGCTGCGGCTACTGCGAGGCGGCGTGCCCGATCGAGCTTGAGCACCTGGACAAGTTCTTCCGCATGCGCCAGCACCAGGTACTGATCGCGGGCGAGTTTCCGCACGAGCTGAAGAAGGTGTTCGAGGCCTACGAGTCGCAAGGCAACCCCTGGGGCTTGCAGGCGGCGCAACGCGGCGACTGGGCGCAGGACTTGGCGCTGCCGCTGGTGCGCACGGCGCAGGACATGGAGGGGCTCGACGTGCTGTTCTACGTCGGCTCGGCGATGTCCTTCGACCCGCGCGGCCAGAAGATCGCGCGCGCCTTCGTCACCGTGCTGCGTGCCGCGGGCGTGCGCTTCGGCATCCTGGGCGCCCTCGAAGGCTCCACCGGCGAATGTGTGCGGCGCGTCGGCAACGAGGCGCTGTTCCAGCAACTGTCGGGCGCACTGGTGCAGACGCTCAACGGGCTGGGCGTTCAGCGCATCGTGACCTGCGACCCGCATGCGCTGAACTCGCTGCGCAACGAGTACCCCGCCATCGGCGGGCACTTCGAGGTGCTGCACCACACCCAGCTGATCCGGGAACTGCTGCAACAACGGCGGATCCAGGTCGACGCCCGGCTGCAACGTGTGGTCTTCCACGACCCCTGCTACCTGGGCCGCCACAACGGCGAGTTCAACGCACCGCGCGAGGTGCTGCGCCAGCTGTGCAGCGACGCGCCGCTGGAGATGGCGCTGGCGCGCGAGAAGTCCATGTGCTGCGGCGCCGGCGGTGGCCGCATGTGGATGGAAGAGCACATCGGCAAGCGCATCAACATCCTGCGCGTCGAGCAGGCGCTGGCCACCGCGCCGGCCGTCATCGCCACCGCCTGCCCATATTGCGCGGTGATGGTCGGCGACGGCCTGGGCGCGTTGCCGGCAGGAGCCGCGGTGGCATCGCAGGACCTGGCGGAACTGGTGGCCGCTGCGCTGGTGAAGCAGCCGGCGCCGGTTGTGCTGTCGGCGTCGGAGCGTGCGGCGGGTGCTGCCGCCCCTGCCTGATTCGAAGTCGATCCGGATCAGTGGGCGTGGTGTTCCCCCGGCCCGTGCCGATGTGGGGCAGGTGCGCCCGCCGCGACGCCGCCGCCCGCCGGCGCGAGCGCAACGCAGGGCGGGCCGAAGGGCACGCGCATGAGCTGGATCGTCACGTGTTCGATCGCGAAGCGTTCGTGCAGCTGCGCGGTTGCGTGCTGCAAGAAGGTGTCGTCGGCGGGCTGCTGCGGCATCACCAGGTGCGCGGTCATGGCGGTCTGCGACGTGCCCATCGCCCACACGTGCAGGTCGTGCACGCGCTCCACGCCGGGCAGCGATTCCAGCAGCGCCTGCACCGCATGCAGGTCGACGCCCGCGGGTACGCCGTCGAACAGCAGGTGCATCGACTGCCTGAACAGGCTCCAGCTGCCGGCCACGATGACGGCCGCGATCAACAGGCTGACGACCGGATCCAGCCAGCTCCAGCCGAACACCAGCGCCAGGCCGCCGGCGACGACGACGCCGGCCGAGACCAGCGCGTCGGCCGCCATGTGCAGGAAGGCGCCGCGGATGTTGAGGTCGCTCTGGCGCCCGCGCATGAACAGCAACGCGGTGGCGGTGTTGACCGCGATGCCGATGGCGGCCACGACCATGATCGTCACGCCCTCGAGGGCCTGCGGGGCCTGCAGGCGCTGCACCGCTTCCCAGACCAGCGAGCCCATCGCCACCAGCAGCAGCAGGGCATTGACGAAGGCGGCCAGGATGCTGGCGCGCTTCCAGCCGTAGGTGTGGCGCGCGTCCGGTCGCAGCCGGCCGGCCAGGACAGCGAGCCAGGCCAGCACGAGGCCGATGACGTCGCTGAAGTTGTGGCCGGCGTCGGCCAGCAGGGCCAGCGAGTCGATCTTCCAGCCGTAGAAGGCCTCGACGCCGACGAAGGCCAGGTTCAGCGCAATGCCGATGCCGAAGGCGCGGTCGAAGTCGGCCGCGGCGGGGTGGGGGTGGTCGTGGCCAGCGCTCATCGCAGACGCTTCAGGGCCGGGCAGAACGTGTGTGCGTTCATGGATCCTCTCGCTGTTCCTGCGGCCGCGCCGGTCGTCGACGCCTGGGGCTGGCCCTGGGGGCACGGCGCACACCGGCCCCAGGCACCGAAGGCGGCCATTTTGCCGTGATGCCCGATGCCGGCGTGCCGGCGGGGTGCTTCAGCGCCGGGCGGCGGCGGCGAGCAGCGCGGCGATCTCGGCGCGCACGTGCTCGGGTGGCGTGGCCAGCTGGTGCCGGACCAGGCCGTCGCGTGTCGCGTGCACCGCGGTCCAGAACAAGAAGTCCGATCCCAGCAGCCGCAGCAGGATGGCCAGTGCGTCGAGCAGGCAGGCGTGGGCGTCGGCCTGTGCTTCGGGCGAAGCAGCGGCGGGCCGCGGCGTGCGCAGGTAGCCGAACCGCGACGGCGCGATCACGCGCAAGCCCTGCTGCACCAGCGGCTGCGCCCAGGCCATGCCCTGGTCGTGACCGCCGCCGCTGCCGTGGATGATGAGCAGCGGTTCGCCGTGTCCGGCCTGCTGCACCTCGATCGGGCCGCAGCGTGTGGCCACGATCTCGCTGCCTTGCGCGGCGCGCGCCGTGGCCTGCGCCCCACGCCATCCATCTCCTGCCGGTCATGCTGTATCTTCCGCAAGCGGGCCGTGGCAGGCTCGCAAGATCAATGCTCCCTGGCGCGCAGGGGGCTGGACTTGAGGCGGGTCAAGCGTCCTTGCGCTTGTCGCTGCCGCCCGCCACCTCCATGCCGCTTGACACAGGTCAAGCGGCCCTGACCGGGCCCTTTGTAACCTGCGCCTGTCGCAACGCGGCTCGCTCTTGCTTGATCCATGATGTTCCGCCACCGCCAACAACTGCGTCTCTGTGCTGCCCTGGTGCTGCTGCTGTGGCTGTTCGGCTTCGGTGCCGGTGTGGCCAATGCCTGCATGGGGTCGACGCGGCTGTTGCCGGGCCGAGTTCCTGCAGCGCACGCCGATGGGGTCGCTGTTGCGCACCACGCGGTCATGGCCGGCGCCACCGGGTACCGTCACGACGCCGATCCGGTGATCCAGCCGGGGGGCAGTCGGGATCCTGCGGGTGCCGCCGCGATGGCGAATTGCCTGGACTTCTGCGAGAAGGCCAGTCTCGCGATCCCGCCGCTGAAGACGGCGCTCGATGACCTGCAGGGCCACGCCTTGCACTCCTCTGCCTTGGCGGCCGCCCATCCGGCGCCGGTGCTGCCGCTGTATCGGCCGCAACCGCACCGCCGGGATGACGTCTGGGCGCCCTCGGTAGCGATTGCCTTCTTGCGCTTGACGCTCTAGCCGCCGCGGCGGGCGGACGGACGGGTTCCGTGCTGCCCCGGCGATCCGTCGCCGCATGCGTGCTGCCGTGGACCTGAGGCAGCCCCGGGCGACGGCTGTTCCTCATCGAGCCCCTTGACACGCCATGGGCATGCAGGATGGGTCGATGGCAACCCAGTTCATCGAAGGCATCCTTGCACATGACCACGTTCGCGTCAGTCCCCACCAGGCCCCGACCGAACCTTCGCATCCGCGACCGGTCCCGGCGTGCGCTCGGTTGCCTGATCCTGGCCAGCACGGCAGCGACCCACCCGGTGCTGGCACAGAGCGGCGAACTGGGCTCCAGCGTGCACGGCCTGCTGGCCTACGCACGCGCGCAGAGCCCCGAACTCCGAGCCATGCAGCAGGAAGCCGACGCTGCCGCACAGCGCATCGGGCCCGCCGGCGCCTGGCCCGACCCGGTGCTGCGCGTCGAGCTGATGAACTTCAACAACTACGGCAACGAGGCCTCGGCCACGCTGCTGCCGTGGCGGGTGGGCGAGACGAAGTACACGCTGATGCAGTCCTTGCCGCTGTGGGGCAAGCGCGACCTGAGGCGCGATGCCGCCGCCGCCGACGCGAAGCAGGCCGACGCCCGCACCGACGCGACCTGGGTCGAACTGGCGGCCCGCATCAAGACCGCCTACGCCGAGTACTTCCGCGCCGCCGGCAACCAGCGCCTGGCGGGTGAGGTGCTCGAGCTGATGGTACGCCTGGAGCAGGTCGCGCAGTCACGCTACGCCGGCGGGCTGGCGGGCCAGTCCGATGCCATCCGCGCGCAACTGGAACAGACGGCGATGCGCACGGAGCTGATCGCGCTCGATGCCGAGAAGCGCCAGAGCCGGGCGCGGCTCAATGGCCTGCTCGCCCGCGACGGCGCGGCCGTGCTGGCCGACCCGCAGGCGCTGCGCCCGCTGCCCGCGCTCGCGACTGCCGACGCCGTGTCGCTGGCCGAGCGCTCGCGCGAGCGCAACCCGCAGCTAGCGGCAGAACGGGCGCGGCTGGAGGCGGCGCAGAAGAACCGCGACCTCACGCAGACCAACCGCTACCCCGATCTGACGGTGGGCTTGTCGCCGTCGCAGATGCGCTCGCGCATCACGACCTGGGGCCTGATGTTCGAGATGAACATCCCGCTGCAGCAGGCCTCGCGCCGGGGCCAGGAACGCGAGGCCGAAGCGATGGTCAGCGCGGCGCGCTCGCGCGCCGAGGCGTTGTCGCACCAGTTGCTCGGCGAACTCGGCGGCAACCTGGCGGCGCTGGACGCCGCACGGCGTACCGAGGACCTGATCAAGAACCAGTTGCTGCCGCAGTCCGAACTCGGCCTGCTGTCGGCGCTGTCGGCCTACGAAAACGGCAAGGCCGAGTTCGCGATGCTGCTCGAAGCGCAGCGCCAGATCCGCAAGGCGCGGCAGGAATTGTTCAAGTCGCAGGTCGACGCACAACTGCGGCTGGCCGACATCGAACGCATTGTGGGAGAAGACCTGTGAAAGCCTCCACTGCCGCACTCGCGCTCGTCGTGCTGGGCGCCGTCGGCGCCGGCAGTTACTGGCTCGGCACGCGATCGAATGCCCCGGCTGCGGATGGTGCCACCGTCGCGGCGGCGGCCGCCGCTGACGCACCCAAGCCGCGCAAGTTGTTGTACTACCGCAACCCGATGGGCCTGGCCGACACCTCGCCGACGCCGAAGAAGGACCCGATGGGGATGGACTACATCGCCGTCTACGAAGGCGAGGACGAGTCCGACAGCGCGAGCCCGGCAGGTGCGGCGGCTTCGCCTCGGCAGCTGCGCATCAGCACCGAGAAGATCCAGAAGCTGGGCGTGCGCACCGAGCCGGCCGGGCTGCGCGCGCTGGGCCGCACGCTGCGCGTGGCCGGTCGCGTCGAGCCCGACGAACGGCGCGTGCACGTCATCGCGGCCAAGTTCGAAGGTTATGTTGAGCGGCTGCACGTCAACGCCACCGGGCAGCCGGTGGCCAAGGGGCAGCCGCTGTTCGAGGTCTACAGCCCCGACCTGGCGTCGGCGCAGCGCGAGTACGCCATCGCGATGCAGGGCCTGCAGTCGATGAAGGACGCCGGCGCCGAGGCGCAGGCCGGCATGAAGCAACTGGCCGAGTCCAGCCTGATGCGCCTGCGCAACTGGGACCTCTCGCCAGGGCAGGTGGCGGCGTTGATGAAGTCGGGGCAACCGCAGCGCACGGTCAGCTTTGCGTCGCCGGTGTCGGGCGTGGTGACCGAGAAGAAGGCGTTGCAGGGCATGCGCTTCATGCCCGGCGAGATGCTGTACCAGGTGACCGACCTGTCGTCGGTGTGGGTCATCGCGGACCTGTCCGAGCAGGACATCGGCCTGGTGAAGACCGGCGCCGCGGCCAAGGTCAGCATCAGCTCGTACCCGAACGAGGTCTTCAACGGCCGCGTCACCTACGTCTACCCGACGATGAAGGCCGACACGCGCAGCGTGCCGGTGCGGGTGGAGCTGGCGAATCCGGGCCAGCGGCTGAAGCCGGCGATGTTTGCGCAGGTGGAGCTGGCCGTCGGCAGCAAGACGCCGGTGCTGACGGTGCCGGACTCGGCGGTCATCGACACCGGCACGCGCCGGCTGGTGCTGGTCCAGCTCGCCGAAGGGCGCTTCGAGCCGCGCGAAGTCAAGCTCGGAGCCCGCGGCGAGAACTTCATCGAAGTCATCGAGGGGGTCAGCAAGGACGAGTTGGTCGTCGTCGCCGCGAACTTCCTGATCGACGCCGAGAGCAACCTGAAGGCGGTGGTCGCCGGCCTGGCGGGGCAGGCGGCATCCGTCGCGGTGCCGCCGACGGCCGCCGCGGGCAAAGTCGGCCACCAGGCCACGGGCACCGTGGACGGCATCGACACCAAGGCCGGCACCTTGAGCCTGAACCACGGCCCCGTGCCGACGCTGAAGTGGCCGGCGATGAAGATGGAGTTTCGGGCCGCCAACAACGCGCTGCTGAAGGGGCTGGCGCCCGGTCAGGCGGTGAGCTTCGAGTTCGTCGAACGCCAGCCCGGCGAGTACGTGGTGACCGCCATCACCGTGGCGCCTCGGGGCGGCAGCGCGCCACCTGCGGCGATGGCCAAGCCGGCGCAGCCCGCGGCCTCGCACAGCGGCCACTGACGAGGGCACCACATGCTGGCCAAGATCATCCAGTGGTCGGGCAGGAATCCCTTCCTCGTCCTGCTCGCCACGCTGTTCATCGTCATCGGCGGCGTCGTCGCCGTGATGAAGACGCCGCTGGACGCGCTGCCCGACCTGTCGGACGTGCAAGTCATCGTCTACACCGAGTACCCGGGCCAGGCGCCGCAGGTGGTCGAGGACCAGGTGACGTATCCGCTGACGACGGCGATGCTGGCGGTGCCCAAGTCGAAGGTCGTGCGCGGCTTCTCGTTCTTCGGCGCCTCGTTCGTCTATGTCATCTTCGAGGACGGCACCGACATCTACTGGGCGCGCAGCCGTGTGCTGGAGTACCTGAACTTCGCCTCCAGCCGGTTGCCCAAGGGCGTGTCGCCTGCGCTCGGGCCGGACGCCACCGGCGTCGGCTGGGTCTACCAATATGCGCTGCTGGGCAAGAACAAGACGCTGGCCGAGCTGCGCACGATCCAGGACTGGTACGTGCGCTACCAGCTCACCAAGGCGCCGGGCGTCGCCGAAGTGGCCTCGCTCGGCGGCTTCGTGCAGACCTACCAGGTCACCGTCGACCCGCTGAAGCTGCGCAGCTACGGCATCCCGCTGATGAAGGTGTCGCAGGTCATCCGCGACTCCAACCGCGACGTCGGCGGGCGCGTGGTCGAGATGGCCGAGACCGAGTACATGGTGCGCGGCAAGGGCTACCTGCGCAGCAAGGCCGACATCGAGATGCTGGCCGTCAAGAGCGAAGGCGGCACGCCGGTGCTGATCCGCGACATCGCGCGTGTCGAGATGGTGCCCGACGAGCGGCGCGGCCTGTCCGAGCTCAATGGCGAAGGCGAAGTCGTCTCGGGTATCGCGATGTCGCGCTTCGGGCAGAACGCGCTGGAGGTCATCCACAACCTCAAGGCCAAGGTCACCGAGATCTCGGCCGGCCTGCCCGAGGGCGTGAGCATCGAAGCCGTCTACGACCGCTCGGACCTGATCCACCGCGCCATCGACACCCTGAAGCGCACGCTGATCGAGGAGAGCCTGATCGTCGCGGCGGTCTGTTTCGTCTTCCTGATGCACGTGCGCTCGGCGCTGGTGGCGATCCTGATGCTGCCGGTGGGCGTGCTGATGGCCTTCATCGCGATGCGGCTGCTGGGCATGAACTCCAACCTGATGAGCCTGGGCGGCATCGCCATCGCCATCGGCGCGATGGTCGACGCCGCCATCGTGATGATCGAGAACGCGCACAAGCACCTCGAGCGGCTGGACCTGCACAAGCCCGGGCACACGACGCGGGAACGCGCCGACGCGATGCTCGACGCGTGCAGGGAAGTGGGGCCGGCGCTCTTCTTCTCGCTGCTGATCATCACCGTGTCCTTCCTGCCGGTGTTCACGCTGGAGTCGCAGGAGGGGCGGCTGTTCTCGCCGCTGGCCTACACCAAGACCTTCTCGATGGCCGGGGCGGCGCTGCTGTCGGTGACGCTGGTGCCGGTGCTGATGCTGCTGTTCATCCGCGGCAAGATCATGCCGGAGGCGAAGAACCCGCTGAACCGCTTCCTGATCTGGGTCTACCGCCCCGTCATCGCCGCCGTGATGCGCTGGAAGAAGCTGACCATCGCACTGGCGCTGATCGCGATGGGGCTGTCGACCTACCCGGCGTCGCAGCTCGGCAGCGAATTCATGCCCACGCTCGACGAGGGCACGCTGCTGTTCATGCCGTCGTCGCTGCCGGGCATGTCGATCACCAAGGCCGCCGAGGTGCTGCAGACGCAGGACAAGATCATCAAGAGCTTCCCCGAAGTGAGCTCGGTCTACGGCAAGGCCGGCCGCGCCAACACCGCCACCGACCCGGCACCGACCGAGATGTTCGAGACCGTCATCAACCTCAAGCCGCAGGTGCAGTGGCGCGCCGGCATGACCACCGACCGGCTGATCGCCGAGATGGACAAGGCGCTGCAGTTCCCCGGCATCTCCAACGCCTGGACGATGCCGATCAAGGCCCGCATCGACATGCTGTCGACCGGCATCCGCACGCCGATCGGCATCAAGGTCTTCGGCAAGGACCTGGTCGAGATGGAGCGGCTGGCCAAGGAGATCGAAGCTGTCGTCAAGACCGTGCCGGGCACGACGTCGGCCTTTGCGGAGCGGCTGACCGGCGGCAGCTACCTCGACATCGAACCCGACCGCGCCGCGCTGGCGCGCTACGGACTGTCGGTGGGCGAGTTGCTGGACGTCATCGGCACGGCGCTGGGTGGCGAGATGGTGACCACCACCGTCGAAGGGCGCGAGCGCTTCGGCGTCACCGTGCGCTACCCGCGTGAACTGCGCAGCAACCCTGGCCAGATCGAGCGCGAGGTGCTGGTGCCGATCATGGGCGGCGCGATGGTGCCGCTGGGCCAGGTCGCCAAGGTCGTCGTCGCGCGCGGCACGCCGGGCATCCGCACCGAAAACGCGCTGCTGTCAGCCTACATCTTCGTCGACATCCGCGACCGCGACATCGGCAGTTACGTCGCCGACGCGCGCAAGGCGGTGTCGGCACAGGTGAAGTTCCCGCCCGGCTACTACATCACCTGGAGCGGCCAGTTCGAGGCCATGGAGCGCGCGATCGAGAAGATGAAGATCGTGGTGCCGGTGACGCTGCTGCTGATCTTCCTGCTGCTCTACCTGAACTTCCGCCGCCTCACCGAGACCTTCATCGTCATGCTGTCGGTGCCTTTTGCGCTGGTCGGCGGCGTCTGGCTGATGTGGTGGCTCGACTACAACCTGTCGGTGGCGGTGGCGGTAGGCTTCATCGCGCTGGCCGGCGTGGCGGCCGAGACCGGCGTCGTGATGCTGATCTACCTCGACCACGCCTGGGATGCCGTGCAGCAACGCTGCCGCGTCGAAGGGCGCCTGCCCGGGCCGGCGGACCTGTATGGCGCGGTGATGGAAGGCGCCGTCGAACGCGTGCGGCCGAAGATGATGACGGTGGTGGCCATCATGGCCGGCCTGTTGCCGATCATGTGGGGCACCGGCACCGGCTCGGAGGTCATGAGCCGCATCGCCGCGCCGATGGTCGGCGGCATGGTCTCTTCGACAGTGTTGACGCTGGGCGTGATCCCGGCGCTCTATGCGCTGGTCAAGCAGTGGCAACTGCGCAGGACCGCGCACGCCGACGCCGAGGTGCCTGCCGCCACTCTGCCTGCCAAGCCCCTGCCACCATTCACCACAACCTGAGGAACACACCATGAACCGACGCCACTTCATCCGGACTGCCAGTGCGATTGCCGCAGCAGGGGCCCTGCCTGCGCTTGCCGTACTCGCCAAGCCCGAGGTGCATGTCTTCAAGAGCCCGACCTGCGGCTGCTGCGGCGCTTGGGCCGAGCACCTGCGGGCCGCCGGCTTTGCAGTCAAGGTGACCGAGGTCAGCGATGCGCCGGCGGCACGCAAGCGCCTGGGCATGCCCGACCGCTACGGCAGTTGCCACACCGCCACCGTGGACGGCTACGTGCTGGAGGGCCACGTGCCGGCCACCGAGGTCAAGCGCCTGCTGGCCAGCCGGCCGAAGGCGCTGGGCCTGGCCGTGCCCGGCATGCCGCCAGCGTCGCCGGGCATGGACATCCCCGGCAACACCGATCCCTATGAAGTGCTGCTGGTCGGCACCGACGGCCGGTCCAGCGTCTTCGCGGCCTATGGCAAGCCGGGCCGGCGCTGACCGGCGCGGGCGCCATCCGCTCATCCACCAGGGCCCAGGGAGCTTGCGTGACTGCGCCATCGTCAAACGCCAGCAGGGCGGCCGCGCGGCTGGCGGCCGTTGCGCTGCTCGCCTTGCTGCCAGCGCTGAACGCTTGTGCGCCACTGCCGCCGCAGCCCACCCGGGTGCCGTCATGGGCGATCACCGACGGCCACCGAAGCTCGCTGGCGCAGCTCACGGTTGAAGCGCCGGGCGGGTCCGTCGACCGTTCTGGAGTTCGCGTGCTGGCCACGGGCCGCGAGGCTTTCGTCACCCGGGTCGAACTGGCCGATGCAGCCGAGCGGACGCTGGACCTCCAGTACTACAGCGCGGACACCGATCTCAGCAGCGACCTGCTGCTGCATCACATCGCCGCCGCCGCCCAGCGCGGCGTGCGCGTGAGGATCCTGCTCGACGACATCTACCCGCCTTCGCGGCAATTCGCGCTGCGCGCGGCGGCGCTGCACCCCGGGATCCAGGTTCGGCTGTTCAACCCGTTCCTGGTCGGCGGCGCCACCGAGTGGGGTCGGTTCGCAGGGTTCGCCTTCGACGGTCAGCGCTTGAATCAGCGCATGCACAACAAGCTTTGGTTGACCGACAACGCGGTGGCCATCGTGGGCAGCCGAAACCTGGGCGACGAGTACTTCGCTCTTCATGAGAAGGCCAATTTCGCCGATGTGGAATTGTTGGCTGCGGGAGCGGTGGTCAGCGCCATGTCTCATGCCTTCGATGCCTACTGGAACAACCTTGCCGCGGTTCCTCTTGAAGCCCTCGTGGCGGCAGAGGACAGGCTCGACACCTTGTCGGTGCGCGCATGGCTCGATGCCCGTGCCGCAGCCTGCGTGGATGCACCGCCCTGTTCGTGGCTGGCACAGGGAGGCATCGTCGGGGCGCTGCGCCAGGGAGCGCTGTCATTGGTCCGGACGACGGCGCAGTTCGACCACGACAACCCGGACACGGACAAGCGTCCTTTGCCCTCGGGCATTCAACACGGCTCGATCGACGATCACCCGGGGGGCCAGCGCACGCTGCACGAGCTCCTGATCGTCTCGCCCTACTTCATTCCCAGCGTCGACGGCCTGCGCCACCTGCTGGAGATGCGCGACCGCGGCGTGCGGGTGGGGGTGCTGACCAACTCGCTGGCGTCGACCGACTCGGCGGCCGCGCACTCGGCCTACGCGCGCCACCGCGCCGCCTTGTTGCGTGCCGGCGTCTCGCTGTACGAGATCCGACCCCTGCCGGGAACGCCTCATCGCGGGTCGCACCGCTGGGCGCAAGCGTCGTCATCCAGTCTGCACGCCAAGTTCGTGGTCCAGGACCGCCGCCGCCTGACCGTGGGTTCGTTCAACCAGGACCCGCGCTCGCGGCTGCACAACACCGAATCCTGGGTCGCCGTGGACAGCCCGGAGCTGGCCAGCGAGATCGCGTCACTGTTTGACGAAGGCGCTTCGCCCGAGCATTCGTTCAAGGTGGAACTGACCGGCGCCGAGGGCAGTGCGCAGCTGCGCTGGTTGACCGAGGAGAACGGCAAGATGGTCAGCTACAGCGTGGAACCGATGGCCAGCCTGCTGCTGCGGCTGTGGCGCAGCACCCTGGGCCTGTTGCTGCCCGAGCACCTGTTGTAGGCCGGCAGCCCTTGACCCTGGTGGCCTCTCGATTGAATTGCACTCACTTCAAGGGGAAGCGTCATGACCGGCCCATTCGCGGCACCAGCACCGTCCCTCGACCAGCGCAGGCGCAGGCTGGCCTTGGCTGCGGCATGCGCGCCGCTGGCAGGGCTCGTCGCCTGCGGCGGCGGCGGTTCCGGCATGCACGATGGCGCCACGGACCTGGCGGACCCGCCCGTCCCGCGTGGCGGCGCCGACAATGCGCCGGCCTTGCCGATCCTGGTGCTGGACGAGGGCGAACTCGATGCCGCGGGGACGCGCCGCTTTGCGCTGCGCGCACAAGCCGGGACGACGCAGTTCGTGGCCGGCGTCCAGACCTCGACACTGGGATACAACGGCGCGCTGCTGGGGCCGGCGCTGCGGCTTCGCAGCGGCGAACGCACCCTGATCCGGGTGCGCAACGAGCTCGGTGAGACCACCACTGCCCACTGGCACGGCCTGGTCGTGCCGGCCACTGTTGACGGCGGCCCGCACCAGATCATCGCGCCGGGGGCCACCTGGGACGCCGAATTCACCGTGCGCAACCCGGCGTCGACCTGCTGGTTCCATCCCCATGGGCACGGAGCCACCGGCCGCCAGGTGGCGGCCGGCCTGGCGGGCCTGCTGATCGTCGACGACGGCACGGTCGCGCCGACCGTGTTGCCCGACACCTGGGGTGTCGACGACCTGGCGCTGGTGCTGCAGGACAAGCGCTTCACGGCCGCGGGTCAGATCGACTACCGGCTCAGCGCCGGCGACGCGCTGGTGGGCTACACCGGCGACCGGCTGCTGGTCAATGGCGTCATCGCGCCGACCTGGCAGGCACCGCAGCAATGGGTGCGCCTGCGCCTGCTCAACGGCTGCAATGCCCGCATCCTGAGCCTGCGATGGAGCGACGCAGCGACGATGCTGCAGATCGCCAACGAGGCCGGCCTGCTGGCAGTGCCCGTCGCCCGCAGCGCCATCACGCTGGCGCCGGGCGAACGCGCCGAGGTGCTGCTCAACCTCGGCCTGGCCACGGCCGGCCAGGTGACCCGGCTGCTGGCCCGCGCTGTCAGCGGCGAGTGCATGGGCATGGGCATGGGCATGGGCATGGGCTCGTGCGGCGACGGCGGCACCGGCACCGAAGTCACGGCTCTGACGGTCAACGTCAGCCGGCCGCGCCAGCCCGGCGCGATGGCGTCAGCACCGGCCGTCCTGCCCAGCGCGCCATCGGTGCTGGTTGGCGCAGGCGCTGCGCTGCGGTCGTTCACCCTCGAAGGCGGGATGATGGGCGAGGCGTTCACGATCAACGGCCGCCGCTTCGACATCGGGCGCATCGACCTGAGCATGCCCGCCGGCAGCGTGGAAGTGTGGCGGATCTTCAATGCCACCGCCATGGCGCATCCGATGCACGTGCATGGGGTGCGGATGTCGCTGCTGTCGCGTGGTGGCAGCGCCCCCGCCAGCCACGAACGCGGTGGGCGCGACACCTTCATCGTGGAGCCGATGCAGACCGTGAGCATCGCGGTGCAGGCCAGCGCTGTGGCGTCGGCAGTGCCCTTGATGCTTCACTGCCACATCCTCGAGCACGAGGACGCCGGCATGATGGCTCAGTTCATCACGGTCTGAGCGCGCCACCCTCGGCGCGCGAGCGGCCCGATCGCCAGACCCACCAGGTGGTCGCGGCGATGGCCAGGTAGTTCAGCGCCAGCATCCAGGGCTCGTTCCAGGCCACGCCATCGAAGCCGCGCTCGGTGAACGGGTAGAGCACCGGCACCGGGTAGTAGTCGGCCGAGTGCGTGAAGACGTCGATCACGATGTGCGACCACCAGCCGAGCAGCGGCAGCCAGATCGACCGCCTGGCGGCCCAGATGAGCGCCGTGACGAGCGCCGCCACCGGCGCGCTGTGCATCACGCAATGCAGGTGGTGCGACCACAGTTGCACCGCCTGCGGCAGGTCCGGCTCCTGCCCCGGAACAGCCACGACAAAGCCGCGCAGCGCGGCCCAGGTGCCGTCCGCGAAGATCCACCAGCCGACGACGGGCAGCATTTGCAGCAGGTCCGGCAGCGCCGCCGCTGCAACCGTGAGCGCCACCGTGGCCGGGCTGATCGGCCGCCGGCGCCGCAGCACCGCCACGCCGAGGCCGGCCCACAAGGCATGCGCGGCGATGTCCATCGCGGTGCCGCGTTCAGCGCTGCAGCAACGCGGCGTGCCGCAGCCGCAGCGCATTGCCGATCACCGAGGCCGAGCTCAGGCTCATCGCCAATGCCGCGATCATCGGCGACAGCAGCCAGCCGGTGAACGGGTAGAGCAGCCCGGCGGCGAGTGGAATGCCGAGCGCGTTGTAGACGAAGGCGAAGGCCAGGTTCTGCTTCATGTTGACCACGGTGGCCACCGACAGCGCGCGCGCTGTCGCGATGCCGCGCAGGTCGCCCTTGACGAGGGTGAGCTGCGCGCTGTTCATCGCCACGTCGGTGCCGGTGCCCATGGCAATGCCGACATCGGCGCGCGCCAGCGCCGGCGCGTCGTTGATGCCGTCGCCGGCCATCGCGACGACGCTGCCTTCGGACTGCAATTGCTCGACGAGCTTGAGCTTGTCGGCGGGTTTGACCTCGCCGTGCACTTCGTCGATGCCCAGCCGCCGGGCCACGGCGCGCGCCGTGGTCAGGCCATCGCCGGTGGCCATGACGACGCGGATGTTTTCTCGCCGCAACGTCGACAGGGCTTCGGCGGTGGTCGCCTTCACCGGGTCGGACACCGCCAGGATGCCCGCGAGCTGGCCGTCCACGGCCAGGTGCATCACGCTCGCGCCCTCGGCGCGCAACGCCTCGGCCTGCGGCGCCATCTGGGCGACATCGATGCCGAGCTGCGCCATCAACGCCGTGTTGCCCAGGGCCAGCGCCTTGCCGGCCACGGTGCCTCGAACGCCGATGCCCGATGCCGAGTCGAAGTGTTCGGGCTTGTCCAGCACGAGATTGCGGGCGCGCGCTGCGGTGACGATGGCTGCGGCCAGTGGATGTTCACTTCCCTGGTCGAGGCTGGCCGCCAGCCGCAGCACCTCGTCGGGCTCGACGCCGTCGACGCCGAGCGCCTTCTCGAAGCTTGGCCGGCCCTCGGTCAGGGTGCCGGTCTTGTCGACGATCAGGGTGTCGACGCGGCGCAGGTTCTCGATCGCCGCGGCGTCGCGGAACAGCACGCCCTGCGTCGCGCCGCGACCCGTTGCAACCATGATCGACATCGGCGTCGCCAGGCCCAGTGCGCACGGGCAGGCGATGATCAGCACCGACACCGCATTGACGAGGCCGTAGACCCAGCTCGGCTCGGGCCCGAACAGGCCCCAGCCCAGATAGGTCAGGACTGCGGCCGCCACGACGCCGTAGACGAAGACGCCGGCCACCGAGTCGGCCATGCGCTGCATCGGCGCCCGCGAGCGCTGGGCCAGCGCGACCATCTGCACGATCTGCGCCAGCACCGTGGCCGAGCCGACGCGTTCGGACTGCATCACCAGTGCGCCGCTGGTGTTGAGCGTCGCGCCGATCAGCTTGTCGCCCACGCGTTTGGTGACCGGCAGCGGCTCGCCGGTCAGCATCGACTCGTCGAGCGCGCTGCTGCCTTCGACGACCACGCCATCGACGGGCACCTTCTCGCCCGGGCGCACTCGCAACTTGTCGCCGACGTGGACGTGGGCCAGCGGGATGTCTTCTTCCGTGCCGTCGGCGGCGATGCGCCGCGCCGTCTTGGGCGCCAGGCCCAGCAGCGACTTGATGGCGGCCGAGGTCTGCGAGCGCGCTTTGAGCTCGAGCACTTGCCCGAGCAGGGTCAGCGAGATGATGACCGCCGCCGCCTCGAAGTACACCGCCACCCGGCCCATCGACACGAACGAGTCCGGAAACACCTGCGGCGCCGCCGTGGCGACGACGCTGTAGACGAAGGCCGATCCCGTGCCCAGGCTGATCAGCGTCCACATGTTGGGGCTGCGGTTGACCACGGACTGAGCGCCGCGGACGAAGAGAGGCCAGCCCGCCCACAGCACGATCGGCACCGACAACACGAGTTCAAGCCAGCTCTGCGTGGCCATCTCCATCCACCCGAGCCGGTGGCCGACCATGGCCAGCACGGTGACGATGACGGTCAAGGGCAGCGTCCACCAGAAGCGGCGCTGGAAGTCGAGCAGTTCGGGGTTCTCTTCTTCGCTCAGGCTGGGCAGCACCGGCTCCAGCGTCATGCCGCACTTGGGGCAATTGCCGGGGCGATCCTGGCGGATCTCCGGGTGCATCGGGCAGGTGTAGACCGCCGGCTCGGCGGCACCGACCTTGGCCGGTGCGGGCGTGGGTGCATGTTCCGCGCCTGGCGCGACGGCGCCATCGCTGCCGTGGTGGTGCTGCACGGTCGATTTGTGCATGTCCATTTTTCAGGTGCCTCCTGACTTCAAACCGAAAGACCGGGGCAGGCGAACTTCAGCGCTTCGGGCACGAGCCTGTCAAGTGCGGCCTTGCCGGGCCGCCTCGCGGTGCGCTGTCCGCTGCGGGGACAAAGCAACGTCGGCGTTCAAGCGGAGCCGGCAGCCACGAGGGCCGTGCGCACCCGCTCCAGCCGGGCGCGCATGTGCAGGCCGATGTCGGGCTCGGCGGTCAGCGCGCGGTGCGCCAACGCGTGGGCACGCGGCATCTACACGGCGGCTCGTGCTCGCGGATGCGATCACCCGCACGCCATACGCATCCTCGCCAGAGCTTGGTTGCGTGTCATCTGGCGTGCTTGGACCGACCGCAAGCCCTATGACCCCACCCTCCCCATCAGCGCCCAATTGCTCGCTTCCGGCGGGGGAGGTTGACCCAGGATGTCTCACTGGGTCGCCGGCATCGCCGGCATGCGCTGAGACATCATGTCCATCATCATCTGCATCATGGCCATGTGCTCGGCTTTCATCTGCTCGCGCTTGGCCATCTCGGCCCGCATGGCATGGCCGTCGCCCATGCTGGTCATGCCGCTCATGCCCTGCATGCCACGGTGCATGTCCTTCATCGAAGCCATGCCGTCCTGCATGGCCTTCATGTGATCGGCCATCAAGACCTGCCGTTCGCTCGGTGTCCTGGCGTTTGCCATCTTCTGGTGCATGTCCTTCATGACTTTCATGCGGGGTTCCATCGACGGCATGGGCATGCCCGCTCCGGCGTGTCCCATGCCGGGTGAGGCGGCGGGAGCGTTCAGGGCCTCGGGGCTTGTGCAGGCGGTGGCAACAGCGGCGACGGACAGTGCTATGAGGGTACGGATGACAGTCATGACGAACTCCTGGTGGATGGCCGGTCCGGTGTGGACCGAGGGCAGTGAAGAGACGGAGCAGAACTTGGCGGCGGCAGGTCGAAGGCCGGGCGCTGCGCAGCTTGGCGAAGGCGTGCTGCGGGCCGGCAACGTGGCGCCGCGACGGGGCCCGCCAGCGCGCGCTAAAGCGTCATGCGCAGCAAGCGCAGGAACAGCGGTGGACCCACCGAGGCGGGCCGTTCTGCCTGTCGCCAGGGAACAAGCGCCGATGCGGGCTCGATCTGCGGCCAGCGAAGTCGGGCCAGCGACAGGGTCTCAGGCAGGTCCGCGGGCGAGACCTTGTCTTTGGTCAGAGCCGACGACTCGTCGACACAGGACTTGAGGCAGGCGTCCTTGCCGGTGTCCTCATGGCTGTCGGCGTGGGGATCGTGCCGGGTGGGCTCCTGCGCGGGCACGGCCGCGCGCTGGCTGAGCGCGTCCGACGACAAGGTCGTGTCGGAGGACCCCTGCGCTGCAGCGGCGGGCACCAGGCAGGCATGGGCCACCCCGCAGCACACGGAAAGCACCCAGGCCGCCAGCACCCCGGCGGCGGTGCCGCGAAGCTGCTGGCGGTTGAAGCTCAGGCCACGCATCAGGCGGCGACCCCATCGGGCCACGTGATGACGCGCCCAGACAAGGCGGTAGGCAGCCTCATCATTTGCGCCGCTGCAGCAGGATCCAGGCCACCAGGGCCACCACGACGACGAGCAACACGGGCACCCAGTAGCCGCCGAATCCGCCCATCCACCCGTAGCCGCTCATGCCGCCATCCATCATCGGCCCGCCTTGAGCCGATGCGTTGCCGAGCCAAACGGATCCAGCAGCCAGGGCAAGCAGGTTTTTCATGGCAACTCCAGTGGAATGCGGTGAGCCGGGTGCGCCGTGTTCCCGTGTTCGAGAGACTGCGGCAGCTGCTGCGGCAAGTGGGCCTGGTCAAGATACCGCGGCGGCCTGCGCCGGTCTGTTCGACAGCGAACACGGATCGCGCGATCGTCGATGCCGCAGGTGTCCGCCACGGCCTCGTCCCGTTTCGCGGCCGGTCAGGGTGCCGGTCGAATGTCGGTCACCACGAAGCCCGAGGTCGACTTCTCGACCGCGAAACGGATCTTGTCGCCGGCCTTCACCTTGTCGAGCAAGGCGCCTTCCTTGACATGGAAGACCATGGTCATCGGTGGCATGTCCAGACTCTTGATCTCGCCATGCTTGATGGTCAGTCGCTTCGCCTCCTTGTCGACCTTTCGGACCTCGCCTTCGGTCATCTCAGCAGCCGCTGCCGCTGCCGCGGGATGGTGGGCGCCGTGGTCATCGGCTTTCTGCTGAGCCCAGGCCGGTGCCAGCAGCGTCGCTGCAAGGGCGATGGCGGTGGTGATCGATTTCATGTGGAATTCCTTGGTGGGCTTGCAGCACAGTGCTGCGGGTCGGGTGTCTCGCGGGGCAGTCGCACGGGTGCCGCTGGCTCTGCTGGACCTTCGCCTGGCGGTCATCATTTCGCGGCGACCTTGATCTTGCCCACCATGCCCGCCTGGTAATGGCCGGCGATCAGGCACGCAAAGTCGAAGTCGCCCGCGCGGTTGAAGGTCCAGACGATCTCGCCAGACTTTCCGGCCGGCACGTGCGCCATGTAGGGTTCGTCATGTTCCATGGTGGGGAACTTGAGCATCAGCGCCGCATGCTCGTCGAGTTCCTTCTTCGTTCCGAGCACGAACTCGTGCAGCAGCTTGCCTTCGTTCTTGACGACGATCTTGACCGTCTCGCCCAGGCTGACCACCAGCGAGTCGGGGGTGAATCGCATGGTGTCGGACATCGTGAAGACGACGGTGCGCCGAGCGGCCTTGGCGCTGGCGGCGATGCCCCAGTCCTTCTGTTCCATCTTCACCGCGCCGGGCTTCTTGCCGTGCGGGTCACCGTGGGCCCAGGCGAGACCGCAGAGGGAGCAGGCGGCGATCAACGCCGTGGCCAGCAGGCCAGTCTTGATTGATTTCATGGGTGTCCTTTGGATGGCATGGCGGTCGGGGCGGGTTGAGAGAACGGGACAACGGGTTCGGGTGTCAATGTCCGGCATGGCCACCGGCGGGCTTGCGGATCTTGACCTCGGTGGCGGTGGCCGGCTTGGCCAGCGGGGGCATCGAGCCCGTTCCTTCGGCCTTGAAGCGCGCCGGGTCGGGCAGTGCCCCGGTCCACTCGTAGGCCACCTCGCCGGGCGGGTGCCGGTACCAACCGGGGTCGCTGTAGTCGCCGGCTTTCTGATCCTTTCGTACCTTCACAACGCTGAACATGCCTCCCATGCCGACAGCGCCGAACGGCCCGGTGCCGGTCATCATCGCCGCGGTGTTGTCGGGCAGTGGCATTTCCATCTCGGTCATGTCCTTCATGCCGCGTTCGCCCATCACCATGTAGTCAGGGATCAGCTGCGTGATCTGCCGCGCGACACCCCGGTGGTCGACGCCGATCATCGTGGGCACGTCGTGGCCCATGGCGTTCATCGTGTGGTGGCTCTTGTGGCAGTGGAAAGCCCAGTCGCCTTCTTCATCGGCCAGGAAGTCGATCTGCCGCATCTGGCCCACCGCCACGTCGGTGGTCACTTCATACTGACGGCTGCTCTTGGGCGTCGGGCCACCGTCGGTGCCGGTGACCAGAAACTCGTGACCGTGCAGATGGATCGGGTGGTTGGTCATCGTCAGATTGCCGATGCGGATGCGCACCTTGTCGTTCTTGCGCACCACCAGCGGGTCGATGCCGGGGAAGATGCGGCTGTTCCAGCTCCACAGGTTGAAGTTGAGCATCGTCATGATCTTGGGCGTGTAGGCGCCGGGGTCGATGTCGTAGGCGTTGAGCAGAAAGACGAAGTCGCGGTCCACGTCATCGATGAGCGGGTGCCTGGCCTTCGGGTGCGTGATCCAGAACCCCATCATCCCCATCGCCATCTGCACCATCTCGTCGGCGTGTGGGTGGTACATGAAGGTGCCGGGCCGGCGCGCCACGAACTCGTAGACGTAGGTCTTGCCGGGCGGAATGCCGGGCTGGTTCAACCCCGTCACGCCGTCCATGCCGTTGGGCAGGCGCTGGCCGTGCCAGTGGATGCTGGTCA
>JAYUPN010000299.1:0-7550 GCA_043760065.1 Rubrivivax sp.
GAGCTTGCACGACGTGTGGCACTACATCGCCAGTTTTGAGGTGCCCTACAACGCACTGCACGACCAGTTCTTCCCCAGCATCGGCTGCGAGCCCTGCACCCGCGCCGTATCGCTGGGCGAAGACTTTCGCGCTGGGCGCTGGTGGTGGGAGAACGAAGACGCCAAGGAGTGCGGGCTGCACGTGTCGCAGCCCTCGCAAAGCGCCCAGGAGATCCGCGCATGAACGCCCCGACCCCTATCGAACACCTCTTGCCCGGCCTGGACCACCAGCACCTGGACGCGCTGGAAGAAGAGGCCATCTTCATCCTGCGTGAAGTCGCCGCGGCCTTCGAGCGGCCGGCCCTGCTGTTCAGCGGCGGCAAGGACTCGTGTGTCGTGCTGCGGCTGGCCGAGAAGGCCTTCAAGCACCACGTCGCCGGCAATGACTTCGCCGGCAAGCTGCCGTTTCCGCTGCTGCACGTCGACACCGGCCACAACTTCCCCGAAGTCATCGCCTTCCGCGACCAGCGCGTGGCCGAGATGGGCGAGCGGCTGGTGGTGGGCAGCGTCGAGGAATCGATCCGCCGCGGCACCGTGCGCCTGGCCGACGCGCTGGAGTCGCGAAATGGCCACCAGACCGTGGCGCTGCTCGAAGCCATCGAGGAACACCGCTTCGACTGCCTGATCGGTGGTGCGCGCCGCGACGAGGAGAAGGCGCGCGCCAAGGAGCGCATCTTCAGCCACCGCGACAGCTTCGGCCAGTGGCAGCCCAAGGAGCAGCGGCCCGAGCTGTGGACACTCTTCAACACGCGCATCCGCCCGGGCGAGCACTTCCGTGCCTTCCCGATCAGCAACTGGACCGAGCTCGACGTCTGGCTCTACCTGGCGCGCGAGCGCATCCCCTTGCCGGGCCTGTACTACAGCCATGCGCGCGAGGTGGTGCGCAAGAAGGGCCTGCTGGTGCCGGTGACGGCGGTGACGCCGCCGCAGGCGGGCGACGTCGTCGAGACGCTGCCGGTGCGCTTTCGCACCGTCGGCGACATGACCTGCACCTGCCCGGTGGAAAGCGACGCCACGAGCGCCGTCGACATCGTGGCCGAGACGCTGACCGTCACCGTCAGCGAACGCGGCGCCACGCGCATGGACGACCGCACCTCCGACTCCTCGATGGAGCGACGCAAGAAAGAGGGTTACTTCTGATGTCTGCGCTTCAAGTTCAACACAAGGCCCTGCGCTTCCTCACCGCGGGCAGCGTCGACGACGGCAAGAGCACGCTCATCGGCCGCCTGCTGTACGACAGCCGCGCCATCCTGGCCGATCAGCTCGACCACCTGCATGCGCGCGCCGCCGGGCAACCGATCGATCTGAGCCTGCTCACTGACGGCCTGGAAGCCGAGCGCGAACAGGGCATCACGATCGACGTCGCCTACCGCTACTTCGCCACGCCCAGCCGCAAGTTCATCATCGCCGACGCGCCCGGCCACGAGCAGTACACGCGCAACATGGTCACCGCCGCCGCCGGCAGCGACGCCGCCGTGGTGCTGGTGGACATCACCAAGCTCGACGTGCAGGCCGCTGCCGTGGCGCTGCTGCCGCAGACGCGGCGCCATGCGCTGCTGGCGCAGCTGCTGCGTGTGCCCAGCATCGTGTTCGCCGTCAACAAGCTCGACGCCGTGGCCGACCCGGCGCGGGCCTTCGCCGCAGTGTCGCGCGCACTCGAAGCATTCGCCGACGAAGCCGGCATCGCCCACGCCGGCATCGTGCCGGTGTCGGCGCTGCGCGGCGACAACGTCACCACGCCGCTGAACGCCGATTGGTACCAGGGCCCGACACTGCTGCAGCTGCTGGAGGGCCTGCCGACGGTGGAGGAAGCTTCGGCCGAGGGTTTCAGCCTGCCGGTGCAGTACGTGTCGCGCGTCCACGGGGGCGCGGCCGACAAGGCGCCGGGCGCCGGCGAGCTGCCGCGCGTGCTGTGGGGCCGCATCGCGCAAGGCCAGGTGCGCGTCGGCGACCCGATCCAGGTCTTCCCCAGTGGCGAGAAGGCCACCGTGACGGCGCTGCGCCGCGCCGGCTCGGCGCTTGAGCAGGGCCACGCCGGGCAGTCGGTGGGCGTGGTGCTCGACCGGCAGCTCGACGTCTCGCGCGGGGACTGGCTGTCAGCGCCCGGCGAGCTGCAGACCGTGCAGCACTTTGCCGCCACGCTGGCCTGGCTCGACACCGAAGCGGCGCGGCCTGGTCGCAAGTACTGGGTGCGCCACGGCAACCGCTGGGTGCAGGCGCGGCTGACCGAGGTGCGCCAGCGGTTGGACATCCACACGCTGGCGCCGCATGCGGCCGACCGCCTGGAGGTCAACGACATCGGTCAAGTGCTGATCGAGCTGCAGCAGCCGCTGCCGCTGTCGACCTTTGCCTCCAACCGCGTCGGCGGCGCGTTGATCGTCGTCGACCCGGCCAGCCACCGCACCAGCGGCGCGCTGCTGGTCACTGACGTGCAGGTTGCGCCATGACCGGCCGCGTGTTCTTCATCGGCGCCGGCCCCGGCGCGGCCGACCTGATCACGGTGCGCGGCGCGCAGCGCCTGGCGCAGGCCGACGTGGTGCTGTTCGATGCCCTCACCGACCCGGCGCTGCGCGACCTGGCGCCACGCGCCAAGTGGCTGGACGTGGGCAAGCGCGGCTTCTGCGACTCCACCGGGCAGGCCACAATCGACGCCTTGCTCGTGCGCATGGCGCAGCAGCATGCGGTGGTCGTGCGCCTGAAAGGCGGCGACGCCAGCCTCTTCGGCCGCCTGGAAGAAGAACTGCTGGCGCTGGCGCAAGCCGGCATCGACTGCGAGGTGGTGCCCGGCGTCACCGCCGCCATCGCCGCCGCAGCCCACACGCGACGCCCGCTGACGCGCCGCGGCAGCGGCCGCAGCGTCAGCCTGACGACGGCCATGACGCACAGCGGCGATCTCGGCGCCGGCCGCCATGCCGACACCGAGGTCTTCTACATGGCCGGCCGGCAACTCGGCAAGCTGGGCCGCGCGCTGCGCGCGGCCGGCTGGGACGCCGGCACGCCGGTGTGCGTGGTCTCGCGCGCCGGCTGGCCCGACGCCGTGGCCAGCGACCACGCCCTGGCTGACCTGGCTGCCGCGGCGGTCCTGCACGCCGGCCGGCCGACCGTGGTGACGGTGGGCGCTGGGGCACGCGCTGTGGCAGGTACGCCAAAAACCCTGCGGTCTGATGCAGCGCAAACCGCGGCAGCCACCATGGCACCGTAAAATGTTGGGTTGTTCCGGGCTGCTGCATGTCCTGCGGCCCCTCGCCCCCAACCGAGCCCCTTCATGACCCACGTCGTCCTCGAATCGTGCATCCGCTGCAAGTACACCGATTGCGTCGATGTCTGCCCCGTTGATTGCTTCCGCGAGGGCCCCAACATGCTGGTCATCGATCCCGACGAGTGCATCGACTGCGCCGTGTGCATCCCCGAGTGCCCGGTCAACGCCATCCTGCCCGAGGAAGACGTGCCCACCGAACAGCTGGCGATGATCAAGCTCAACGCCGAGTTGTCCCGCAAGTGGCCCAGCATCACCAAGCGCAAACCGGCCCCGGCCGATGCCGACGAGTGGAAAGACAAGACCGGCAAGCTCGACCAGTTGGTGCGCTGAAGGCCGCCACAGAAAGCCCGTTGCCATGAAAGTGCAAGACAACCCCGCCGTCGCCGACACGGCCCGCAGCCACGACGGTCCGATCGAGACCGATGCCGTCATCGTCGGTGCCGGCCCCGTGGGCCTGTTCCAGGTCTTCGAGCTCGGTTTGCTCGAGATCAAGTGCCACATCATCGACTCGCTGGCCTACCCCGGCGGGCAATGCATCGAGCTCTACCCCGACAAGCCGATCTATGACATTCCGGCCGTGCCGGTGTGCACCGGCAAGGAACTCACCGACAACCTGCTCAAGCAGATCGAGCCCTTCGGCGCCACCTTCCACCTCGGCCAGGAAGTGATGATCGTGCAGAAGCAGGACGATGGCCGCTTCTTCGTCGAGACCTCCAAGGGCACGCAGTTCCTGACCAAGACCATCTTCATCGCCGGCGGCGTGGGCTCGTTCCAGCCGCGCACGCTGAAGGTCGACGGGCTGGAGAAGTTCGACGAGTCGCAGCTCTTCTACCGCGTGCGCAATCCGGCGCAGTTTGCGGGCAAGAACCTGGTCATCGTGGGCGGTGGCGACTCGGCGCTCGACTGGGCGCTGAACTTCGTTCAGGACGGCCCCAACAAGGCCGAGAACGTGATCCTGGTGCACCGCCGCGACGGCTTCCGCGCCGCGCCGGCCAGCGTGGCCAAGATGAAGGAACTGTGTGACGCCTACGAGATGCAGTTTGTCGTCGGCCAGGTCACGGGTTTCGAAGAACGCGAAGGCCGTCTGCAGAGCCTGAAGCTCACCGGAGCCGATGGCGTGACGCGTGTGCTGCCGCTGGACATGCTGCTCGTCTTCTTCGGCCTGAGCCCCAAGCTGGGCCCGATCGCCGAGTGGGGCCTGGGCATCGAGCGCAAGCAGCTGACGGTGGACACCGAGAAGTTCCAGACCAACGTCCCCGGCATCTTTGCGGTCGGCGACATCAACACCTACCCGGGCAAGAAGAAGCTCATCCTGTCGGGCTTCCACGAAGCCGCGCTGGCCGCCTTCGGCGCGGCGCCGATCGTGTTTCCCGAAAAGCGCATCTTGCTGCAGTACACCACCACCAGCCCCAAGCTGCACAAGGTGCTGGGCGTGGAGTCGCCGGTCTTCGACTGAAGGGCTGCTGCGTCGCTGCAACAACGGCCCGCCTCGTGCGGGCTGTTTTGTTGGGCCCGGCCGAATCAGCCGTCGTTGATCCTTGATAATGGTCACCGGACGACGTCCCGACGCCGTCCACTTCGCTAGGGGTGTTGAACAGCCGCACCGGCTGCTTCGACTGAGAAAGTCCCTTTGAACCTGATTGAGGTAATCCTCGCGCAGGGAAGCCGTCTCCAGCTGGAGGCCCGCCAGGGCCCGTGCCTGTTCTGACTCGCCGACCTGCCATCTGCTGAAAGTTCAGGATGGCAAACCGCTCCACCACGCACCGCATCGCGGTCATCGCAACAGCCGCTGCCGCGACCTGCAGCCTCACCGTGTCCGCGCAGGACACCGTGACCATCGTCGGCCGCAGCGGCGGCAGTGCCAGCCTGGCCGGCTTTGGCGACACGCCGCTGGCGCGCGCACCGCTGCAGGCCACCATCGTCGGCCAGGGCCTGATCGCCGACCAGGGACTGACGCGCTACGGCGACCTGGGCCGCGTCGACGCCAGCGTCGGCGACGCCTACAACGCCGAGGGCTACTGGAGCAGCCTGTCGGTGCGTGGCTACGGCCTGGACAACCGCTTCAACGTGCGCCGCGACGGCCTGCCCATCAACGGCGAAACGGCAGTCGCGCTGGAGAACAAGGACCGCCTCGAACTGCTCAAGGGCACAAGCGGCGTGCAGGCCGGAACCAGCGCCCCCGGCGGGCTGCTGAACCTCGTCGTCAAGCGGCCCAACGGCGAGCACCGCACCGTGCGGCTGGGGGTGCGCGAGCGCGGCTCGGTGCTGGGCGCCGTCGACCTGGGGCATCGCTTCGGCAGCGACGGCGCGATCGGCGTGCGCCTGACCGCAGCCTACGAAAAGCTGGACGCCGTTGTCCGCCACACGCGAGGCGAACGTTCGCTGCTGGCACTGGCCGTCGATTGGCAGCTTGGCCGCGACACCCTGCTGCAGGCCGAAGTCGAAAGCAGCCGCCAGCGCCAGCCCAGCGTGGCTGGTTACAGCATGCACGGCAACAGCGTGCCATCGCCGCACGCGATCGACCCGCGCCGAAACCTGAACGACCAGCCCTGGCGCCAGGACGTCGTGCTCGACGGCGACACTGCTTCGCTGCGCTGGCAGCAGCGCCTGAGCGAACGCTGGCGCCTCTCCGCGCACGCGATGCAGCAGCGCCTGCGCAGCGACGACCGCACGGCGTTCCCCTACGGCGTCTACGACGCCAGCTACAACTGCGCCGACTGGTGCGACCGCTTTGCGCCCGACGGCAGCTTCACCTACTGGCAGTACATCAGCGACAACGAGCGCCGCACCAGCAGCGCGCTGCAGCTGACGGTGTCCGGCAAGCTGGCCGCCGGGCCGGTGCAGCACGAAGTCGAGTTCGGTGTGCTGAAGGGCCGCTACCGCGGACGCTTCCAGGACCAGGTGTTCGACATCGCGGGCGCCGGCAAAGTCGACGGCAGCCTGCAGTCACCGCCCTCGGCGGGTGGTCTCGACGCCAACACCAACCGCGACGAACGTTCGACCGAGTGGTTCGTGCGCGATGCGATGCAGTTGTCCACCAACTGGCGCCTGTGGGCCGGCCTTCGTTGGTCCCACCTGGACCGCAGCAGCGTGCGCACGCGTGTCGACAGCGACGACAGCCTGCGCGCCACCGACTACGACCGCAGCGCCAGCAACCCTTGGCTGGGCCTGGCCTGGCAACTGAGCGCCAAGACGATGCTCTACGGCAGCTGGGGCCGCGGACTGGAAACCGACGTCGCACCCAACCGCAGCCGCTACCTCAACGCTGGCGAGTCGATCGCCTTGCAGAGCCGCCAGTTCGAGCTCGGCATCAAGCATGGCGACGAACAGGTCGAGGCGTCGCTGACCGTGTTCGACATCGACCGCGGCAGGACCTCCGACCTGAAGGCCGACGGCAGCGACTGCGACAGCGCCGGCGGCTGCCGTCGCGTGCTCGACGGCAGCCAGCGCCACCGCGGCATCGAAGGCTCACTGGCACAGCAGTGGAGCGCCTGGACGTTGCAGGCCAGCGCGATGCTGCTGGACGCCCAACGCCGCGGCTCGGTGCAAACCGCGATCAACGGCCGGCGGCCCGAGAACGTGCCCGCCGCCACGCTGCGACTGAGTACCGAGTACCGGCCCTCCACGATCCCGGGCCTGGCACTGCTGGCTGCCTTGGCAGCCGAAAGCGACCGCGTCGTGCTGCCCTACGACGACAGCGTGCGCATCCCGGGCTGGACGCGGCTGGACCTGGGCGCGCGCTGGCGGCAGGTGGCAGGTGGCACGACGCTGACCTGGCAGATCGGCGTCGACAACGCCACCGACCGCCGCGCGTGGAAGGAATCACCCTACCAATTCGGCCACGCCTACCTGTACCCACTGGCCCCGCGCACGTGGCGCGCATCGGTGCAGGCCGGCTTCTGAAGCGACGTCGCTTCTGGCTATAATCATGGGCTGCATTCCCCGATAGCTCAGTTGGTAGAGCGCCGGACTGTTAATCCGTAGGTCCCTGGTTCGAGCCCAGGTCGGGGAGCCATAGTTAGCAAGGGTCAGCAGGTTAGCACCTGCTGACTTTTTTGTTTTCTGGGCCGCTTCTGTTGCCGTACTGTTGCCGTAAGGAGCAATGTGAAGCAAGTCTTGATCAGGCGGGCTCTCGCGATCGAGAGCCGGACAGGGCCTAGCCCATCTTTCTCAACTCGCCGTTGCTTTCCTGGGAATCAGGCTGTGTAGCGCGCGCAAGTGCTTGATCCGTATAGGTCGCGTTCGCTGAAGT
>JAYUPN010000300.1:0-7538 GCA_043760065.1 Rubrivivax sp.
GTCTCGCTGGGCTACTTCAAGCAGCGGCTGAAGAAGGGCGAGGTCGGCTCGTCGACGATGCCGCACAAGGTCAACCCGATCGACTTCGAGAACGCCGAAGGCAACTTCGGCCTCGCCAACGCGCTGCTCGCGCACATGAGCCACAAGCTGCCCATCAGCCGCTGGCAGCGCGACCTCACCGACAGCACGGTGCTGCGCAACATGGGCGTGGCGCTCGGGTACGCGGTGCTGGCGCTGGACAGCCTGGCGCGCGGCCTGGACAAGCTGCAGGTCAACGAAGCCGCGCTGGCGGCCGACCTCGACGGCGCCTGGGAGGTGCTGGCCGAGCCGGTGCAGACGGTGATGCGCCGTCACGGCCTGCCCGACCCGTACGAGCAGCTCAAGGAGTTCACGCGCGGCCAGCCCATCACGCGCGAGCTGATGCAGGGCTTCATCCAGGGCCTGGCGATCCCGGATGCCGACAAGCAGCGCCTGCTGGCGATGACGCCGGGCAGCTACACCGGGCTGGCCGCCGAGCTGGCGACGCGCTGGCACGGGGGCGCGACATGAGCGGCGAGGGTCTCCCGAGCGCGAATCCCCGCCCGGCGGGGCGACGCGCAGCGTCTGGGGTGCGGCAGTGAGTTTCCGTGCCCTGCTCGCAGGCTCCGAGGCGCGCAACCGCTCGATGCTGTGCGTCGGCCTCGACCCCGAGCCGGCGAAGTTCCCGCTGCCCTGGCGCGACGACCCGGCGCGCATCTTCGACTTCTGCGCCAGCATGGTCGCCGCCACCCGGGACCTGGTCAGCGCCTTCAAGCCGCAGATCGCCTACTTTGCCGCCCAGCGCGCCGAAGACCAGCTCGAGCGGCTGATCGCCCACATCCACGACACCGCCCCCGGCGTGCCGGTGATCCTGGACGCCAAGCGGGGCGACATCGGCGCCACCGCCGAGCAGTACGCGCGCGAGGTCTTCGAGCGTTACCGCGCCGACGCCGTGACGCTGTCGCCCTTCATGGGCTACGACTCGATCGAGCCCTACGTGCGCCACAGCGGCAAGGGCCTGATCCTGCTTTGCCGCACCTCCAACCCCGGCGGCAGCGAGCTGCAGGCGCAGACGCTGGCCGGCGGCGAGCTGCTGTACGAGCACATCGCGCGCCTGGCCGCCGGTGAATGGAGCCGCGGCGCCGAGCTCGGCCTGGTGGTGGGGGCCACCTACCCGCAGGAGGTGGCGCGCGTGCGCGAGCTCGCGCCGACGCTGCCGCTGCTGATCCCGGGCATCGGCGCGCAGGGCGGCGACGCCGAGGCCACCGTGGTTGCCGGCCGGCGGCCGGGCGGGCCGATCATCGTCAGCTCCTCGCGTGCCGTGCTGTATGCCGCAGCGGCGGGTGCGGCTTCGACGCCCGAGGCTTTCGCCGCGGCCGCACGCGGCGTCGCCGAAGCCACGCGCGCACAACTGCAGCGGGCGGGGGCCTGAGAGCCTGTGGAGCGGGACAGCGCCGTCGACACCGACCGCTCGATGCCGGTCATGGCGCAGCGCGAAGCGCCGCCGCAGGACGGGCCGCCGCCGCGCCTGACGCAGTCGTTCCTGCTCATCGTGGCCTTCGGCGCTGGTGCCGGCGCGCTGCTGCTGTGGCTGGTGCACCCCGATCCGGCGCTCACCGCGCCGGTGGTGGCTGTCTACGTGCTGGCGTCGCTGGCCTCGGCGCTGCTCACGCGGGCGCCGCCGCGTTGGCGGTTGCCGGCGCTGACGCTGATTTTCGTCGTCCTGGCCGCCAACATGGGCCTGGCGGCGCTGCGCCTGGGCTGGGGCCTGAGCACGCCGGGCCTGCTGCTGCTGCCGCTGATGGTCTGCGCCCTGGCCACCCTGGCCGGTTGGCGCGCCGGCACGCTGATGGCGCTGGCGTCGATGGCCACCGTCGTGGGCGTGGCCTACTGGCACGAAGAAGTCGTGCCGCCATCGGGATTCCCCGGCGTCGGCGCGCGGCTGGTCGCGCAGCTGCTCGCCGACGCCCTGGCGCTGGCCGCCGGCGTGGTGCTGGCGCGCGTCGTCGAGCAGGCCGTGCACGCGGCGCAGAACCGCGAAGAGCGTTTCCGGCGCCTGCTGGGCCTGGCCGCTGACGTCTACTGGGAAGTCGACAGCGACTACCGGCTCGTCGCCGCCGGGCAGCAGCTGCAGGAGCTGCGCGCGCTGAAGTCGCAGACCGGCCTGGGCACGCCGCCCTGGGAGCTGCCGCGCTTCGTCTGCGACGCCGAGACGCTGGACCTGCTGCGGGCCGACCTCGAGACGCGACTGCCGTTCCGCGACCTGCCTTTTGCCTGGCGCAACGGCAACGGCAGCCTCAGCTCGTACCTGGCCAGCGGCGAGCCGCGCTTCGACCCGCGGGGCCTGTTCAAGGGCTACTGGGGCGTGGCGCGCGACGTCACCGCCGTGCAGGCCGCGCGCGCCGAGTTGCAGGCCACCGAGACGCGCTACCAGGAGCTCTTTGCCTGCATCCCCTCGCCGCTGGTGCTGCACCGCCGCGGGCGCGTCATCGACGCCAACCCGGCGGCGGTGAGTTTCTTCGGCCACCCCGACCTGGGCTCGATGATCGGCACCGACCTGCTGGCGCTGTACGAGGACGCCGATTCGCGCCAGCGTGCGCAGCAGCGCATGGACCACCTGTCGTCCCTGCCCGACGGGTCGGTGCTGCCGGTGGCCAACTTCCGGCTGCACGTCAAGGACAGGGTCCTGACGGTGCAGGCCACCGGCGTGCGCGTGCAGGCGCAGGGCGCTTCGGCGGTGCTGTCGATCTTCGTCGACATCTCCGAACGGCTGGCAGCCGAGGACGCCGTGCGCCGCTCCGAAGGCCTGCTGGCCCACCTGGTGGCGACCAGCCCCGACGTCATCACGCTGACCGACCTGAAGACCGGGCGCTACGCGATGGTCAACCAGGCCTTCGAGCGCCACCTCGGCTTCAGCGCCGCCGAGGCCATCGGCCGCACGGCGACCGAGCTCGGCGTGTGGGGCAGTGAAGCGGTGCGCGAGCAGTTCGTGGCCCGGCTGCGCAACGCCGACGCCGTGACCGACCAGCCGGTGACCTTCGTCAACAAGGGAGGCGCACCGGTGCCGCTGCGCGTCTCGGCAGCGCGCTTCGTGATGGACCGGCGCGACTACCTGGTGATCAACGCGCGCGACGTCAGCGCTGCCGAGCGCGACCGCATGGAGCGCGCGGCGATCCTGGACAACGCCTCGATCGGCATCGCCGTGACGCGACAGCAGCGTTTCGTGCTGACCAACCGGCACTTCGAGCAGATGCTGCGCTTCGGCGCCGGCAGCCTGCTGGGCGAGCCCGGGCGCACGGTCTGGCCCTCGGACGAGGACTACGCCGAAGTCGGCCGCCTGGTGGGGCCGACCCTGGCCCGCGGCGAACTCGTGGAGATGGAAGGCACGATGCGGCGGCGCGACGGCACGCTGTTCACGGCACGCGTGCACGCGCGTGCGATCGACCCCCAGCAGCCCCAGCGCTCGGACACGGTGTGGATCGTCGAGGACGTGACCGAGCGGCGGCAGTTCGAGAAGACGCTGGCCCGTGCGCGCGACGACGCCGAAGCCGCCAACCGCGCCAAGAGTGCCTTCCTGGCCAACACCAGCCACGAGCTGCGCACGCCGCTCAACGGCATGCTCGGGCTGGCGCGCATGGCCGCCGCGCCGGACATCGGCGAGGGCCTGCGCCGCCAGTACCTGGACCAGATCGCCGACAGCGCGCAGGCGCTGGCCGGCATCATCAGCGACATCCTCGACTTGTCCAAGATCGAAGCCGGCAAGCTGCTGTTGGAGACCACCTCCTTCGACCTCGCCGAGCTGCTGCGCACGCTGGAGCAGACCTACCAGACGCTGGCCACGGCGCAGGGCCTGAAGCTGCGCTTCGAGATCGACGGCAGCCTGCGCCAGCCGGTCAGCGGCGACCCGCTGCGCGTGCGCCAGATCGTCGCCAACTACCTGTCCAACGCGCTCAAGTTCACCAGCCACGGCAGCGTGCGCGTGCGCGCCGACCGCCTGCCCGGCGGCGCCGTGCGCATCGAGGTCATCGACTCCGGCCCCGGCATCGATGCCGCCGCGCAGGCGCTGCTGTTCAAGCCCTTCACGCAGGCCGACCAGTCCACCACGCGCCGCTTCGGCGGCACCGGCCTCGGCCTGTCGATCTGCCGCGAACTGGCGCTGCTGATGGGCGGCGACGTCGGCCTCGACAGCCTGCCCGGGCAGGGCTCGTGCTTCTGGGCCCTGCTGCCGCTGCCGGTCAGCGGCCAGGCGCCGGCGCAGCCGGTGGCGGCGACCGAGGGCGACCTGCTGGGCATGCGCGTGCTGATGGTCGAGGACAACGCCGTCAACATGCTGATCGCGGTGGCGATGCTCGAACGCTGGGGCGTGCAGGTCGCGCAAGCCCAGGACGGGCGCGAGGCCCTGGCCGCGGTGGAGCGCGCCGCTGCGGGCGGCCAGCCTTTCCACGCCGTGCTGATGGACGTGCAGATGCCGGTCATGAGCGGCCACGAAGCGACCCGTGCGTTGCGCCGGCTGCCGGCCGGGCAAGGCCTGCCGATCGTCGCGCTCACCGCGGCTGCGCTGGTCACCGAGCGCGAGGAAGCCCTGCGCGCCGGCATGAACGACTTCCTCACCAAACCCATCGACGCCGACAAGCTGCACGCCGCGCTGCTGCGCTGCCGCGTGCTGCCCGTGGCGGGCTGAGCGGCGGCCGGGCGCGGCCAGCCGCCCACGATCCTAGAGGCTGCTGATCGGCACCGGTTTGCCGGTGAGGTACCCCTGCACCAGGTGGAAGCCCATGTCGCGACACACCGCGGCCTCGGCCTCCAGCTCGACCCCTTCGGCCAGCGGCACCGAGCCCAGCTCCAGCACCAGGCGCACCAGGTCGCGCACGACGCGCTGCTTGCGCTCGCTGGCTTCGTGGATGCCCTGCACCAGGCCCATGTCGAACTTGACGAAGTGCGCCGGCACGTCGCCGAGCTCGTTGAGCCTTGCCTGCCCGGCGCCGAAGTCGTCGTAGGCAAAGCTGACGCCGATCTCCGCCAGCCGCGCCGCCAGGTCCTTCATGCGCGCGACCTCCATCACCGCCGTCTCGTGCACCTCGACCACCAGGTCGGGCGCGCCTTCGCGCGCGCGCAGCGCCGTCAGCGCGCTGAAGAAGCTCTCGGCGAAGGTCTCGGTCGGGTGCGTGTTGACGAACAGCTTGGTGCCGTGCAGGCGCGGCGCGATGGCGTCGATGCCGAAGGTGCGGAACGCGGCGCTGAGTTCGGCTTCGCGGTCGAGCATCGCCGCGAGGTGGAACAGGTGCATCGGCGACGCCGGCAGGTCGGGGTGCGTGCAGCGGCCCAGCAGTTCGTAGGCGAAGAGCTTGCCGGTGCGCAGGTCCAGGATCGGTTGCGCCGCGGCCGACAGGCCGTTGCCGCGCAGCAGCTCCATGAACTGCCGCTCGTGGCGCACGAAGTTCTCGCTCAGCGTGCTGCCGGCGGGCACGATCAGCGTGCGCTCGCCGTCGTCGACCGGACGCGCCATCTGCGTCGCGCTCTCCACGCCCAACCGGTACTCGGCGTTGCCGAAGTGGATGACGTCGTTCTCGACCACGAGCTGGCTGCCGCGGATGCGGTCGCGGTTGACGAAGGTGCCGTTGGTGCTGTCCAGGTCGGCCAGCCGCAACTGGCCCGAGGGGTCGGCCTGGAATTCGGCGTGCAGGCGCGACAGGCCGCGCGCGTCCACCGTGAGGTCGTTGCCGACTTCGCGGCCGACGCGGAACGGCAACTTGCGCAGCGCATGCGTCAGCCGCGAGCCGTCGGTGGCCACACTTTCCAGGAACCAGGCTTTGTCCAAGGGATTCATCGTCGTCGGGCGCGGCCAAACCAGCCGGAAGTGCTGCCCAATGTAATGCGAATCTGTAGCCGGATGTGTCCGGCGATCCCCCTGCTTGCGTGGGTGCCGGGCGGCACAATGGCGCGATGGTCCACCCTGTCACGCACAACGCCGCACGCACGCGCTTCGAGGCTGCCCCGCAGGGCCAGCTGGCGACGTGCGACTACCGCCGGCAGGACGAGGTGCTCGTGCTGCACCACACGGAGGTACCCGCCGCGCTGCAAGGCCAGGGCATCGCCGCCGAGCTGGTGCGCGCGGCGCTGGACTTTGCGCGCAGCGAGGGCTTGCGGGTGCGGCCGACGTGCAGTTACGTCGCCAGCTACATGCGCCGCCATCCCGAGACGCTGGATCTGCTGGAAGGCCGGGGGGTGCGGCTATGAGCAGTGACCACACACAGACGCAGCCGGCCGAGGTGCTGGCCTTCTGGTTCGGCCAGCCGCCCACCGAACAGCCGCGCGCCGAGTGGTTTCGCAAGGATCCGGTCTTCGACGAACGCATCCGCCAGCGCTTTGGCGGCGTGCTGCAGCACGCGCTGGATGGCGGCCTGCAGCACTGGGACCGACAGCCCGACGGCGCGCTGGCGCGCATCGTGGTGCTGGACCAGTTCACGCGCAATGCCTTCCGCGGCACACCGAGGGCCTTTGCCGGCGACGTGCAAGCGCTGGCCGCGGCGATGGCTTTGGTGGCCGGCGGCGGTGACCAGCAACTGCCGCCGCTGCAGCGCTGGTTCGCCTACCTGCCGTTCGAACACGCCGAAGACCGTGCGGTGCAGAGCCAGTCACTGCAGCTCTTCGCCGAGTTGGCGCGCGCGCACCCCGCACTGTCCGACGCGCAGCACTGGGCCGTCAAACATGCCGAGGTGATCGAGCGCTTCGGCCGCTACCCGCACCGCAATGTGATCCTCAAGCGGGCTTCGACAGCCGAAGAAGAAGCCTTCCTGCGCGAACCCGGTTCGAGCTTCTAGCTCGCGCTCAGACCGAGCGCGTGATGCCGCCGTCGATGCGGATGTTCTGCCCGGTGATATAGCTGCTCCTGGCCGATGCCAGGAACTCGATCAGCTCGGCCACCTCTTCTGCACGGCCGTAGCGCTGCATCGGAATGCGTGCGCGACGGTCCACTTTCTCGGGCAGGCTGTCGATGAAACCCGGCAACACGTTGTTGATGCGGATGCCGGCGGCAGCGTGCTGATCGGCGTAGAGCTTGGTAAAGGCCGCCAGGCCGGCCCGGAAGACGCCGGAGGTGGGAAACGCGGCCTCGGGCTCAAAGGTGGCGTAAGTGCTGACGTTGACGATGGCGCCGCCGCCCTGGCGCAGAAACACTGGCGTCACCAGGCGTGTGATCTTCACCACGTTGAGCAGGTAGAACTCCAGGCCCAGGTGCCAGTCCTCGTCGCTGATCGCAAGCAGCTCCCCCTTGGGGCCGTGGCCGGCGCTGTTGACCACGGCGTCGATATGGCCAAAGCGTGCCAGAGCGGCGTCGACCAAGCGCTGCAGGTCGGCGGTGTCGCGATTGGAGCCGGTGATGCCCAAGCCGCCGAGCTCCTGCGCCAGCGCTTCACCCTTGCCTGACGACGACAGGATCGCCACCTGCCAGCCCTCGGCTGCGAGCTTCCTGGCGGCGGCGGCGCCGATGCCGCTGCCGGCGGCGGTGAGCAGGGCGACGC
>JAYUPN010000301.1:0-2935 GCA_043760065.1 Rubrivivax sp.
GCCACCCATTGACCGATGCGCGGCAACACATTGAATGAGTACCAGTCGTAGGCCTTGGCCAGAGGGGCGGCGACCTTGGAGAATTCCAGCACCAGCAGCCGCCCGCCGGGCTTGAGCACCCGGTTCATCTCGGCGAGCGCCTTGTCTTTGTGAGTCATGTTGCGCAGCCCGAAGGCGACGCTGACGAGGTCGAAGCGGTCGTTCGCAAATGGCAGCGCCTCGGCGTCGCAGATCAGCGTGGGCAGCACCAGGCCCTGGTCCAACAAGCGGTCGCGGCCCTGGCGCAACATGGCCTCGTTGATGTCGGTGTGCAGCACCATGCCCCGGTCCCCGACTTGCCGCGCAAAGGCGCGCGCCAGGTCGCCGGTGCCACCGGCCAGGTCGAGCACCTGGTCCCCGTCGCGCAGATTGGCCACGGCCACGGTGTAGGCCTTCCACGCGCGGTGCAGGCCCAGGGACATCAGGTCGTTCATGATGTCGTACTTGGCCGCCACCGAGTCGAACACACCGCGCACCCGTTGCGACTTTTGCGCCTCGTCGACGGTCTTGAAGCCGAAGTGGGTGTCGCTCATGCCTGTTGCCGGTTCGGCTGCCGCTTCATGTCGCGTGCCAGTCAATGCTTGTGGCTGCCGCAGGCCGAGCCGCTGGCCTGGACCATCGGCGCGTCGCGGCTCATGCCGGCGGTTTGCAGCCGCGCCTCGTACTGTTGCCACAGCTCGGCCTGCTGCGCGCCCAGAAAGTACAGGTAGTCCCACGAAAAGATGCCGGTGTTGTGGCCATCGGAGAAATGCGGCTGGACGGCGTAATTGCCGACCGACTCCAACGCCGTGAGCTCGACCTCGCGCTTGCCGGTCTGCAGCACCTCTTGCCCCGGTCCATGGCCCTGGACCTCGGCCGACGGCGAGTACACGCGCATGAGCTCGAACGGGATGCGGAATGCGGCGCCGTCGTCGAATGCCACCTCCACCACGCGCGAGGCCTGGTGGACGGTCAGGGCGGTGGGCTGCGGGGTGTTGTGGTCAAGGCCGGCCATGGGCTGCGTCGGAGTTGGAGTGCGGGAGTGCCCGCAGTTTAGTCCTGCCTCCGGGTGATCAGGTGCAATCCAGGCGCACCCCTGCTGGCAACGGGGCCACGGCAGGCCCCGTCCTGCCGGGCCGGGCTGTCAGACCAGCACGCGTTCGATGCCGCCGCTGTTGGCGCGCGCCACGTACTGCGGCATCCAGTCCTCGCCCAGCATCAGGCGCGCCATCTCGACGACGATGGAGTCGGCCTCGAGCAGGCCGCTGCTCATGTCGTCCTCGTAGCGCTTCAAGCCCTGCAGGCAGCTCGGGCAGCTGGTCAGGATCTTGACGTTGGCCTGCGCCGCGTTGCTCAGGCCCGGCGTCTGCGCGATCAGGCTGCGCAGCGCGGCTTCGCCCTTTTGCAGCTCCTCTTCCTTGCGGAACCGCACCTGCGTGCTGATGTCCGGACGCGTCACGCCCAGTGTGCCGCTCTCGCCGCAGCAGCGTTCGTTCTTCAGCACCGCCGGGCCGAGCAGCGCCTTCACGGTCTTCATCGGCTCCTGCTGCTTCATCGGGCTGTGGCAGGGGTCGTGGTAGAGGTAACCGGACTGCTGAGCGGCATCGAGCTTGATGCCCTTCTCGAGCAGGTACTCGTGGATGTCGACGATGCGGCAGCCGGGGAAGATGTCCTCGAACTGGTAGCCCTGCAGCTGGTCGTAGCAGGTACCGCAGCTGACGACCACGGTCTTGATGTCGAGGTAGTTCAGCGTGTTGGCGACGCGGTGGAACAGCACCCGGTTGTCGGTGATGATCTGCTCAGCCTTGTCGGCCTGCCCGCTGCCGCGCTGCGGGTAGCCGCAGCACAGGTAACCCGGCGGCAGCACGGTCTGCACGCCGGCGTGCCACAGCATCGCCTGCGTGGCCAGGCCGACCTGGCTGAACAGGCGCTCCGAGCCGCAGCCGGGGAAGTAGAACACCGCCTCGGTGTCGGCGGTGGTGGTGGCCGGGTCGCGGATGATCGGCACGTAGGCCTTGTCCTCGATATCCAGCAGCGCGCGCGCCGTGCGCTTGGGCAGGCCACCGGGCAGCTTCTTGTTGATGAAGTGGATGACCTGCTCTTTCAGCGGCGCCGTGCCCAGCGTCGCCGGCGGCGCCGCGGTCTGCTTGCGCGCCGCCGGCCTGAGCAGGCCGTTGACGAAGCGCTGGACCTTGAAGCCGACGTCGACCATGCCCATGCGCATCAGCTTGATGGCCTGCGGGCTGGTCGCGTTCAGGAACCCCATCGCCACCGCCTTGCCGGGGCGGAAACTCTGCTTGCCCATCTTGCGCAGCAGGTTGCGCATGGCCATCGTGACGTCGCCGAAGTCGATGTTCACCGGGCACGGGCTCAGGCACTTGTGGCAGACGGTGCAGTGGTCGGCGACGTCCTCGAACTCTTCCCAGTGTTTGATGCTGACGCCCCGGCGCGTCTGCTCTTCGTAGAGGAACGCTTCGATCAGCAGCGAGGTGGCGAGGATCTTGTTGCGCGGGCTGTAGAGCAGGTTCGCGCGCGGCACATGCGTCGCGCAAGCGGGTTTGCACTTGCCGCAGCGCAGGCAGTCCTTGATCGAATCGCTGATCGCGCCGATGTCGCTCTGCTGCATGATCAGCGACTCATGCCCCATGAGCCCGAAGCTCGGCGTGTAGGCATGGCGCAGGTCGGCCAGGCGAACGTCGCTGCCCGTGGAATGCCGCAGCAGCTTGCCCTTGTTGAAGCGGCCTTCCGGGTCGACCTTCGCCTTGTAGCCGGCAAAGCCTGCGAGTTCTTCGTCGGTGAGGAACTCGAGCTTGGTGATGCCGATGCCGTGTTCGCCCGAGATCACGCCACCGAGTTGCCGCGCCAGCGCCATGATGCGCGCCACCGTCTCGTGCGCGGTCTGCAACATTGCGTAGTC
>JAYUPN010000302.1:0-22830 GCA_043760065.1 Rubrivivax sp.
CCAGCACTCATGCTGTAGTGCAGACCTTCGGCTCACGCGCAAGCAAAATCAAGCACTTAGCGGTGATGTCGGGGCTCAGTTGAGAAAGACGGGCTAGCCGCAGAAGTTCCCTCGCGCCAGCGTGCTGGTCGAGCGCTACCGGCGCGGCGACACGCTGATCGAGGCCTACTGGAAGTCGGTGCAGTGGCCCGGCCAGGGCCTCTTCGTCGGCGAGCCGCTGGCGCGACCCTGGGCGCGCTGAAGCCCGCGCACACGGCTGCCGCCGGCGGCTGGCGCAAGCCGCCCTTCAGGCCAGTGCACGCTCGATCTCGGAGAAGCTGTTGGCGACCGGCGTGACGTCGATCGGCGCGCCGAGCTGGCGTTCGATCTGGGCCCGCGAGACGACGCCGCGCACGCGCCGCGGCGCTGCGGCGCTGGCCTGCTCGACGACCAGCAGGTGGGTGCGGCCGAAGCGCTTGAGCGTGGCGACCAGGTTGCCCACCACGGCCGTCTTCAGGTCGGCCAGGTCGACGGCATCGACGAGGTGCAGTTCCGTCATCACGTCGCCGACGCACAGCTCGTCGTAGCGCACACCGCGGTCGTGCACGGCGCGCATCTGCTTGTCGCTGCTCAGGTCGGCGCTGGTGATCAGCCCTTCGAAGGAGGGCACGTCGGTGACCACGAAGAGCATGCGCACGCCCTGGAAGATCATCATCTGCTCGGCCTGCCGCAGCGAGGTGCCGCGGTTCGTGGTGGCGGCCTTGACCTGGGTCAGGTCGGTCATGACGGCCAGCGCCGGGGATTCCAGCGTCACCGGCGTGTGGCTCCAGGGCTGGGCCTGGGCGATCGAGACACCCGGGTCGAGCCTTTGTGTGGGCAGGAACGAATCGCGGTTCATGGCAGGCCTTTCTGGACGAAGGGCGGCGCAGGTCAGCGTCGAAGCTGCAAGATTACGCGCATTGCGCGCGCACGGCCAAGTCCGCCGCCGGCTACGCCACCGGCAGCGCAGAACGGACGCGGGCCAAGGTCGCCCGCAGCACCGCCATGTCGACGGGCTTGGAGATGAAGTCGTCCATGCCGGCGTCGACGCAGGCCTGGCGGTCCTCGGTGCGGACATTGGCCGTCATGGCGACGATGGGCACGCGGCCGGCGCCGTCGGGCAGCGCCCGGATCTGGCGCGTGGCGCCCAGTCCGTCCAGGTCCGGCATCTGCAGGTCCATCAGCACCAGGTCCCAGCCGCCGCGGCGGGCTCGCTCCACGGCGGCACGGCCATCGTCGACGAGGACCGGTTCGTGGCCCAGTTGCCTGAGCATGGCGTCGATCAGCAGCTGATTGACGGCGTTGTCCTCGGCCACCAGGATGCGCAGGCCGGCAGCGGGCGGGGCGGCACCGGCGGGGACTGCCACCACGGCTGCCGCAGGGGCCGCCGGGGCTGCCGCCAGCGTGCACGGCAGGCTGACGCTGAAGCAGCTGCCGCGGCCGGGCTCGGAGCTGACCTGGATCTGTCCGCCCAGGCGCAGCACCACCTCGCGCGTGATGGCCAGTCCCAGCCCGCTGCCGCCGCGCCGCCGGGCCGCCGTGGCGTCGGCCTGCGTGAAGCGGTCGAACAGCGTGGGCAGCGCGTCCGCGGGAATGCCGATGCCGGTGTCCTCGATGTCCAGGCGCAGCAGCAGCCGGTCGTCGCGCGTCTGCTGCGACAGACGCACCACGACGCCGCCCTGGTTGGTGAATTTCAGCGCGTTGCCCACCAGGTTGAACAGCACCTGGCGCAGGCGCACGGCATCGGCCTGCAGCCAGGCGGCCAGGTCCGGCGCGGCCTCGAGGCGCAAGCCCAGGCTCTGCTCCTGCGCCCGGCCGCGCAACAGCTCCAGCACTTCGGTGGCCAGTTGCCGGGGGTTGAAGTCCATCAGCTGCAGCTCGAAGTGGCCGGCTTCGATGCGCGACAGGTCCAGCACGTCGTTGATCAGCGACAACAGCAGCTGCCCGGAGCCAGCGACCAGTTCGGCATACCGGCGCTGTTCCGCTGTCAGCGGGCCTTGCAGCAGCAGGCTGTTGAGGCCGATGACGGCGTTCAGCGGCGTGCGGATCTCGTGGCTCATGTTGGCCAGGAACTGGGACTTGGCTTCATTGGCCGCCTCGGCGGCAGCCTTCGCGCGGGTCAGTTCGGCCTCGCGCGTCGACATGTCGCGGTAGACGCTGACGATGCCGCCGTCGGGCGTGCGCCGCTCGACGATGCTGACCACCAGGCCGCTGTGCAGCGCCTGCACGACCTCGTCGTGTTCTTGGCGGCGGGCGATCAGCCGGTCCCGGATCCAGGGCTCGCGTTCGCCTTCCTGGCCCGGGCCGAATCGCAGTTCGGCCGCCATGCGCGCCAGGGTCTCGAAGGGCAGGCCGACGGCGATGTTTGCTTCCTGCCAGGGAAAGAGCTGCAGGTAGCGGCTGTTCCAGCGCACCACCCGGTCCTCGGCATCACAGAGCAGGAACGCGTCACCCATCGAGGCCAGCGCCTGGTCCAGCAGCGACGCGGCGGCGGCGGCGGCCCCACGCGCCTGGGCCAGCCGCGTGAGCTGCCAGTGCGCGCCAGCCGCCGCGGCCAGCAAGAGCACGGCAAACAAGGCGGCCCCGGCGAACAGCGTGCGACGCTGGGCCTGCCAGCCTGCCAGTGCGGTGGCGCGCGGAATGCTGGCCGCAATCAGCAGGTGCGGGTACAGCGTGGGCCGTGACGCCTCGAGCGCGGCGACACCGTCCACGCGGCTGGGCAGCGACTCCACCGCACCGGTGGCCGTGGCCGAACCCAGGGCGCGCTGCAGCCGACGGCCGGTGAGCCGGTCGTCGGGCGGCTGCGTCACCAGCACCAGGCCATCGTCGCGCTCGATGCTCAGCGACAGGCCCGCCGTCGCGGCGCTCGACGCCGCCACCGACAGCAGCATGCTCGCGGGCACCTCGGCGATGGCAACCAGCGGCGGCGCGCCGGGAATGTCGATGGCCCGCGCCAGCAGCAGGCTGCGCTCGCCGCTGGCGCGGCCGGTGACGGGCTCGCTGACCAGCAAGGTCGGCACCGCGTGTTCACGCACGCGCGCCAGCAGCGTCGGCGGCAGGTTGGGGCCGATGCGGCGCGTGGCGGTCAGCCCGGTGGTCAGGGTGGTGCCCGACTCGTCGACCAGCGCGATGTCGGCAAACACCAGTTGCCGGTCCTGCAGCGCGGCCAGGACCTCGTGCGCTTTCTCGCCATCGAAGCCGCCGGGGATGCGTGCCGGCTCCAGCAGCGTGGGCAGTCCCGCCAGCGTGAGGTCGATGCCCATCAACGTGCGGTTGATGTCCGCTTCGGCGGCGGCCACCAACTGGCGCAGTTGCTGGCTGGCGCGGTCCTGGGCCTCGTCGCCACCCACCCGCACCAGGGCCCAGGTGGCGCCCGCCAACAGCATCAGCAGCAGCGCAGCGGCGGCCCAGGACAGCCCGATGACGCGGCGCAGCGGCGCCGACGGCGGTGCGGCGGTCATCGCTGGTGTCAGCGGTTGCGCGCCTCGGCGCCGACGATCGGTGCCAGCAGCTGGTTCCAGCTCGTGGCGCAGGCCGGCCCGCAACGCTCCAGCCAGCGCGGCAGCACCGTGCGTGTCAGCAGCTCGCGGCGCAGCTCGTCGTCGGCCTTGCCGGGCTGCACCACCGTCATGCGCCCGCGCTGGCCGCCCTTGCAGCTGCGCTCGCCCGCGTTGCAGGCGATGCCGTCGTCGGTTTCGCGCGCCGCCTCCTCCCAGATCGCGGCTTCGAGCTTGGGCAGTTCGCTCTGCAGCAGCAGCCGCAGGTCGGCAGGCAGCGCCTGCCAGGTGGCGCCGTGGGCGACGAAGACCGACATGCCCCAGCTGACGGTGGCAGCGTACAAGTGGGTCGTGATCTCGTGCAGCCCGACGGTGTTGCCGGACATCGTGCCGGTGATGGCGCAGTCCATGTTGCCGGCCTGCATGTTGGGCACCACCTCGGCGAACGCCATGTTCAGGGCCTTGCCGCCCAGCGCCTCGACCCAGTCGGCCTGCGTGACGCTGGAAGTGCGCACCTTGCGCCCGCGCAGGCCGTCCAGGCTGGCCAGCGGCCCGTTGCAGAACAGCACCTGCGCCGGGTAGACGTAGACGGCCAGCAGCTCGGCGCCGTGACGTTCGCGCAGCAGCGCCTTCAGCCGCGGGCGGAAGGCCGTGACGGCACGGCGCAGCGACTGGATGTCGGGGTTCAGGCCCGCCAGGTCCGGCGCCGCGAGCTCTGCATCCTTGGGCGAGGACAGGCTCACCAGCAGGGTCCCGAAGGGCACCGTGCCCAGCCGCACCATGGACAACAGCTCCTGGCCGCGGATGCCCGCGCGGTCGAAAGGCACGATTTCTGCGCTGTAGCGCCCGCCGCTCAGGCGCGGCAGCTCGGAGGTCCAGAACGGCGCTTCATGGCGCGTGAACTGGTTCAACGTCGCCAGGCCGCCGACGACGCGCAGCTTGACGGGCACCGGTTGCGACCAGGCAGGCGAGAGCCCCAAGGCCAGGGCCAGAGCCAGTGTCCAGCGAGCCCGCAGAGGCGGCCACTTTGTCAACGCACGCTCCCAGGCTTGGCATCCGTTGCCAGTACAGACCGCGATCGAATCACCCACCATCGACCGCGCCAGAGATCGCAGAGAAGGCGGCCATCGCGCTTGCGCCACGACGGCCTTGGCCCGCAAAGCAGATCTGCAGCCATCACCACGGCACGCCACCGGGTCCGCAGACGGGGTCCGTGTCGAGCCGTCGAATCACGCCACAGCAGGCCGGCGATTCTAGTCACCCACGGCAACTCGAGGCCGCTGGCGAAGCGCGGCGGCAGCGGCAGGGCGCTGCCGAGTGACAAAGCGCACAGCGTGGACCCTTGCTCCGTCGGAGGTCGGGCCGCCTTGGCAGGCGCTCAGATCTTGCCCAGCGCGCGCAGGATCTTCTGCGGCGTGATCGGCTGCGAGCTGACGCGCACGCCGAAGGGCGCCAGCGCGTCGTTGATGGCGTTCATCACCGCCGCCGGTGCACCGGCGGTGCCGGCCTCGCCCGCGCCCTTGGCGCCGAGCATCGAACTGCGCGTCGGGCTCTGCACGTGGCCGACCACGATGTCGGGCATCTCGGCGGCCATCGGCACCAGGTAGTCGGCCATGTTGCCGTTGCACAGCGAGCCGGTGTCGTCGTACAGGCACTCCTCGAACAGCGCGCCGCCGATGCCCTGCACGATGGCACCGCGCATCTGCTCGTCGACCAGCATCGGGTTGATGACCCGCCCGCAGTCCTCGACCGCCCAGTGCTTGAGCAGCCGCACGAAGCCGGTGTCGGTGTCGACCTCGACGTGGCTGACCTGCACGCCATTGGTGAAGATGAAGGGGTAGTCGCGCTGCGCGTAGTGGCGCGTCACCATCAGCTCGGGCGTGAAGTCCTTGGGCAGCGTGTCGCTGCGGAAGTAGGCGATGCGGCCGAGTTCGGCCAGGTCCAGCAGCGTGTCGCCGCTGGCGGCGTCGACGATGGCGCCGCGGAAGACGCGCAGGCCTTGCGCGTCGCGCTGCAGGATCGCCGCCGCGGTGGCCAGTATGTTGTCGCGCAGCACACGGCCGGCCTGCAGCACCGCCTCGCCGCCAATGCCGGCGCCGCGCGAAGCCCAGGTGCCGCCGCCGTACGGCGTGGTGTCGGTGTCGCCGGTGCTGACGCGCACGCGGCCGATGTCGACACCCACCGCGTCGGCCGCGATCTGCGCGAAGATGGCCTCCGACCCCTGGCCTTGTTCGCCGACGCTGCTGCTGACGGTGAGCACCCCCGTGGGCTCGAGCCGCAAGGTCGCACCGTCCTGCGACGCGATGCGCGCGCCACCGACGCCGTAGAACGCGGCGCTGGGGTTGGTGAGCTCGATCAGCGCCGCGACACCGATGCCGCGGTGCACGCCGCTGGCACGCAGCGTCTTCTGCTCGGCGCGCAGCGCGTCGTAGTCGCACAGGCGCCGCGCTTCGCGCAAACAGGCTTCGTGCGACAGCACCTCGAGCTTGATGCCCGATGCGCCGGTGGCCGGATAGGCGTGGTCGGGAATGACGTTGGCCTGGCGGAAGGCGATCGGGTCGAGGCCCAGCTTGGCGGCCACGCCGTCGACCAGCGCTTCCGTCACCGCGCAGGCGATAGGGTGGCCGACGCCGCGGTACTGGCAGGTCGGCACCTTGTTCTGGAACACGACCTTGAGGTGCGCGCGGTAGGCCTTGTGCTTGTACGGCCCGCCGGTGAGGTTGATCACCTGGTTGCCTTCGATGCCGCTGGTGCGCGGGAACATGCTGAAGGGGCCGATGCCGGTGAGGTCGTCGATCTCGAAGGCCAGGATCTCGCCGTCGCGGCTGGCCGCGATGCGCGCCTTGATGCGGTGCTCGCGGGCGTGGATGTCGCTGACGAAGCTCTCCAGCCGGTCGGCCACGAACTTGATCGGGCGGCCCAGCATCAGCGCCAGCGCGACGGTGGCGAAGTCGTCGGGATAGGCATGCACCTTGATGCCGAAGCTGCCGCCGACGTCGCGGCAGATCACGCGCACCTGCGACTCGGCGAGCTCGAACTGGCGGCAGTACAGGTCCTGCATCATGTGCGGCGCCTGGAACGAGTGCCACACCGTCAGCTGCCCTTCGGCCAGCGAGCGGCCGGGCTTCCAGTCGGCGATCTGGCAGCGCGGCTCCAGCGTCACGCCGGTGTGGCGGCTGAAGCGGTAAGTCTCCTCGAACACCACGGCGTCGGGACGCGCAAAGGCCTCGTCGACGCCGCCGGTGTCCAGGCTGCGCGTGAAGCACAGGTTGTCGCCCAGCTCCGGGTGGATCAGCGGCGTTGCAGGGTCGAGCGCGGTCTCGGTGTCGAGCACCGCCGGCAAGTCTTCCCACTCGACTTCCAGCAGCGCCAGTGCGTCCTCGGCGCGGGCGCGCGATTCGGCCACCACGGCCACCACCGGCTCACCCTGCCAGGTGGCGCGCTCGATGGCCAGCGGGACCTGCGGCGCGCTCTTGATGCCGGCCAGGTGCGCCAGCGTCGCCACCCAGGGCTTGCAGACGCGCGCGATCTCGGCGCCAGTGACGACGGCGATGACACCCGGCAGCGCCTGCGCCGCCGTGCGATCGATGCGCGTGATGCGCATGTGCGCCACCGGGCTGCGCCAGAACACGACGTGCGCCATGCGCGGCAGCTCGATGTCGTCGACGAACTGGCCACGTCCCTGCGTCAGCCGCCGCGTGCCTTCGCGCGGGATTGCGACGCCGATGTGGCGCTGGTCCTCGGTGACCGCCGGCAGCTCGGCGCCGAGGTCGCGCCGGGTCGGTGTTTCGGTGGGGTGGTTCATGGTTGCACCGCTTCGGGCAGGCGGCCCGCGCGCTGCTGCTCGAGCACCGCGCAGACGGCGTCGACGATGGCGTGGTAGCCGGTGCAGCGGCAGTAGTTGCCGCTCATCCACTGGCGCACCTGCTCGCGGTCGGCTTCGGGCTTGCGTTCCACCAGTTCCAGCGCCGCCATCAGCATGCCGCTCGTGCAGTAGCCGCACTGCAGCGCGTTGTGTTCGACGAAGGCGTCCTGCAGCGCACGCAGCCGCGGGCTGGGCGTGGCCGTCTCCACCGTCTCGACGCGACGGCCGTCGGCCTGCGCGGCCAGCACCAGGCAGCCGCGCACGATGCGCCCGTCCAGCCGCACCGTGCAGGCGCCGCAGACGCCGTGTTCGCAGCCCAGGTGCGACCCCTTCAGGCCGCAGTCGTCGCGCAGGAAGTCGACCAGGTGCTTGCGGCACTCGACGTCGCGCGTGAGCAGGCTGCCGTTGACTTCGACGCTGATGCGCGTCGTGGGGTTGTCCAGCGGGGTGTGCATCGGGTTTCCTTGCTCTTCGCGTCAGCGCGTCAGCGCGTCAGCGCGGTGATGGCGCGGCGCATCAGCGTCGCCGCCAGCTGCTTCTTGGCCGCAGCGGAGTGGGTGAGGTCGGCGTAGGGGTCGAGTTCGGCGCGCAGCGCGGCGTCGGCACTGGCGATGCGGGCATCGCTCAGCGGCCCGCCCTGCAGCGCAGCTTCAGCTGCGCGGGCACGCAGCGGGCGGTCGCCCAGGCTCAGGAAGACGAGCCGCAGGTCGTTCAGCTGCGCCGCCGCGCCCGTGCCCTGCACGCGCGCACAGGCGGCGAGGCCGGCGATGGCGTAGTCGCCGTGGCGGCGCGCCAGTTCGCTGAAGTGGTGGCGCATGCCGCTGTGGATGAGCGGCAGTTCGCAGGCCAGCAGCAGTTCGTCGTCGCGCCGCGCCGTCGTGTAGACACCCTGGAAGAAGTCGGCCGCAGCCACCCGGCGCTCGCCTCCGGCGCCCAGCAGCACCAGCGTGCCGTCCAGCGCCAGCACGCAGGCCGGCCACTCGGCGGCCGGGTCGGCGTAAGCCAGGGCGCCGCCGAAGGTGCCCAGGTTGCGGATGGCCGGGTGCGCGATGTGCGGTGCGGCCTGCGCCAGCAGCGGCGCGTGGCGCAACACCAGTTCGGAGGCCTCGATGTCGGCGTGGCGCGTCAACGCACCGATGCGCAGCATGTCGCCCTCGACGCTGATGCCGGCCAGTTGCTGCAGGCCGCCGATGTCCACCACCAGCGCCGGCTGCGACAACCGCATGTTCAGCGTCGCCAGCAGCGTCTGTCCGCCGGCCAGCAGGCAGGCGCTGCTGCCGTGTTCGGCCAGCAGCGCCAGTGCGTGCTGCGGCGTCGTCGCGCGGACGTAGTCGAAGGCCGGGGATTTCATCGCCGATTCTCCAGTGGCACCGAGGCTGCTGCGCCGTCGCGGCAAGGGTTGCCGCCCTGCCCGCCAACCCTTCAGGGTTTGTCGGGATGGGGCTTGTTGAGCAGGCGCTCAACAATTTCAGCAGAGTTGAGCAGATGGTCAATACCGAAGAAACCCGCGCCGCCCCCCTCATCGCCACGCCCAAGGCCACGGCCCCCGCGCGCCGGCGACTGGAGGCGCGCGAACGCGAGCAGCAGATCGTCGCGGGTGCGACCGACTTCTTCTCGCGCCGCGGCCTGGACGCGCAGATGCGCGAGCTGGCGGCTGAACTGGGCATCGCGCACACGCTGCTGTACCACTACTTCCCGACCAAGCGGCAGCTCATCGAACGCGTCTACGAGCAGACCATCGAAGGTCGCTGGGACACACGCTGGGAGTCGCTGCTCGACGACGCCCAGCAGCCGGTGGCCGAAAAGCTGCACGCCTTCTACCGCGAGTACCTGGCCGCCATCCTGACGCCCGAGTGGCTGCGCATCCTGGTGCACTCGGGCTTGAGCGACGGCCTGATCCCCAACCGCTATTTCGCGATGATGCGCGGCAAGCTCTTCCCGCGCCTGCTGCGCGAGGTGCGGCGCAGCGTCGACAGCCGCTCCAAGGCGCGCGCCTCGCCGCGCGAAGAAGCGCTGCTGATGGCCTTCCACGGCGGCCTGATCTACCAGCTGGGCATCTGGCCGCTGGTCTACCAGCAGCACTTCACCGGCGAAGGCGACCCGGTGCTCATCGACACCTTCATCGGTGACCGCATCCGCGGCCTGCTGCTGCAGGCTGCCGAGATCGTGCCGCTGCCGCGCCGGCGCTGAAACCCTCGGGAGACCCGGATGGCCCTGACGCTGAACCACTACTCGATCCGCACCGCCGACCTGCAGGCCTGCGAACGTTTCTACTGCGAACTGCTGGACCTGAAGGTCGGCCCGCGGCCGCCGTTCCCGTTCCCCGGCCTGTGGCTGTACGCCGGCGACACCAGCGTCTGGGCCAACGCCGCGGTGCACATCATCGGCATCGACCGCAATGATCCCGCAGGCCTGAAGGCCTACCTGGGCGACCGCGACGAAGCCGGCCTGCACGGCAGCGGCTGCGTCGACCACGTCGCCTTCTTCGCCACCGGTCTGCGCGAGACGCTGGAGCGCCTGCGCGCGCGCGGACTCGACGGTCGCGAGCGCACGGTGCCCCTGCTCAATCTGCACCAGGTCTTCGTCGACGACCCCAACGGCGTCGTCGTCGAGCTCAACTTCCCGGCCGCCGAGAAGGCCGCGCTGGACGCAGCGGTCGGCGCCGGCGGCTGACACGGTCGCACACGGTGGCCCGCATCCTCGTCATCGGTGGTTCGCTGGGCGGCCTGATGGCCGCCAGCCGGCTGCTGCGCGACGGCCACGACGTGCAGGTGCTGGAGCGGTCGGCGCGCTCGCTGCAGGGCCGCGGCGCCGGCATCGTCACCCACGACAGCTTGCACCGGGCGTTGCGCGCCTGTGGCGTGCCGGTCGACGAGGCGCTGGGCGTGGCGGTGGCGTCGCGCGTGGTGCTCGGTGCCGACGGCCAGGCGCTGTGCAGCTGGGAGCACCCGCAGATCCTGACTTCGTGGGGCCGCCTGTACACGCTGCTGCGTCTGGCGCTGCCCGAGCAGCGGCACCGGCTGGGTGTCGCCGTCGTCGCGACATCGCAGGACGAGTGCGGCGTCACGGTGCACCTGGCCGACGGCGAGCGCCTGCACGCCGATCTGGTGGTGGCTGCCGACGGCATCCGCTCGACCGTGCGCAGCCAGCTGCTGCCCGCGGTGCGGCCGCGCTACGCGGGCTACATCGCCTGGCGCGGCGTCTGCGACGAGCAGGCCTTGTCGCGCCACACCTTGCGCACGCTGTTCCCGCACTTCGGCTTCGGCCTGCCGGCGGGCGAGCAGATGATCGGCTACCCCGTCGCCGGCGCCGACGACAGCACCGCGCCCGGTCATCGGCGCTGGAACTTCGTCTGGTACCGGCCGGCCGCCGCCGGCACCGAGCTCGCTGCGCTGATGACCGACGCCGACGGCCAGCACCACGCCGACGGCATCGCACCGCAGCAGGTCAGCTGGCGCCAGATCGCCGCCGTGCGGCAGGCCGCGCGCGAGTTGCTGGCGCCTCAGTTCGCCGAGCTGCTGGAGAAGACCGCGGTGCCGTTTCTGCAGCCGATCTTCGACCTCACGTCGCCCGTGCTGGCGCACGGCCGCATCGCGCTGCTGGGCGACGCCGCCTTCGTCGCGCGGCCCCACGTCGGCATGGGCGTGGCCAAGGCCGGCGACGACGCCATGGCGCTGGCCGACTGCATCGCGCTGCACGGCGCCACCGCCGCTGCGCTGCGCGCCTACGACGCGTTGCGTCAGCCGGCCGGCAATGCCGTGGTGCAGCGCGCGCGCCAGCTCGGCGCCTACATCGAGGCCCGCCAGCGCGGTGACGTCGCGCAGCGCGACCCCGCGGGCGTGATGCACGAAACGGCAATCGACCCGGCCCTCTTCGACACCTTTCCGCCTCAGACGCTGGCCGCCTGAAGCCCGCGCAGACCCCCACCCCTTGCAGGAGACACCCCATGCACCAGACCCCCCTGAACCCCCGCCGCCGCCGCATCGTCGCCACCGCGGGTGCGCTGGCTGCCGCACCGGCGCTGTTCCACATCGCACGCGCGCAACCCGCGCCGATCAAGATCGGCTTCCCGGTGCCGCTGACCGGCGCCTTCAGCGCCGAAGCGCAGGACCAGGTGCGCGCCGCCGAGCTGGCGGTCAAGCAGTGGAACGCCGCCGGCGGCCACAAGGGCCAGCAGTGTGAACTGCTGGTGCGCGACGACAAGCTCAACCCCGGCGAAGCCGCCACGCGCACGCTGGAGCTGATCGAGAAGGACAAGGTCAACTTCGTCGTCGGTTCCTTGAGCGCGGCGACGCAGCTGAGCATCAACGCCGTGACGCGCGAGCGCAAGGTGCTGTTCAACAGCATCAGCCAGAGCGACACCATCAACGAGGCCAAGGACTGGAGCCTGTACACCTTCCACGAGGCGCTGAACCCGCACCTCACGGCCGGTGCAGTCGCGCGTTATGCCTTCCCCAAGTTCGGCAAGAAGGTGGTGTACTTGACCGCCGACTACGCCTACGGCCACGAGATGGTGCGCGGCTTCCAGCGCGCCGGCCAGGCTCTCGGCACGCAGACGCTGGCCGACATCCGCCACCCGCTGGGTGCCGCCGACTACTCGGCCTTCCTGCCGCGCATCCAGGCCCTCAAGCCCGACATCCTGGTGCTCTGCAACTTCGGCCGCGACCTCGTCAACAGCGCCAAGCAGGCGACTGACTTTGGCTTGAAGGCGGGCACCAAGATCATCGCGCCGGTGCTGCTGTACACCAGCCGTGTCGCCGGGGGCGCCGACGCCTTCGAGGGCATCCTGGGCGGCACCAGCTACTACTGGGGCATGGAGGACAAGATCCCGAGTGCAAAGAAGTTCAACGACGCCTTCCGCAAGGCCTACGCGGGTGCGGTGCCGTCGGACTACGGCGCCTTGGGCTATGCCGGCATCCTGAGCGTGCTGCAGGCGGTGAAGAACGCCGACGCCACCGATTCGCAGCGCGTCTCGATCGCGCTGCGCCAGCTCAAGTACGACTGGTACAAGGGGCCGCAGTTCTACCGCAAGTGCGACCACCAGTCGGTGCAGTCGGTGGTCATCGTCGAGAGCAAGAGCAAGGGCATGAAGGACAAGAACGACGTCTTCAACGTGCTCGCCATCGAAGACGCGAACGAAAAGAACCTGCGCAGCTGCGAGGAGATGGGCCACAAGATCAGCTGAGCGGGGCACCCGCACCAGCCGATCCCGCCGCCATGGACATCACGCCTTCGCTGCTGGCGCTGCAGCTCGTCACCGGCATTGCGCTGGGCGCCATCTACGCCTTGCTGGCGCTGGGCTTGAGCCTGATTTTCGGCATGCTGACGGTGGTCAACTTCGCGCACGGCGCGTTTTTCATGGTCGGCGCCTTCATCGGCCTGTACTTCATGGGGCTGACCGGCAACTTCTGGTTCAGCCTGGTGCTGACGCCGCTGGTGGTGGGATGCATCGGCCTCGTCACCGAGCGCTTCCTGGTGCGGCCGCTGTACGGGCGCGGCATCGACTACCCGCTGCTGCTGACCTTCGGCCTGAGCTGGGTGCTGATCGAGGCCATGCGGGTGCTGTTCGGCATCGAAGGCCTGCCCTCGTCGACGCCGCCCGAGCTGCGCGGCGCAGTCGACCTCGGCATCGGCATGTTCCCGAAGTACCGGCTGTTCCTGATCGGCGCCACCGCTGTCGTGGTGCTGGCGCTGTGGCTGTTCCTGGAGAAGACGCGCTACGGCCTGATCGTGCGCGCCGGCAGCCGCGACGGCGAGATCTGCCGCGTGCTGGGCATCGACATCGCGCGCGTGTGGCTGGTGGTGTTCGGCATCGGCACCGCCATCGCCGGGCTGTCGGGTGTGCTGGCGGCGCCGACGCGCGCGGTCAACCCCGAGATGGGCGTGCACGTGCTGGCCGAGAGCTTCGTCGTCACCGTCGTCGGCGGCATGGGCTCGTTGCCCGGCGCGGTGGTGGCCGGGCTGCTGGTGGGCATCGTATTCTCGATGACCTCGCTCTTTGCACCCGAGCTGGCCGAGCTGTCGATCTTCGTGCTGATGGCGCTGGTGCTGCTGGTGCGGCCGCAAGGGCTGTTCGGCAAAGCGGGCCACTTCGGATGAGCCGCTGGGTGGCCACCATCCGAGCGCACCGCGTGGCCGCGGTGATCGCCTTCCTGCTCGTTTTTCCGCTGCTGGTGCCGTACCAGGCGCTGGCCATCAACATCCTCATCTTCGGCCTCTTCGCGGTCGGCTTCAACCTGCTCTTCGGCTACACCGGGCTGCTGAGCTTCGGCCATGCCGCGTTCCTGGGCGTCGGCAGCTACCTCACCGGTATCGGCATGGTGCACATGGGCCTGCCGTGGGGCGTGGCGGTGCTGCTGGGTGTCGTCAGCGCAGCACTCGTCGGCGTGGTGATGGGCTTTCTCGCGATCCGCACGCGCGGCATCTACTTCAGCATGGTCACGCTGGCACTGGCGCAGATCGTCTACTACGCCTTCTACAAGGCCGAGCGCTGGACCGGCGGCGAAAACGGCCTGCGCGGCATCCAGGTGCCTTCGATGGAAGTCTTCGGCGTCAAGCTCGACTTCCTCGACCCGACGACCAAGTACTACGTCATCCTGGTCTTCGTCGCTGCCGCGATGTGGTTCGTGTCGCGCCTGCTGGCGTCGCCCTTCGGCGCCGTCATCGAGGCGGTGCGCGAGAACGAACAGCGCGCCGCTGCCTGCGGCTACGACGTGGCGCGCACCAAGCTGCTGGTGTTCGTCATCTCGGCCGCGCTGTGCGGCCTGGCCGGCGCGCTGCGGGCGCTGCACCTGAGCGTGGTGCCGATCGACAGCCTGCACTACCTGCTGTCGGGCCAGGCCGTGATGATGTGCCTGCTGGGCGGCATGGGCACCTTCTTCGGGCCCTTCGTCGGCGCCGCTGTCTTCCTGACGCTGGAAGACGTGGTGACGACGATGACCCAGCACTGGATGGCGGTGGTCGGCGCCGTGTTCATGGTCTTCGTGCTGTTCTTCCCGGCCGGCATCTGGGGCAGTTTCATGAAGCGGCTGGAGAAGACCGCTTGAGCACCGCGCGGCCGCTCCGAAGGCGCTTGCTCCCCCTCGGGGGGGCGACGCGAAGCGTCTTGGGGGTCCGGTGAGCGTGCCGCCGATCCTGGAAGTGCAGGGCCTGAGCAAGCGCTTCGGCAAGTTCGTGGCGCTGAACAAGGTCAGCGCGAGCTTCGCGCCGCGCAAGCTCAGCGCCATCATCGGCCCCAACGGCGCCGGCAAGAGCACCTTCTTCAACGTCGTCAGCGGCGCCTTGCCGCCCAGCGAAGGGAGTCTGCGCTTCAACGGCCGCGACATCACCGGCCTGCCGCAGCACGAGTTCGCGCGCATCGGCATCGCCAAGAGCTTCCAGATCACGAACGTCTTCAAGCAGTTGAGCGCCCACGAAAACGTGCGCGTCGCGGTGCAGATGCGACACGCGCGCTACCAGATCCTCAAGCCGCGCGCCGCGATGGGCGAGGTGGCCGACCGCGCCGGCGCGCTGCTCGAACGTGTCGGCCTCGCTGCGCACGCCCGACGTCCCGCCGCCGACCTCGCGCACGGCCAGCAGCGCGCGCTGGAAGTGGCGATGGCGCTGGCCGCCGAGCCCGCACTGCTGCTGATGGACGAGCCCACGGCCGGCATGTCGCCGCAGGAGACGATGGTCATGATGGACCTCATCACGGCGCTGGCCGGCGAACGTTCGGTGATCCTGGTCGAGCACAAGATGAAGCTGGTGATGGGCATCTGCGAGCGCCTCTTGGTGCTGCACCACGGCGAGTTCCTGGCCGAAGGCACGCCGGCCGAGATCAAGGCCAACGACGAGGTCCGCCGCGTCTACCTGGGGCAGGGCTGATGTTGCGCATACAGGGACTGAACGCCTGGTACGACACCAGCCACGTCGTCCAGGGCCTCGACTTCGAGGTGCGCGCGGGCGAGATCGTGACGCTGATGGGCCGCAACGGCGCCGGCAAGACGAGCACGCTGAAGGCGATCATGGGCCTGCTGGCCAAGCGCGGCGGCAGCGTCAGCTTCGACGGCCAGGAGATCGCTGCAATGCCAGCGCACACGCGTTTCCACCGCGGCCTGGCCTACGTGCCCGAAGAACGCCGCATCGTGCCGGGCCTGAGCGTGCGCGAGAACCTGCGCCTGGGCCTCATCGCCGGCAAGGAACGCGACCAGGAGCGCGAACGCATCGATCAGATCGCGCGCACCTTCCCGCGCCTGGCCGAGCGCATGGAGCAGGAAGGCACCTCGCTGTCGGGCGGCGAGCAGCAGATGCTGGCCATCGCGCGCGCCCTGATGGCCAGGCCGCGCATGATCCTGCTCGACGAACCCAGCGAGGGCATCATGCCGCTCCTGGTGCACGAGATGTTCGAGCTCTTCCTGCGCATGAAGCGCGAAGGCACGACGATCCTGCTCGTGGAGCAGAACGTCGAACGTGCGCTGCAGATCAGCGACCGCGCCTACATCCTGGACCAGGGTCGCATCGTGCACCAGGGTGATGCCCGGGCGCTGCTGGACGACCGCGAGATCCAGGACCGTTACTGCGCGGTTTGAGCAAGCGCGCGGACACGGAAACCCCAGCCTGGCCGAGCTGGCGGCGCCGCGCCGCTACGTTCGAAGCTGCCTGGTTATTGCATCCAAGTCTGGGGATTGACGCGGCGTTCGCCGCGGCGCCCACTGCGGGCCTGCCGGCGGGCCCCCGGCCACGACCCCGCGCGGCGTGCAGCAAGGGCGGTGTCGGCACCGGTACGCCTTCCGCAACCCCACCGAGGAGATCAACATGTACAGCCACCGCATCGCCGCCCTCAGCGCATCGTCGGCCTTGCTGGCCGCACTGGCGCTCATGTCGTGGCCGGCAGTTGCCGATGACGACCACGACGACCACAAACGCTCGCAGGCCACGGCATCCTTCGGCCGCGGTCTGAACACGGCGCGGCCGGGCAACCCCGTCAACCACGCGATCCTGCCGCGCGAGATCAAGATCAAGCCCGGCGGCGTGGTCGACTTCGCGGTCGCCGGCTTCCACGACGTGGTGATCTTCAAGCCCGGCTTCACGCTGGCGCATCTGGCCGCGGCCGGCGGCGGCGTCTACCCTTTGACAGCACCGATCTTCGTGATTCCGGCCGATCCGGCGGCACCGCTGCCGGCGGCCATCGCCTTCCTGGCCGACAGCATCTACTACCGCGGCATCAACCCCGCGGGCGGTCCGCTCGCGACGCCGGTCGGCGGCAATCCGGCCAACGGCTCGAACCGGACCGAGCCGGTGGCCTTCTTCGACAAGGGCACCTACCTCGTCATCTGCAACATCCGGCCGCATTTGCTGGACGGCATGTTCGCGTACGTCAGGGTCGACTGAGCAGCCGCGGTTTCTAGCGCGGGCCGCCGCCTGCGGCTTCGCGCACGAAGTCGAGCCGGTCCTGGCCGAAGTGCATCTGTCCGTCGACGAAGCAGGTGGGCGCGCCGAACACACCGCGTGCCACCGCTGCTTCGGTGGCCGCCACCAGCGCGGCCTTGACTTCGGCGTCGCCGGCCAGCGCCAGGAAGGCCTCGGCCGACAGCCCCAGCGGCGCCAGCACCGAAGCCACTTCGGCCGCATCGCCCAGGTTGCGCGGCTGCACCCACATCGCTTGGAACACGGCGTCGATGTAGCGCGTGAAGAGTTCCGGCAGCTTCATCTGCACGCCGACCGCGCCGCGCATCAGCGGCAGCGTGTTGACCGGGAAGTGCGGGTTGAACGCGAAAGGCACGCCGTAGCGCCGCGCCCAGCGCGCGATGTCCTGCCCCATCCAGCGGCCCTTGGCCGGTACCGTCACGGGGCTGGCGTTGCCGGTGGCCTTGAACACGCCGCCCAGCAACATCGGCCGGTAGGCGAGCGTGGCGCCGGTCTCGGCCGCGATGCGCGGCAGCTGCGTGTGCGCCAGGTAGGTCGTGGGGCTGCCGAAGTCGAAGAAGAACTCGATGATCTTGCCGTTCATGTCGTGATGCCTTTCACCAGGTTTCCATCCAGGGTCGCAGGTCGAGTTCGTGCGTCCAGGCGCTGCGCGGCTGCTGGTGCAGGTGCCAGTAGTTGTCGGCGATGTGCTCGGGGTCGAGAATGCCGGCGCGGTCCTTCAGCGCGTAGCGCTCGGGGAAGTTCTGCGCGATGAAGTGGGTGTCGATGGCGCCGTCGACCACCACATGCGCGACGTGGATGCCCTGCGGCCCCAGCTCGCGCGCCAGGCTCTGCGCCAGCGCGCGCAGCGCGTGCTTGGCGCCGGCAAAGGCCGAGAAGCCGGCGCCGCCGCGCAGACTGGCCGTGGCGCCGGTGAAGAGGATGCTGCCGCGGCCGCGCGGCAGCATCGCCTTGGCGACCTCGCGGCCCATCAGGAAGCCGGCCAGCGCCCCCATCTCCCAGACCTTGCGGTAGACGCGTTCGGTGGTGTCGACGACGTTGAAGCGCACGTTGGCGCCGATGTTGAACACCGCCACCTCGATCGGGCCGACCTCGTGCTCGATGGTCTGCACCAGTTCCACCACCGCGGCTTCGTCGCGCGCGTCGGAACCGAAGGCGCGTGCCTGGCCGCCGTCGGCCAGGATGCGCTCGACCAGCGGCTGCAGCTTGTCGGCACTGCGCCGCGTGACGCAGGCGGTGAGTCCTTCGCGCGCAAAACGACGGGCGATGGCGCCGCCGGTGGCGTCGCCGGCACCGACAATCAGTGCAACGCGCTGTGGGCTCATGAGCCTCCTCGGGCCTTGGTGTCAGCTTGGAGCTCGATGCTAGTGCAGTGTTCAGGCACCCGCCCCATCCCCTGACGGAGTTCCCGACTGGAAACTTTCCTGATATCCACCGGCGTCGTCGCCCTGGGCGAAATGGGCGACAAGACGCAGCTGCTGGCGATGCTGCTGGCGGCCCGCTTCAAACGCCCGGCGCCGATCATCGCCGGCATCCTGGTGGCCACGCTGGCCAACCATGCGCTGGCTGGCGCAGTGGGCGGCTGGGTGGCCCAAGTGCTGGGGCCGGACGTGCTGCGCTGGGTGATCGGGCTGTCGTTCATCGCCATGGCGGGCTGGATGCTGATCCCCGACAAGGTCGACGGCGATACGGCGGCCGGGCACGCACGCCTTGGCGTCTTCGGCACCACGCTGGTGGCCTTCTTCCTGGCCGAGATGGGCGACAAGACGCAGATCGCCACCGTGGCGCTGGCGGCGCGCTTCCCCGACCTGCTGGCCGTGGTGCTCGGCACCACGCTCGGCATGATGGTGGCCAACGTGCCCGCGGTGTTCCTGGGCGAGACCATCGCACGCAGGGTGTCGATGCCGCTGGTGCACGGCGTGGCGGCGCTGATCTTCCTGGGCCTCGCGCTGTTGACGCTGTTCAACGTCGGGCACTTGTTCTGAACGGCACGGCACGCGCGATCGCCACTGTCCTGTCGGCTGCAAGGAGAACCCTGATGCGAGTCCTGACCCTCGTGTGCAGCGTCGTCGGCGTGGCCATCGGCGTGGCGGTGCTGCAAGGCGCGCCGGCGCCCGACATCGGCAGCGTGGCCGCGTTCCAGCGCGCGCTGCTGTCGGCACGCGCCGTGGCCACCATCGACCCCGCAGCCGGCGGCGTGTCGACGGCAGCGCGCGACCGGCCGGCGGCGCAGGCGCTGCTGGCCTGGCTGGCGAGCCCGCGCGCGCAGGCCGTGCTCAAGGACAAGGGCATGGAGGCGCCGTGAGCACGACGCCACTGGGCGCGCAGGCGCCTGGACCCTGCACTCGCGTCGCGGCGGCACTGAAGCCATGACGCCGCTGGAGCAATTCCTGCTCTTCGTCGCCGCCCCCACGGTGCTGGCCTGTGCCGTGCTCGAAGGCATCGTGCTCAGCCGGCGCGGCGGCTACGACTGGCGCGCCTTCGGCGTCTCGTTGTTCGACTTCGTGCTGCGCATCGTGGTCACGGTCTTCCTGCCTTTCTCGATCATCTCGCCGCTGGTGCCGTGGGTTGAGGCGCACCGGGGCACGGGCTGGGCCAGCGCGGCAGTGGCTGCAGCGCGGGCGAACAGGAGGGGCAGCTTCGGCTTCATGAAAGTGTCGCGAACCCTGCACAGCGTATCCCACGGTCCCGCCGGCCGGGAGCCCGGCCCGCCCTTGGCTCGCCTCGGCCGCGCCGGCCCTCAGCGCTCCAGCGTCGTGCGCACGGCTGCCAGCAGGTCGGCGTTGACGAAGGGCTTGTCCAGGCTGGCGCAGCCGGTCTCCTCGAGCACCTGGCGCGCCTGCAGCGACAGCGTGTCGCCGGTGACGAACAGCAGGCGCCGCGCCAGGTGCGGCTGGCGCTCGCGCACGGCGCGCCACAGCGCAGCGCCGTCGAGGTCGGGCATGCGCACGTCGCTGACGATGGCGTCGAAGCGCGCTTCGGCCAGCAGTTCCAGCGCCACGGCGCCGGACTCGGCGGTGGCGACGTCGAAGCCGGCGCCTTCGAGCACGGTGCGCATGAGGTCGGCGATCTCGGCCTCGTCGTCGACGACGAGCACGCGCGAGTGCAGATCGCCGAGCGCCGTGTCCAGCGGCAGCGGCGTGCTGCTGAAGCCGACTTCGCCGCTGATCGGCAGGCTGAGGCGAAACGACGCACCGGAACCCGCGGCCTGCGGATCGCGCTGTTCGAGGATCAGCTCGCCGCCGTGCTCGCGCACGATCGATCGCGACACCGACAGGCCCAGGCCGGTGCCGAAACTGGCGTCCTTGGTCGTGAAGAAGGGCTCGAACAGGCGTTCGCGCACGCCGTCGGAGACGCCCGGGCCGGTGTCGGCGACGCGCAGCCACACGCGCGGCTCGCGCGAGCCTGGTGCCGCGCGCTGGGACTCGACCCCGGTCGCCAGCGCCAGCACGCGCGCCGTGCTGACGCTGACCAGCGCCTGCTGCGCGTTGACCATCAGGTTGAGCACGACCTGGCCGAGCTGGTCGGGGTCGGCCTGGACTTCGGGCAGCCCTTCGGCCAGCGCCAGCTCGACCTGCACGCCGTGGCTGCGCAGCGTGTAGCCGAGCATGTCGGCAGCGGCGCGCACGATGTCGTTGAGCTGCACCGCGCTGCGCGACGGCGGCTTCTGGCGCGCCATGTTCAGGAAGGTGCGCACGATGCGGCCACAGCGTTCCGCGGCCTCGCGGATGCGGCGCGCGTCGCTCTCGAGGCCGCTGCCTTCAGCCTTTTCTTCCAGCAGCGCCGAGCGGCCCATGACGATGGCCAGCGGGTTGTTGAGCTCGTGCGCGACGCCGGCCAGCAGCGTGCCCATGGCGCTGAGCTTCTCGCTCTGGCGCAGTGCGTCGCGCTGGCGGTCGATCTGCGTCGCTGCCTCGCGCTGCGCCGACAGGTCGGTGATGAAGGCGGTGTCGAAGGGCTCACCGTCGATCTGCACGCGGAACGTCATCAGCTGCATCGGGAACTCGCGGCCACTGACATGGCGGCCCTGCACCGTGGCGCTGACGCCGGCGACGCGGCGCGGCTCGCCGCGGCGCGCCGGCGGCAGGATCACGTCGCCGAGGTCGCGGCCCAGTGCCTGCAGCCGGGCAATGCCGAACATGCCCTCGGCGGCGGGGTTGAAGTCGACGACACGGCCGTCGCCGCTGGTGGTGACGATGGCGATCGGCGCGTGGTCGACCATCGCCGACTTGAAGATGTCGTGCGCACGTTCGCGCTGCTGCAGCGTGCGCTGGACCTGGAAGGTCTCGGTCACCGCGCCGACCCAGCCGCGCCAGCGCTCGCCCAGCTGCGGCGCCGGCGCTGCCGGGTCGGTGGAGAGTTGGCGCAGGTAGCCCAGCACGGCCAGCGCCGGCGTCACGAACCAGCGCGCAAAGAGCCACTGGCCGATGACGAAGACGCCCAGCAGCGCCAGGCCGAGCAAAGCATTGGGCAGCAGCGTGGGCAACACCTCGGCTCGCAGCGCCGACAGCGGCACGGCGTGCACGTAGAGCCAGGGCGAGTGCTGCCGGCTGGCCGCTGCCAGCACCCAGCCTTCGGCGTGGTGCAGCAGGCTGGGCTGCACCTGCAGCGCGGCCCGCACATCGCCTGGGATCTCCATCGGCAGGCGTTCGAACAACGGCACCACCACCGGCGTGTCGGCCAGGCCCTTCCCTGCCGGCGGCAGCAGCGGCTGCGTGGCATCGGCCAGCAGGTTGAGCTGGCGGTCGACGACCCACACCCGCGCCGGCGCCTGCTGCCAGCCGAGCGCGATGCGCTGCAGCGCGTCGAGCCGGAAGTCCAGGCTCACCTCGCCCTTGTAGCGGCCGTCGACGATGACCATCGCGCCGTGCGACTGCACCAGTTCGCCGTTGAGCTGGCTGACGTACGGCAGGCCCCAGAAGACGGTGTCGCGCGGGTCGCGCGCCAGGTCACGCTCGGCGCGGGCCACGCCGGCCCGCCGGCGTGGCTCCAGCGACTGCAGGCTGGGCTCGCCCATCGTCGCCAGCATGCGCGGGGTGTCGACCCAGGGATAGCCGAAGCTGATGTTGGCTTCGGCGGCGGCGAACCAGGTGGCCTCGAAGCCCGGCGCCCGCAGCTGCACGATGCGGGCCGCCTCGACGAAGAGCTGCGCCCGGCGCAACCACGTCGCATCGGGGGGCGCGCCTTCGGGCGCCGCCCACCAGAACTGGCCGAAGCGGTTGCGGGCCGCGTCGGGTGCGCCGTCGAGCGACCAGCCGTCGGGCGCGCCGCCGGCCGTGCCGTCGACGCTGCGCAACCGCAGGGCGTCGCGCAAGCCGGGCCCGCCGTCAGGCGGGTCGTGCCAGCGCGACTCGAGCAGGCGGCGCAGGTCGTGCACGTGCGCCATCGCGGGGCTGGCGATGGCGGCCAGCTCCTGCGCACGCTCGCTGGCCAGGCGCAGCAGCGCGCGCTCGGCGTCGTCCAGGCGTTGCCGGTATTGCAGCAGGCTCAGCACCGCCAGCAGCGCCATCACCGGCACCACCAGCCACCAGACGAAGCGGCGTGCCGCGCGCAGGGTGCCGGCGCTGGCGCCGGACGGGGCCCGGGCGGTCATTCAGCGCATCAGCGCGCCGCCGGCGGCACGTAGACGTAGCCCACGTTGCGCACGGTCTTGAGCACCTCGGGCTTGTCGGGGTTGCGCTCGATCTTGCGGCGCAGCCGCATCACGCGCAGGTCGATCGAGCGGTCGAACACGTCCCAGCCCCGGTTGTGTGCCTGCTCCATGATCTGGTCGCGGTTGAGCGGCCGGTTGGGGTGGCGGGCAAACAGCGCCAGCAGGTCGTATTCGGCCGCCGTGATCTCGATCTCGACGCCGTCGGAGGCCAGCAGCCGGCGCTGGTCGAGGTCGAGCACGCGGTCGCCGAAGTGCACCCGCCGGCCGGCCTCGGACGCCGCGGCGCCTGCAGGCGCTGGCGGGGTCTCGCGCGGTCCTTGCAGCCGGCGCAGCACGGCGCGCACGCGGGCCAGCAGCTCGCGCATCTCAAACGGCTTGGGCATGTAGTCATC
>JAYUPN010000303.1:0-7404 GCA_043760065.1 Rubrivivax sp.
GCTCGACGGCCTGCCGTACCCGGCGTTGGTGTACTTCAGGCGCGACCGTGCCGGCCGCCAGGCCATCCTGGCCTATGCGCGACGCCGCTGGCCGCTGGCTGCGCTCGGCGGCACGGCGTCGATCGGTTCCTACGCGATCGCCCTCTGGGCGATGACGGTCGCCCCGATCGCCAGCGTGGCTGCGCTGCGCGAGACCTCGGTGCTCTTCGCCGCCCTGCTGGGCGTGTGGCTGTTGAAGGAAAAATTCGGCGTGCAGCGCGCGGCCGGCACGGCGGTCATCGTTGGCGGTGTGATGGCCTTGCGCCTCGGCTGAGCCCAGCCGGCCGTGCGAGCCTGTCATGCACGGAATGGCATGGCCTGTTCTGGAAAGCGCATTGGCATTGCATGGCGTGGGCCGTTAGCCTCGCGCTCGAACCCGATGAGCGCCGCACGAGCGCCACGAAAGGAGACACGGCGATGACCGCTGCGGAGACCGCTCGATGAGCCTGGGCTTCGCCATTGTCGACGCGCACCAGCATTTCTGGGACCCGACGCGCAACTACCACCCATGGCTGTGCGACGAGCCGCCGATCCCTTTCCGCTACGGCGACTACCGCTCGCTGCGCCGCCCCTACCTGCCGCCGGAGTACCGCGCCGACGCGTCGCCGTTCGAGGTCTCGCACAGCGTCTACATCGAGACCGAATGGGACCCGGCCGATCCGGTGGGCGAGTTGGGCTACGTGCGCGCGCTGCGCGCCGAGCACGGTTTGCCGAGCGTCGCGGCCGCGCAGGCCTGGCTCGACCGGCCTGACGCCGCCGCCGTGCTCGAGCAGCACGCGGCCCAGCCCTTCGTGCGCGGCGTGCGCCAAAAGCCGCGCGCGCACCGCGCGCCCGGATCGTCCGAACCTGGCGGCATGGCCGATGCTGCGTGGCGTGCGGGCTTCGCGCGCCTGGCGCCGCTGGGCCTGCACTTCGAACTGCAAACGCCCTGGTGGCACCTGCACGAGGCCGCGCGCCTGGCCGCGGACTTCGAGGCAACGCCGATCGTGCTCAACCACACCGGGCTGCCGGCCGACCGCAGCGCCGAGGGGATCGCGGCGTGGCGCCGCGCGATGGCCGTGCTGGCGCCGTGCCCGAACGTCGCGGTCAAGATCTCGGGCATCGGCGTGCCCGGCCAGCCGTGGACGGCCGGGGCCAACCGCGAGATCGTCGAGACGACGATCGAACTCTTCGGCGCGCGGCGCTGCATGTTCGCGAGCAACTTCCCGGTCGACGGACTGTGCGGCTCGTTCGGAGAAATCTTCGGTGGCTTCGACACCATCACGCGCAGGTTCTCGGACGCCGATCGTCGTGCGCTGTTCCGAGACAACGCGCTGCGCATCTATCGGATCGCTGAGGCATGAGCGCCGCACGGCCGCTCCGAAGGTGCTCGCTCCCCCTTGGGGGGACGACCCGCAGGGTCTGGGGGGTTGTATGAGCGCCAAGCCCGCGATCGCCTATGTCGGCATCGGCCTGATGGGCCTGCCGATGACGAAGCGCCTGCTCGGCCTGGGTTACCGCGTCACCGTGTTCGACATCGCCGCGGCGCGGCTCGAAGAAGCGCGTGCCGCGGGCGCCAGGGTGGCGGCCAGTGCTGCCGCCGCGGTGGACGGTGCCGAGCTCGTGCTGCTGAACCTGCCCACCGCTGTCGCGGTGCAGGACGCAGCCTTCGGCGCGCAAGGCGTGGCAGCTGCGATGGGCGCGCCGCAACGGCTGGTGGATTTCTCGACCATCCCGGTGGAGCAGGGCCGCGCACACGCGCAGCGCCTGCGCGAGATGACCGGCTGCGCCTGGATCGACGCGCCGGTGTCGGGCGGCCCGCCGGCCTCGGGCAGCGGCACGCTGACCGTGATGGCCGGCGGCGAGCCCGAGGACATCCAGCGCCTGCGGCCCTTCATGGCCGACGTGGCCGCGCGCTTCACGCACATGGGGCCCGCGGGCAGCGGGCTGGTGGCCAAGATGCTGAACCAGCTGATCGTCGGCTGCCTGCACAGCGTGATGGCCGAAGCCGCATCGATGGCCGAGGCCGCCGGCATCGACGCCGCGCGCCTGCCCGAGTGCCTGGCCGGCGGCCATGCCGACGGCACCTTGCTGCAGCGCCTGTATCCGCGCATGGTGGCGCGCGACTTCGCGCCACAGGGCTATGCGCGCCAGCTGCGCAAAGACCTGGAGATGGTCAACGAATTCGCCACTGCGATCGGCACGCCCTCGCCGATGCTGCAGCAGTCGCTCGCGCTGTACCGCCGCCTCATCGAAGCCGGTCACTCGGAGCTCGACACCTCGGCGGTGTTCAAGCTCTACGCCGACCGATCGATCTGAACAACGACAAGAACGACACCCCACCCACGCAAGACGCAGGAGATCACCATGACGTTCAGGACCCTCGCCCTTCCCGCACTGGCCTTGGCTTTCGGCCTGTTGGCTGCGCCGGCGCAAGCCCAGATCAAGCTGCGCTACGCCCACGTCGGCGTGGCCAACGCGCCGCAGACCCTGTACGCCGATGAGGTGGCCAAGCTGGTCAAGGAGCGCACGGCCGGCCGCGTCGAGATCCAGGTGTTCGCCAACTCGCAGCTCGGCGGCGTCGGCGAGATGGTCGACGGCGTCAAGAGCGGCGCCATCGCGATCGGTCACCACGACTTCGCATCGCTGGGCAAGATCCTGCCCAACACCGCGGTCTTCAACACACCCTTCGCCTACCGCGACGCCGAGCACGCGATGCGCGCCACCGACGCGCGCACCTCGCCCGCGCTACAGGAGATCAACAAGCAGCTGGTGGCTACTGGCGGCATGCGCATCGTCGGCCACCTGTTCCAGGGCACGCGCCACCTCACCTCCAAGGAGAAGGTGCTGAGCCCGAAGGACATGGCGGGCAAGAAGTACCGCGGCGTGCCGGTCAAGCTGTGGTCCACCATGCTCACCGGCATGGGCGCCGTGGCCACGCCGGTGGAGGTGTCGGAGCTGGCCACCGCGCTGGCCACCGGGCTGGTGGTCGGCCAGGAGAACCCGCTGCCCAACATCTTCAACCTGAAACTCTACGAGGTGCAGAAGTTCGTGATGCTGACCGGCCACATGCAGTCGGTGCTGTCGGTGTTCGTGAACGAGCGCATCTGGCAGGGCATCCCGGCCGCGGACCGCAAGATCCTCGAGGACACGATGATGGAAGTGGGCGCCAGGACCCTGACCTGGGACCGCGAGACCGCCGCCAAGTACCGCGCCGACCTCGAGGCCAAGGGCATGACCTTCGTCGAGGCCAAGGACGGCCTGGACGTGCCGGCCTTCCGCAGCGCGGTGCTGGCCCAGGTGAACAAGGACTTCCCGGAGTGGAAGTCGCTGATCGAGCAGATCCAGGCCGTGAAGTGACGGCGCCGCGCCGATGACACGCTGGCTCTCGGCCCTGCGCACGCTGCTGCGCGGGGCCTGCTTCGTGCTGCTCGCGCTGCTGATCGCCACGCCGCTGGCGCAGATCGTGATGCGCTCGGTGTTCAACGTGCCGATGTCCGGCGCCGAGGAGCTGACGCGCTACTTCCTGATCTGCGCGGTCTTCCTGGCCGCGCCACTCGTCACGTTCGACGGCGCGCAGATCGGCATGGAGGAGTTCCAGGCCCTCATCCCGCCGCGCCCGCGCTGGTGCTTGCAGCTGTTCATCGAAGTCGCCGGCATCGTGTTCTTCGGCTTCGTGGCGCTGGCCGCGGTGGTGACGATCAAGAACAACCTGAGCAACCAGACCGCGACGCTGGAGATGCCGTTCTGGCTCTTCATGGCGCCGCTGGCGCTGGGCATGACCTTGCTGGCGCTCGAGACGCTGGCGCGCCTCGCGCACACATGGCAACGCAAGCGCCCCGAAGACAAGAATACGGTGCTGACATGACGGGTCTCCTGGTCATTGGCGCCTTCCTGTTGCTGTTCCTGCTGGGCTTTCCGGTGGTGCTGGCCATCGGCATCCCGAGCGTGGCCTACCTGGTGGGCAACGGCCTGCCGCTCGAGCTGGTGGCGCAGCGCACCCTGTACGCGCTCGACTCGTTTCCGCTCGTCGCGGTGCCGGTGTTCCTGTTCGTCGGCAGCCTGATGAACGCGGCCGGCATCTCCAAGCACATCTACCGCTTTGCCGACACCGCGGTGAGTCGACTGCCCGGTGGGCTGGCGCAGGTCAACATCTTCGGCAGCCTGGTGTTCGCCGGCATGTCGGGCTCGGCGCTGGCCGACATCGGTGGCATCGGCCGGATCGAGATCGACGCCATGCGCAACAAGGGCTTCAAGCCGGCGTTCGCCAGCGCGGTCACGTGTTCGTCGGCGATCGTCGGGCCGATCTTTCCGCCCAGCATCCCGCTCATCATCTACGGCACCGTCACCGGCACCTCGGTGATCCAGCTGCTGCTCGGCGGCATCCTGCCCGGCCTGCTGTGCGTGGTGATGCTGATGCTGATGACCGCCTGGCTCGCGCTGCGGCGCAACTACCCGCGCGCAGAGCGCTGGCCGAGTGCCGCCGAGCTGTGGCGCGACTTCAAGCCGGCGGCGCCGGCGATCGCGGCCCCGCTGATCTTGATCGCCGGCATGCTGGCCGGCTTCTTCACGCCCACCGAGATCGCCGCGGTGACGGTGGCCTACGCGATGCTGATCAGCGGCCTGTTCTACCGCGAGCTGACCTGGGCGGGCGTGCGCGCCGCGGCGGTCGAAACGCTCGGTGCGTCCGCAGGCATCCTGCTGATCGTCGCGGTGGCGGCGTTGTTCGGCTGGGTGCTGTCGGTCGAGGGCGTGCCGCAGCAGCTCACGCAGGCGATGTTGTCGATTTCGACCAACCCCTACATGTTGCTGCTGCTGGTCAACGTGCTGCTGCTGGTGGTGGGCATGTTCCTCGACAGCACCACGGCCATCCTCGTCATCGCGCCGATCATCGCCAAGCCGCTGGTGGCCGCCGGCGTGGACCCGGTGCACCTGGGCATGGTGGTGATCTTCAACCTGATGATCGGCCTGCTGACGCCGCCGATGGGCCTGGCGCTGTTCCTCGTGGCCGACATCGCCAAGGTGAAGATGAAGGAGGTGCTGCGCGAGATGTTGCCGTTCTACGTGCCGCTGATCGTCACGCTGATGCTGATTACCTACGTGCCGGCGATCACGACCTGGATTCCGCGCTGGGCCCTGGGAGGGACGTAGCCGCGGCCGCTGTCTCGGCGGCGCGCCGCGCCAGCACCATGTCGCGGAAAGCGACCGCCGGCGCCGAGAGTTCACGCCCGCGGCGCCACACCAGGTGCACGTCGGGAACGCGCAGTGGCAGCGCCAGCGGCACGGTGCACAGCACGCCCAGGCGCGCGTAGTGCGCCGCCAGCGACGCCGGCATCACCGCCAGCATGTCGCTTGCCTCCAACAATGCCGTGGTCGCGATGGTCGATGCGGTTTCGGTGATGTCCAGCCGCCGGTGCACGCCGGCCTCGCGCATCATCGCCGCGAAGCGCCCGGCCTGCGGCGAGCCCGGCGGTTGCACCACCCAGGGCCAGCGCGCGAGCTCGCGCAGCGTCAGACTGCCGGGTACCTGCAGCGGATGGTCGCGCCGCGCCACTACCACTTGGGGCTCGTCGAGCACGGGCACGGTCTCGTACTCGTCGTCATGGTGGCCCTCGAGCAGGCGACCGAGCATCAGGTCGACCTCGCCGCGGCCGAGCTGGAGCAGCATCACGTCGCTGGTCGCCACCTCGATGGTCACCGCCACGAGGCCATGGCGGGCTTTGAACAGCGCCAGTACCGGCGCCAGCAGCGGCGGCAGCGCGCTGGGCACCGAGCCCACGCGCAGCGTGCCGTGCAGTCCGGCGGCCAGTGCCGCCAGTTCGCGCCGCGTTGTCCCGAAATCGTTCAGCACCTGCCGCGCGTAGCGCAGCAGCACCTCGCCGCCGGCCGTGGGTTGCATGCCGCGCGCACCGCGCACGAAGAGGGCGTGGCCCAGCGTGTCTTCCAGCTCCTGCAGCAGCCGCGTCGCGGCGGGCTGGCTGACGCCCATCGAGGCGGCGGCGCGCCCCAGGTGGCCTTCGCGGCCGAGGTGGGCCACCAGCAGCAACTGGCGCGTGCGCAAGCGCAACCAGGCGGGTTCGTCGGCCAGGGGCGTGCTGCGGGTCGGGGGGCGGCTCATGCTCAAAAGATTATCGGCACTTATTCAATGCGCATTGGAAGCGCATGAGACAAGTCACTACGCTCCCCTTCACCGCCGCCCGAATCGGCCATACCCAGGAGACACCGCGATGCCCCATGTCCACCCGACCCAGTGGCGCCGCGTCCTCGCTCGCGCCGGCCTGCTGGCCCTGGCCGCATGGGTCGCCACGGCCGGCGCGCTCGCCCAGGCCTGGCCCGACAAGCCGCTGCGCATCATGGTGGGCGCCTCGCCGGGCGGCGGCACAGATATCCTGGCGCGCCTGCTGGCCGAGAAGATGGGCCCGGCGTTGAAGCAGACGATCACGGTCGAGAACCGGCCAGGCGCCAGCAACACCATCGCCGCCGAGTTGACGGCCAGGGCCGCCCCTGACGGCAGCACGCTGCTGCTGGCCACCAACACCGGCCAGGCGGTGGCCCCGCACCTGTTGAAGCTGAAGTTCGACCCGCTGAAGGACTTGCAGCCGATCGGCCTGGTGGCCGTGGTGCCCAATGTGCTGGTGGTCGGCGTGAACTCGCCGTACAAGAGCGTGAAGGAGCTGCTGGCCGACATGCAGGCCAAGCCCGGCGCACTCAAGTACGCCAGCTCCGGGATCGGCAGCACGCAGCACATCGTCGGCGAGGCCTTCAACCTGTCGACGCGCACCAAGGCCATCCACATACCCTACAAGGGCAGTGCGCAGGCGCATATCGACATCATCGGCGGTCAGGTCGAGATGATGTTCGACACCACCAGCTCGGCGATGGGGCAGATCAAGGGTGGCAAGTTCCGCCCGCTGGCGGTGACCACGCCACAGCGCAGTGCCGAGCTGCCCGACGTGCCGACGCTGGCCGAGCAGGGCGTGGCCGGTGCCGACATCCAGACCTGGTACGCGATGTACGTGACCGCCGGCACGCCACGCGCCGCGGTCGAGCGGCTGGCTACCGAACTGACGGCCGCGCTGAAGCTGCCCGACGTGCAGGCCCGCATCAAGGGTCTGGGCGGCGAGATTCAATTGATGAGCCCCGAGCAGTTCGCTGAAATGAACAAGAGCGAGTTCGAGCGCTACGGCAAGCTGGTGCGCGATGCCAACATCAAGCCGGAGGGCCAGTGAGCTCGCGCCGCCCGCGCATCGCCTTCCTGCTCGGCGACCCGAGCGGCGTCGGCCCCGAAATGGGCGCGCGCCTGCTTGCTGACGCCACGGTGCGCGAGGCCGCCGACGTGCTGCTGATCGCCGACCCCGCGGTGCTCGCCTCGGGCCTGCGCATCGC
>JAYUPN010000304.1:0-22542 GCA_043760065.1 Rubrivivax sp.
GCCGCGTCTGCAGCGCTGGCTGGCGGCGCTGCGGACTTCGCGGCCGGCTGGGGCGCAGCCGGCCACAGCCACCAGACGCCGGCGGCGGCAAGCGCCAGCGGCGCTGCGGCGAGCATCGCCAGCCGCGGCAGCCGGCTCAGCCGCTGGCCCATCACGGCCGGGTTCGGGCCCGTGCCCACCAGCAGCCGCGTGCGCTGGCCCCCGATGTCGATCTGCGCAGTGAGCAGCCAGCGCTGTTCGACCACCGGGATGGCCTTGTCGGGGTCGGGCTTGACGACGCGCACGAGTCCGTCCTTGCCGGGCGAAGCGTGGGCCGCGCCGTGGCGCAGGGCGAAATCGGCGACGGCACTCGGGTGCAGGGGCGGGATGAAGTCCTCGCTGAAGAGGGGCGTCAGCGGCGCGACCGCCACCGTGGTGCCGGGTGCCGCAGGCTTGGTGGCCGGCGCTGTGGCACCGGGCGTTTCCAGCGCTGCAGCGCGCACGGTTGGCGCTGCAGGATGCTGCGCGGCTGCCGCAGCGGCCCCTGCGGCCTGCTGGGCCGTCTGCTGCGCGCGGGCCATCGCGCGTTCGCGCAGCGTGGCGCCCTGGCCCGGGTCCGCAACGGGGTCGGGCGCGGGTGGCGGCGCAGCCTCGGCGGCGGCGGACGCTGCGGTCAGCGTCTCGTCGAAGGCGATGTCGACCGGCGCAGCGGCCGGCGTGTCGGGCGTTTGCTGCGATTCGGCCTCGACGCCGGCGTCCCGCGGCTCAAGTCCGCGGACCGTGGCCAGGTCGATGTCCGTCGGGTCGAGCAGGACTTCGATGGGCTCGTCGGCTCCGCCTGCCGGCACCGGCGCGGCAAGTCCGGGCGCCGGCGCGGGCGCGGGCTCGGGAATCGGGTCGTCCGCGGCAGCTGGAGGTTGCTCCGGCGCCAGCAGCGGCGCCGGGGTCCATGGCGCCGCGGCAGCGCTCCCGGGCGCGGGTGCAAAAGGCAGCATCACGTAACCCACCGAGTTGACGTGAGCCGCAGTGATGCGCCGCGCCAGGCGATGGCCGTTGTGCCAGGCCACGAGATGGCTGGCGAGAGTGTCCAGGCGCAAGGAGTCCATGTTCAGCGGCGATTTTGCAGCCCGGTGCGTCGCACCACGGGAGCGATCAGCCGGCGCCGTTGCGCCTTGTTCACGTCTTCAGCGTGCGCCGGGCGCGGGCAGTCGCATGAGCGACAGCGCCGCCAGCGATGCCAGCCCCAGGCCGCCGGTGAGCCACAGCGCCGCGATGCCCCACTGTTCGAGCGCCAGCCCCATCAGCCATGGCGACAACGCGCCGACCAGGCGGCCGGGCAGCGCGATCCAGCCCTGGCGCGCGCCGTAGCCGAGGGCGCCGAACAGCGCCAGCGGCAAGGTGCCGCGAACGATGGTCAGCAAGCCGTTGCCCAGTCCGTGCAGCACGACAAAGGGCAGGGCAGCCGCCGGACCGGCCGCCAGCAGGCAGGCGGCGCCCAGCGGGTGGCCCAGCGTGGCCAGCCGCGCCGCCAGCAGGGGCGAAAAACGGCTCAGCACGCCGAGCTCGAAAAGCCGCGCTGCCACCTGCGACGGCCCGGCCAGCGCCGCCACCGCCACCGCGGTCGCCAGCGTCGCGCCGCTGGCCTGGATCAGCGCCGGTAGGTGGGTGGCGATCGAAGTGCTGACGAAGCCCATGAAGGTGAACAGCAGCGTCACCAGCACCAGCGCGCGCCGCGGCGATGCCGGCGGCAGCTGCGTCGTGTGGACCGATGCCGCCGCCGGGGCATCGGCGCCCTGGGGTTCAGCAGGCGCAGCCGCGACCGCCGTGCGGTCCGGCGCACCGGGCAGCCACAGGTTCAGCGGTACGCCCAGCAGCAGGTGCAGCGCGGCCCAGCCCAGGCAGGCACCGCGCCAACCCCAGGCGGCTTCCATGGCGGCGCTCAGCGGCCAGCCCACGCTGCTGGCAAAGCCGGCGATCAGCGTGATGCCGGTGATGCTGCGCCGCGCCTCGCTGCCGAACAGGCGCACCAGTGCCGCGAAAGCCGCGTCGTAGAGGCCGCAGCCCATCGCCGCGCCCATCAGGCACCACGCCAGAACCAGCGTGGGCAGGCCCTGCGCCAGCGCCATCGCCAGCAGCGCGGCGGCGAAGAGGGCGCTGGACACCAGCAGCATGCGGCGCCCGCCGCGGGCATCGATGCGGCGGCCGGCCCACGGGGCGATCAGGGCCGACAGGATGAGCGCCATCGACAGCAGCGCAAACAGCGTCGACGGCGCCAGACCCAGGTCGCGTGCGACCGGCACGGCGAGCATCGCGGGCAGGTAGAACGACGAGGCCCAGGCCAGCGTCTGCGCGCTGCCCAGCGCGACCACCACCGAGCGGCGCGACTTCAAGACGGGGACGGCGCCGGACTCACGCCTTCTTCGCCACCAGCGTCAGGACGTCGTAGCTGGCCACGACCTCGCCGTGCTGGTTGACGACCTCGACGTCCCAGGCCACCACGCCCTGGCCGACGCCGTCGGGGCCCTTTCGCTGCCGGTCGGTCTTGCGCTTGCACGTCAGCCGCGCCTGGATGGTGTCGCCGATGCCCACCGGCTTGACGAAGCGCAGCGTGTCCAGGCCGTAGTTGGCCAGCACCGGCCCCGGCGCCGGGCTCACGAAGAGGCCGGCCGCGGCGCTGAGCACGAAGTAGCCGTGCGCGATGCGCTTGCCAAAGGGCGATGCTGCGGCCGCGACCGCGTCGAAGTGCATGTAGAAGAAGTCGCCGCTGATGCCGCCGAAGGCCACGTTGTCGGCCTCGCCGACGGTGCGGCGGTGGGTGAGCAGGCTCTCGCCGATGCGCAGGTCCTCGAAGTGGCGGCGGAAGGGGTGGACCTCGGTCTCGATTAGCGGCGCGCCGCGCACGTGTTCGCCGGTGATCGCCGCCAGCATCGCCGGCGAGCCCTGCACGGCAGTGCGCTGCAGGTAGTGCTTGACGGCGCGCAGGCCGCCGAGCTCCTCGCCGCCGCCGGCGCGGCCCGGGCCGCCGTGCTTGAGGCCCGGCAGCGGCGAGCCGTGGCCGGTGGATTCGGCCGCGGCCACGCGGTCCAGCACCAGCAGGCGGCCGTGCATCGCGGCGATCCGTGGCACGGCGTGTGCTGCGATGGCGGCGCTGCGCGTCACCAACGTGCCGACCAGGCTGCCGCGGCCGCGTGCGGCCAGCGCCAGCGCTTCGTCGATGCCGTCCGCACCTGCGTCATAGGGCATCAGCGTGCTGACCGGTCCGAAGGCCTCGATGTCGTGCACCGCGTCGCTGCGCAGCGGCTGCTCGCACAGCAGCAGCGTCGGCGCGAAGAAGGCGCCTTCGGCCACGCCTTCACCCTGCGGCACAAAACCGTCCCCGGCGCCGAACACGACCTGGTTGCCCAGCGACAGCTGCGCCACGCGCGCGGCCACGTCGGAGAGCTGCGCGCGCGAGGCCAGCGCGCCCATGCGCACCTCGGCCAGCGCGGGGTCGCCGACGATCATCTTGGCCAACCGCGCGCGCAGCCGGCTGGCCACGGCGTCGAGGTGCTGGCGCGGCACGATGGCGCGCCGGATGGCGGTGCACTTCTGGCCCGCCTTGACCGTCATCTCGCGCGCCACCTCCTTGACGAAGAGTTCGAACTCCTCGTCGTCGGGGCCGACATCGGGCGCCAGGATGGCGCAGTTCAGCGAATCGGCCTCGGCGTTGAAGGGGATCGATCGGCGCACGACGTTCGGGTGCGTGCGCAGTTTCGCGGCCGTGTCGGCGCTGCCGGTGAAGGTGATCACGTCGGCCTCGTCCAGGCGCTCGAGCAGGTCGCCGGTGCCGCCCACCGCCAGTTGCAGCGCGCCCGGCGGCAGCAGCCCGCTGTCGATCATCAAGCGCACCGCGGCCTCGGTCAGGTAGCTGGTGGCGGTGGCCGGTTTGGCGATGCATGGCATGCCGGCCAGGAAGCTGGGCGCGAACTTCTCCAGCAGGCCCCAGACCGGGAAGTTGAAGGCGTTGATGTGCACCGCCACGCCGCACCGCGGCACCAGGATGTGCGTGCCGGCAAAGCCGCCCTGCTTGGACAGCGCCAGCACCGGCCCTTCGTGCACCAGGTTGCCCGAAGGCAGCTCGCCGCTGCCGAAGCCGGCGAACGCAAACAGCGTGCCGGTGCCGCCTTCGATGTCGATCCAGCCGTCGTTGCGCGTCGCGCCGGTGTGCGCCGACACCGCGTACAGCGCTTCCTTGCGCTCGGACAAGTACTTGGCCAGCGCCTTGAGGAGGGCGGCGCGCTGCTGGAAGTCCAGCGCCAGCAGCGCCGGCACGCCGACGCGGCGGGCGTGGTCCAGGGCTTGCGCGAAGTCGATGCTTTCAGCGTGCGTGGTGGCCACGGCGCGGCCGTTGACGGCGCTGGCCAGGGTCATCGCGGGTTGCTGGCCGAACCAGCGGCCGGCGATGTGGCTTTGCAGGACGGGCGTCACGGGGCGGATCCTCCAGGGCTGCGGTGGGCTGCAGGGAGGCGACAGTGTCGCACCGTGCGCGCTGCGCGCCCGACAACGCCGCTCAATTGCCGAGCGGCTGCTGCAGCAACTGCTCCACCAGGCGGCCACGCTCCTGGCGCTGCGCGGCGCTGCCCTGGTTGGCCATCAGCGACTCGCCGACCACGAAGGCATACAGCAGGAATGCCCGCGATCGCGCCTCGACCACGCCGAAGCCGAGCGACGAGAAGACCTGCGCGATGTAGCCGATGCGGCTGGCGTCGGCTTCGTCGACGGCGTGGCGCGCCAGTTCGTCGCGCCGCGCCCAGGCGCGGATCGCGAGTTCGATGCGCGCCGCGCGCACTGCCGAGCGGCCGCGCAGCGGCAGCGACAGCACGTCGCGCAGCTGCTGGCGCGCTTCGGTGTGGGCACTTTCCAGGCGCGCCGTCAGCTGCACCGTGGCAGCTTCGCGCCAGGCGCGCAGCACGCTGCGCAGCAGTTCTTCACGGTCGCGGAAGTGCCAGTAGAAACTGCCGCGCGTGACCTGCAGCTGCTTGGCCAGCACGTCGACGCGCACATGGTCGATGCCCTGGTCGACCAGCACCTCGGTGGCGGCGTCGGTCCAGGCCTGCGGCGTCAGCGACGTGCGGTCTGCTGCGGCCGGCGCTGCGGTGGCGGGGCTGCGGCGCGAGCTGCGCACCACGGTGCGGGAGACGGAGCTGGGCATGGCTGGAGGGCTGCGCGCGGATCGGTTCGGGCTCTCGATGATGCCATGCATGTGTGTACGGAAACTCGGGAAAACCCGATTATGCGCAGGTGCAACTGTCACTAGCATCAGACCCTGACACATACAGATGTGTATGGAGTAAATCCCGATCATGGCCGCTGATGCCTTCTTCGACAACCCGCGCTGCCTGGCGCCGCGCCGCGTCGAGCGCCTGCCGCACCCCAGCGGCGGCTTCGTGCTGCGATCGCCCGAGGCGCTGCTGCCGCCGGTGCGCTGCGTCGGCGAATGGCTCGAACGCTGGGCCCGCGAGACGCCCGACGCGCCGGCCTTTGCCGAACCCGCCGCCGGCGGCGGCTGGGTGACGCTGGACTGGCGCGCCCTGCGCCAGCGTGTCGGCGCCGTGGCGCAGGCTGTGCTGGATCTGGAACTGCCTGCCGGCGGCCCCATCGTCGTGCTGTCGGACAACTCGCTGGACCATCTCGTGCTGCTGCTGGCCGGCATGCACGTCGGCCGCGCGGTGTGCACCGTCAGCAGCGGCTACTGCCGGCTGGCCGGCGGCGACTTCGGCCGCATCCACGGCATCCTCGAGACGCTGCGCCCGGCTTTGCTGTACGCGCACGACGCCGCGACCTACGGGCAGGCGATCAAGGACGCACCGGTGAACGCGCGGTTGGTCTTCAGCCACGGCGCCGGCGGCCACGCCGGCGCGCTCTCGTTCGACGCGCTCGCCGCGACGCCCGAAGGTCCTGCGGTGATGCGCGCCTTTGCCGCGATCACGCCCGACACGCACGCCAAGTACTTGCTGACCAGCGGCTCCACCGGCCACCCCAAGGTGGTGATCAACACGCACCGCATGCTGTGCGCCAACCAGCAGATGCTGGCGCAGACGCTGCGTTTCCTGCAGCAGGAAAAGCCGGTGCTGCTGGACTGGCTGCCGTGGAGCCACACCTTCGGCGGCAACCACAACATGCACCTCGTGCTGTGCCACGGCGGCACGATGTTCATCGACGACGGCCGCCCGCTGCCGGGGGCGATCGACAAGACGCTGGCGCACCTGCGCGATGCCGAGCATGGGGTGCAGCCCACGGTGTACTTCAACGTGCCCAAGGGCTACGAGATGATGTTGCCGGCACTCGAAGCCGACGAGGCGTTGGCGCGCCGCTTCTTCGAGAAGTTGCGCATGGTGTTCTACGCCGGCGCCGGCATGCCTTTGTCGACCTGGCAGCGGCTGGAGGGTGTGGCCGCGCGCGTGCGCACCGAGCCGGTGTGGTTCACCACCAGCTGGGGCAGCACCGAGACCGCGCCGGCCGTCACCTTCGCGCACTGGAAGCTCGACCGGCCGGGCGTCATCGGCCTGCCGATGCCGGGCGCCGAGCTCAAGTTCGTGCCCGTCCCTGGCGACCCGGGCGGCAAGCTCGAGATGCGCGTGCGCGGGCCCCACATCTTTCCCGGCTACCGCGACAACGAGGCCGCCACGCGCGACGCCTTCGACGACGAAGGCTACTACCGCATCGGCGACGCCGGCCACCTGGCTGATGACGAAGACCCGAGCCAGGGCATCGTCTTCAACGGCCGCGTCGCCGAGGACTTCAAGCTCACCAGCGGCACCTGGGTCAACGTCGGCACGCTGCGGCTGCACGTGGTGACGAAGCTCTCGCCTTATGCGCAGGACGTGGTCGTGACGGGCCACGACCGCAGCGAGATCGGGCTGCTGGTGTTCCTGTCCGAAGCCGGGCGCAAGTTGCCGGCGGCCGAGATGGCGCAGCACGTGCAGCAGGCGCTGGCGGCGATCAAGGCCGAAGGCGGCGGCTCTTCGCAGGCGCCGGCGCGCGCGCTGGTGCTGCCCGACGCACCGAGCATGGCCGCCGGCGAGATCACCGACAAGGGTTACCTCAACCAGCGCCTGACGCTGCAGCGCCGCGCCGCCGACGTCGAGGCGCTGTACGCCAGCCCGGCCGACCCGCGCGTCATCCGTCCCTGAACCCGCGGCACCCCACCGGCACCATATGAATCCCGACACCTTCACCCCCTTCACTGCCGACAACGGCCCGCTGGCCAGCCTGCCGCTCTTGACGTTGCAGCAAGCCGGCGCCGTGCTGCACGTGCGCCTGAACCGTCCGGCCAAGCGAAATTCGATCAGCGACGAGCTGCTGGCGCAGTTGCACACCGTGTTCGTCAACCTGCCGTCGCGGTTCTTGGCTGCGGTGCTCAGCGGCGAAGGCGAACACTTCTGCGCCGGCCTGGACCTGTCGGAGGTCAGCGAGCGCAACATCAGCGAAGGCATGCAGCACTCGCGCGCCTGGCACGCCTGCTTCGACGCCATCCAGTTCGGCCCCGTGCCGGTGGTGGCTGTGCTGCACGGCGCCGTCGTCGGCGGCGGGCTGGAGCTGGCCAGCAGCGCGCACCTGCGCGTCGCCGAGCAAGGCGCCTTCTACGCGCTGCCCGAAGGCACGCGCGGCATCTTCGTCGGCGGTGGCGGATCGGTGCGCATCAGCCGCCTGGTGGGTGTCTCGCGCATGACCGACATGATGCTCACCGGCCGCGTCTTCGACGCCGCCGAAGGCCAGGCGATCGCGATCAGCAATTACCTCGTCGGCGCCGGCGAAGGCCTGACGCGGGCGTTGGCGCTGGCGCAGAAGATCGCGCAGAACGCGCCGCTGTCCAACTACGCCATCACGCAGGCGCTGCCGCGCATTGCCGACCTGTCGGCGTCGGACGGGCTGTTCATGGAGTCGCTGATCTCGTCGATCGCGCAAGGCGACCCGGCAGCCAAGGAGCGCGTGCGCGCGTTCCTGGACAAGCGCGCGGCCAAGGTGGGGGCGCCGAAGTGAGCGCACCCGTGAGCGCCGCAGCGCAGCGCGGCCTGTTCCAGCGCTTCGAGGGCGTCTACCTGCTCGACGGCCTGCGCACGCCGATGGTCGACTACCAGGGCGCGTTCGCCGATGCCAACCCGATCGACCTCGGCATCAAGGCCGCCAAGGCGCTGTTCGCACGCAGCGGCGTCGGCGCCGACGGCGTGGACGCCGTCATCACCGGCAACATGGCGCCCGGCGGCTTCGACCAGTTCTACGTCGCGCGCCACATCGGCCTGTACAGCGGTGTGCCGCAGTGGGTGCCGGCGCTGAACGTGCAGCGCATCTGCGGCACCGGTTTCGAGCTCTTCCGCCAGGCCGGCGAGCAGATCGCCACCGGCGCGGCTACGCTGGCGCTGCTGGTGGGCACCGAAAGCATGACGCGCAACCCGATAGCCGCCTTCGACCACCGCGGCGGCTTCCGCCTGGGCGCGCCGGTCGGCTTCAAGGACTACCTGTGGGAGGCGCTGACCGACAGCGCGCCGGCCATCAACATGATCCAGACGGCCGAGAACCTGGCGCGCAAGTACGGCATCACGCGCGAGGACGTCGACGCCTTCGCCGCGTCGTCGTTCGCCAAGGCGGTGGCGGCGCAGCAGGCCGGCTGGTTCGACGGTGAGATCGTGCCGGTGCACAGCGAGACCTTCAAGCTCGAGGGCTACACGCCGCGCGCACTGCGCCTGTCGGGCAAGGCCACCGTCGCCGACCGCGACACCCATCCGCGGCCGACGCCGCCCGAGGTGCTGGCCCAGCTGCGCACGGTGTTCAAGGACGGCGTGCAGACCGGCGGCAACAGCTCGGCGCTGACCGATGCCGCTGCCGCCGCGCTGGTCGCCGACGCGGCAACGGCGCAGGCCTGGACGCGCCGGACCGGCAAGGCGCCGCTGGCCCGCGTCGCCGCGGCCGCGGTGGTGGGCGTGGCGCCCGAGATCATGGGCATCGGCCCCGCGCCGGCGATCCAGCTGCTGCTGACACGTTCCGGCCTGCAGCTGTCCGACATCGCACGCTTCGAGATCAACGAGGCGCAAGGCGCGCAGACGCTGGCCGTCGGCCGCGAGCTGGGTCTGGACCTGGACCGGCTCAACGTCAAGGGCGGCGCCATCGCGCTCGGCCACCCGTTGGCCGCCACCGGCGTGCGGCTGACGATCGCCGTGGCGCGGCAGTTGCAGGAGATCGGCGTGCGCTGGGGCGTGGCCTCGGCCTGCATCGGCGGCGGGCAGGGCATTGCGCTGCTGATCGAGAACCCCGAGGCCGCATGAGCAAGATCCACCGCTACAGCGTCAACGTGCAGTTCGGCGACTGCGACCCCGCGGGCATCGTCTTCTTCCCCAACTTCAGCCGCTGGATGGACGAAGCCTCGCTCGCCTTTTTCATGGCCTGCGGCGTGCCGCCGTGGCGCGAGCTGGTCAAGACGCGCGGCATCATCGGCACGCCGCTCTTGGAGATCCACACCAAGTTCATGCGTCCCGCCACCTACGGCGAGACGATCGAGGTCCAGACCACGGTCGAGGAGTGGATGGCCAAGACCTTCCGCCACCGCCACGTCGTGCGGCGCGGTGACACCGTGCTGTGCGAAGGCACCGAAGTGCGTGCCTTCTGCATCAAGGACCCGCAGGACCCGGAGCGCATCAAGGCGATCCCGGTGCCCGAGGACATCAAGGCCTTGTGTTGCTGATCGGCAGCTGATGCCGTCCCCCGCCTTCCCTCCACCTTCGATCCCCCAAGGAGACCACCGCATGACATTCACCCGCCGCCAGACCCTGGCCCTTGCCGCACTTGCTGCGCTGCCCCTGCGCGCCCGCGCGCAGGCCTTCGAACAGCCGAAGATCCTGTACGGTTTTCCGGCCGGCAGTTCGGGCGACATCACGGCGCGCCGCGTCGCCGAGCGCATCGCCGGCTCGGCCTACGCCAAGAACGCGGCGCTGGTCGAGAACAAGCCCGGTGCCGGCGGCCGCATCGCGCTGGATGCGCTGAAGGGTTCACCGGCCGACGGTTCGGTGCTGGCGCTGACGCCGTTCTCGGCGACCTCGATCTACCCGCACGTCTACAAGAGGCTGGGCTACGACCCGGTGGCCGACTTCGTGCCGGTGTCGATCGCGTCGATCATGCACCACGGCCTGGCCGTCGGCCCCGTGGTGCCGGCCAGCGTGACCGACGTCAAGGGCTTCGTCGCCTGGGCCAGGGCCCATCCGGACAAGGCCAACTACGGCTCACCGGCAGCGGGTTCGACGCCGCACTTTCTGGGCGCCCTGCTCGGCCTGAGCCAGAACGTCGAGCTCAAGCACATTCCCTACCGCGGGTCGGTGCCCGGGATCACCGACGTGGTGGGGGGGCAGATCGCCGCCATGTTCACGCCCGCCGGCGACTTCCTGCCCAACCACAAGGCCGGCAAGCTGCGGCTGCTGGCCACTTCGGGCCGTGCACGGCTGCCCTTCGCCACCGATGTGGCGACCTTCGCAGAGCAGGGCTTTGCCGAGCTCACCACCGAGGAGTGGTTCGGCTTCTATGCCCCGGCCAGGACGCCCGCAGCCGTGGTGGCGGCCGCCAACGCGGCCATCAACGCCGCGCTCAAGGACAAGAGCGTCGTCGACGGGCTGGCCGTCGTCGGCTTGCTGGCGCAGGGCTCGACGCAGGACGAGATGCTGCGCAGCCAGCGCGCGGAGTTCGAACGCTGGGGTCCGCTGGTCAAGCGCATCGGCTTCACCGCCGAGAGCTGAGCGCGGCCGCCCGCGAGGCCGCCGCGGCCCTGATCGGCCGCCGCTGCCCGCTGCCGGCCCGCAATGGAAAACGCCGTGCACGGGGCAGGGCGTTCGGGGGCGCCGGTCGCGGGACCGGACCGCTTCAGCGGCGTGCCGTCAAGGCACAAAGCGCAGGTCGTCGAAGTACCAGGTGCCGCCACCGCCGGCAGCGCCGGTGGTGCCGAAGTTGAAGAAGATCGAGGCCTTGTTGTAGGTGAAGGCCAGGTTCAACGATGCGGTGCCTGCGGCAGGGGTGGCGAAGTTGAAGGTCAGCGTCTGCCAGGCGCCGGCGGCAGTCGTCATCGCTTCGGTCTCGACGCTCCTGGTCGGGTCGCTGGCGTCTTCCACCTTCAGTCGCACGGGCTTGCCGGCGGCCGCGGCGTAGACCCGCACCGTCATCGTCTTGGCCGTGGCCGTGAAGGGAATCGTCGCGATCGACTGGCTGGCGCCGGTGGATACCGTGGTGCCGGCCCAGAGCTCGGCGGTGGCGCGCTTGACCACTTTGGCCACCTTGTTGGTGCCGCCGGCAGGGTCGGCGACCACGGTCGCGTCTTCGGCGCCGCCGAAGCCGGTCAGCGTGTAGGTGATGGCCGTGTCGTCGAAGGTGATCGCCGGGCCGGCCGTGCTGCCACCGCCGCCACCGCCACCGCCGGTGGCCACCGCTGGGTAGGTCACGTCCTCGAAGTAGTAGGTCCTGGCGCCGCCGGCAGCCGCACCGGTGGTGCCGAAGTTGAAGAAGATCGAGGCCCGGTTGTAGGTGAAGGCCAGGTTCAGCGCCGCCGTGCCTGCTGCCGGCGTGGCGAAGTTGAAGCTCAGCGTCTGCCAGCCGCCGGCCACCGTGGTGGTGGCTTCGGTCTCGACGCTCTTGGTCGGGTCGCTGGCGTCCTCGACCTTCAGCCGCACCGGCGTGCCGGCGGTGGGCGACCAGACGCGCACCGTGACGATCTTGCTGGTGGCGGTGAAGCCGATGGTCGGAATCGTGCTGCCGGCCAGCGTCGAGAAGGTGGTGCCGGCCCACAGTTCGGCGCTGCCGCTCTTGATGACCTTGGCCACTTTGTTGGTGCCGCCGGCCGGGTCGGCCACCACGGTGGCGTCTTCGGCGCCGCCGAAGCCGGCCAGCGTCGGCGGCGTGGCTTCGTCCATCGTGATGGTCGACGTGGTGCCCGTGCCGCCACCGCCGCCGCCGCTCGACACGGCCGGGAAGGTCGCATCCTCGAAGTAGTAGGTCCTGGCGCCGCCAGCGGCCGCTCCGGTGGTGCCGAAGTTGAAGAAGATCGAGGCCTTGTTGTAGGTGGTGGCCAGGTTCAGCGCCGCCGTGCCCGCTGCCGGGGTGGCGAAGTTGAAGCTCAGCGTCTGCCAGCCGCCGGCCACGGTGGTGGTGGCTTCGGTCTCGACGCTCTTGGTCGGGTCGCTGCCGTCCTCGACCTTCAGCCGCACCGGCGTGCCGGCGGTGGGCGACCAGACGCGCACCGTGACGATCTTGCTGGTGGCGGTGAAGCCGATGGTCGGGATCTTGTCGCCCGCCAGCGTCGAGAAGGTGGTGCCAGCCCACAACTCGGCGCTGCCGCTCTTGACCACCTTGGCCACCTTGTTGGTGCCGCCGGCGGGGTCGGCCACCACGGTGGCGTCCTCGGCGCCGCCGAAGCCGGTCAGCTTGGGCGGCGTTGCTTCGTCCATCGTAATGGTCGTCGTGCTGCCCGCGCCGCCGCCGCCTCCGCCAGCCCCTGCGCATGTTGCCGTGAAGACGCTGCCGTTGAAGGCCAGGTCATCCATGTAGTAGGTCCGGGCGCCGCCTGCAGCGGCACCGGTGGTGCCGAAGTTGAAGAAGACCGACGCCTTGTTGTACGTGTAGGCCAGGTTCAAGGCCGACGTGCCGGCCACCGGGTTGGCGAAGTTGAAGCTGAGCTTGTTCCAGCCGCCGGCAACCGTGGTAGTGGCCTCGGTCTCGACGCTCTTGGTCGGGTCGGCTGCATCCTCGACCTTCAGGCGCACCGGCGTGCCGGCGGTGGGCGACCAGACGCGGGCGGTCAGCGTCTTGAGCGTGCTGCTGAAGGGCAGTGCGGGAATCGCCATGCTGGGGCAGACCGACATCGTGACGCCGGCCCACAGTTCCGCCGTGCTCGACTTCACGACCTTGGCCACCTTGTTGGTGGCGTCGGTCGGGTCGACGACGACGGTGGCGTCTTCGGCGCCGCCGAAGCCCGTCATCACCGGGGCGATGGTTTCGTCGAAGGTCATCAGCTTGGTCTGCACCACCGGAATCACGGTGCTGTAGGCCTGCAGCGAACTGGTGGTGCCGGCGTTGGCGTTGCCCGCCGCGTCGGTGAAGCGGCCGGCGGCGATGCTGACTTCGATGGAGCCGGCGCTGTCGACGTTGGGGATCACGACCAGCGCGGCGCTCGTCCCGCCGATACGCGTGAAGGCGCCCTTGGTGCCGCCCGTGACCGCGATGTCGTCGACCGTGAAGCTGGTGCCGACGTCTTCGTTGAACGAGAAGGTGAAGGTCACATCGCCGCTGGCGGTGGTGGCCGACACGTTGTCGGTGATCGTCACCACCGGCGGTGTGGTGTCGGCGTTCGTTGTCGGTCCGGGCGGGGGCGCTTCGCCCTCGCCACCGCCGCAGGCGGCCAGCGCCAGGGTGGCCGCGGCCAGCGCGCAGGCGCTGAGGACGCGGGTGGATCGTCCAAAGGGTTGTCGTGTCGACATGGTGGGCTGTCCTGTCAGTGAAGTCGGACCTGCAAGCCGCAGGGGGCGGGTGGTGCGGGCTTGCCGCAGCGGTGTCTGGTGGAGCGGAACGGAACGGGCGCGAAGGCTGTGAAAGCGCTTTCAGTAGTATGTGTTTCGAAGCCCGTCATTGACAAGGCCGGTGGCCTGCTCGGTTTCCCGTAGAACGATCTGACCTTCAGGGCGGCGAAAGCCGGGCCAGTGTTCCTGGCGCGACCTTCAGGCGCTTGCCGTCGCTGAAGCGCACCTCCAGCGGCGTCTTGCGCGCGTTGAAGGCCAGGTAGGTGCGGCTGCCGTCGGCGCGCTTGAACACCGCGTGCAGCGGGGTGTCGGCGGTGACGCCGAAGTCGGGTGTGCCCATGGCCTCGAGACTGAGCATGAAGTGCAGCGTGTAGCTGCGCGAGGCACCCAGCTCCACTGAACCCCAGCGCTCCCAGGTCTTCAGCGCCTCGGCCGGGTCGGCCAGCGCCAGGTACTGCGCGAACACGTCCTGCCAGATGTCCTTGGGCGGCGGCGGGCTGGGCTTCTTGGCGATGCGGTTCCACAGCGCGGTCTCGGCCGGCAGCGTGGCCAGGCTGCGCTTGACGAAGGCGGGATCGCGCCCGAGGTAGGTGTGCGCCGTGGTCACCGGCAGCAGGTTGATGCCCTTGATCTGGCGCGGATCGTCGATCCACCAGGTGTCGTGGCGGTACATGCCGCCGAAGACCAGGCTCACCTCGGCGTTCTTGTACTCGGGCGCGAACACCAGGCCGTGGATGTCGAACCAGTAGTGGTTGATGGCTTCGATCTCGTTCGTGTACAGGTAGATGCCGAGGTCGCGCAGGGCCTTGTTGCCCGTGACCTCTCCCCACAGGATGAGGCCGGTCCACGCATTGATGGACTCCGACGAGGACTCGTTGTTGTTGCCGAACTCGCCCACGCCGATGCCGTTGGCCCAGGTGTGCGCCTCGTAGGCGTCCCAGTTGCGCAGGAAGGGGAAGTTGGCGCGGCCCCGTTCGGTGGTGGCGATGTCGGCGATCAGCAGCTCGATCATGCCGCCCCAGCGGTCCTTGTCGATCCATGCCGGGTCGCGCAGCGCCGCCTCGGCGGCGACGCGGATCCAGTAGCCGTACCAGAAGTGGTGGTCGTTGATCTCGGCCACGGCGTAGAACTCGTCGGGGTAGATCGACACCAGGCCCATCGACTTGTCGTAGACCACGTAGCCGCGGTCGCTGTTGCCGCCGAGCCATTCCTCGGTGCGCTTCTTCAGCATGTCGAGCAGGCGGTCCCGGCTGGCGAGGTCGCCGCTCTGTTCGAACAGCTCGGCCAGCTTCAGCGTGCGCTGCAGGCCCTTGCCCTGCCAGTAGGCGCTCTTGCCCTGGCGCATCAGTTCGCGGCCCGCCGTCGGCAGGTCCTTCTGCATCAGGTCCTTCAGTTCATCCAGGCGCGGCGATGCAGTGATCGCGGGCCAGTAGGGCACGAAGCCGTTGTAGGTGGTGGTGGTCTTGAACTGCGACGCGGCCAGCAGCCGCAGCTTGCCGCGTACGGTGTCGAAGCTGGCCCCCAGCTTGCCGTCGACCGAGGCGTTCCTGAACCACTGGTGCGGGTACAGGCCAAGCAGCGGGCCGTTGTCGGCGCCTTCCATGACCTGGGTGATGGCCTTGAAGGTGGTCTCGACCTGGCTCGAGGCTTCGTCGTAGCGCCACTCGACCCGCGTCTGCTTGATGAAGGCGTAGGCGTGGCGCGTGAAGAGCGCCAGCGTTTCGGCCTTGTCGTCAGGCAGCCCGGCCACCGACAGGTAGCCGGCAGTCGCAGGCAGCCGCGCGATCCACTCGGTGGGCGACACCGGTTCCCACTTCACGCCCGTGGGGCCGAACAGCGCGTAAGCCTTGGCACCGACTTTCAGCGCCAGCACGCGCGGGTCGGCCTCGGCGTGCAGGCGCTGGCCGGCTGCAGGCAGGCGCAGGCGCAGGTCGCCCCGCGTGACGCGGATCGATGCATAGGGATGGCCGCGCGCCACCGTGGTGAGCATGTCGTCGGCGCCGCGCGCCATCGAGATGTCGATCGACCAGTCGTCGGCACCCGCCAGCTTGGCGGTGCCGGGCTCGAAGGCCACGGGCGCGATCAGCAGCGGGTCCTTGTGCGGGTAGCGGATCTCGACGTCCTGGCGCACGCTGGTCACGGCTTCCTTGGACGGCAGCGCGAATTCCAGACCCGCTGGCGTGGCCTTCACGGTGATCGGCTGCACAAAGATCGCTTCGGGCTTGGGGTTGAAGATCAGCGTCGAGTACCACTGGTTGGTGGGTGCGGCGCGCTTGAGCATGGCCTCGCTGCGGAAGGGCGCGCTGGGCACCGCCTTGTCGCCGGCCTTGGGTGCCTGGAAGTAGGTTCCGGCGCCCAGCTTCACGGGCTGCGCGGATGTCGGCAACGCGAAGGCCAGCATGGACGCTGCGGCCACTGCGACCCAGGCGGCGCGGGCCGCCAAGCGCTTCCATACGGCCAGGTTCAGGGTGTTTGCTGGGTTCATCGCTCTCGTCCCGTGTGCGCAGAAACGACCTGCCGAGCCATTGTTTGTGAAAGCGCTTTCAACGGGCTCCCTCGTTTACCCGGATAGGCAATCCGGACAGCCTCCGACTGCAAGCTTCTGGCCCGAAGCACATGCAGTCCAGGCGGAAGGGTAAACACGCAGCGAGTACACCTTGACGCGATGGCGCCGGCAACCTTATTCTGTGAAAGCGCTTTCAACGCATCCCTCCAGCCCAAGGTCGCAGGTCCTATGCAGCAAGAAATCTTTCGTCCACGGCGTAGCACGGCGCAGCGGGCCGATCCGCAGCGACGTGCAGTCCGTGGCGCCCTGCTTGTCGCGCTGTGCCTGCTCGGATGGGGCGCCGCCAGCACGGCCCAGGCTTTCGAGTTCGGCCCTTTCAGCCTGACCGGCTTCGTCAAGGCCAGCGCCGGCTACGTCAGCAACGGATGCGAGGGCTGCCAGCGCGACCCCGCCGCTACCCGGCACTTCATCTGGGCCGACGACCTGGTGTTCGGCAGGAAGTACGGCGGCACCGGAACGGACAGCGTGCAGATCCAGCCCACCTTGGGCGTCAAGTTCGACCTGCCCCAGGGCTTCATGCTGTCCGGCTCCCTCTCACAGCGATGGCGCGACGGCAAGGCTGACCTGCCCGGCGTCGTCTACGAACGCAATGTCTCGCTCAAGCACGAGTACTACGGCACGGTGCAGATCGGCAACTTCCTCTCGCGTGGCTGGAACCGCCCCGACTTCCCCTACGCCTCCGACGTCGGTCAGACCGCTTTCAGCGACTCCGGCGCGGCCTACGGGATTCTGACCAAGGCGGTGCGCTACACATCGCGCGAGCTCTACGTCGCGGAAGGCAACCTGGTGCTGGAGGCCACTTACGACCAGGGCGACACCAAGTTCAAACGCAACAAGCCCGAGTTGTACGAGATCTGGGCGCTGTGGGGCAGCGGCCCGCTGCTCGTCGAGGCGGTCGTGCAATCGGCGCGCAATGGCGCGCCAGGGGCTTTCGCGAAGGCGGGCTTCACGGGCCTGACGCCCTTCCCCGAACGCGACGACCAGCAGCTCAACGGCAGCAGCCAGGGCATCTTCATGCTGCTGGGCAAGTACCAGATCGGCACCGCTTACGAAGTGTCGGGCGGACTGCGCTTCAACCGCTGGAGCGGTTCCTATGCAGTGCCGCTGACCACGGGTCCGCTGGCGCAGTGGAACAACCCCTTCAACGTCGACTGGGGTGGCTTCGACGCCAATGGCGTGCCCAACCCTGGCTACTCAGCCCGTTCCATGGACCTGATGCTCGGGCTGCGCAAGTACGTCAACCCGAAGGTGGTGGCCTACACCGGCCTGACCTACCTGGGCAAGGCCCAGACCGCCAACCCCAGCGAGCGCGGGCAGAGCAACTCCGCGCTGTTCGCCACCGTCGGTGCAAGTTACGACGTGGGTAGCGGCCTCAAGCTGAGCGGTTCGCTGAACGGGGTGAGCTACGCCCGCAAGGGCCAGGCACCGCTGAGCATGCCTGCCCACAATGCCTTCTCGAACGTCGACTCCCGCATTGCCAACCGTGGCTACTGGGTGTCGGTCGAAGCGAATTACAAGTTCTGAGTCCGAGGTCCTCCCATGATGTCCACCTGGCTCCGCGCGCTGCCCCGCGCCCCGCAGCGCTCCCTGGCCGCCGCCATCACCGTGGTGTTGCTTGCCACTTTTGCGGCCTGTGGCGGCGACAGCGGCGGCTACACGTCCACGGCCGCCTCGCAATCCGACCGCCGTGAACTGCCGCAAAGCCTGCTCACCCGCGCGGCTATCAACTACTCGCCTTACCGCACGTCGCGCAGCGAGGCTGACCTCGGCCGCGAAGTCATCACGCCGGCCAACGTGCTGCAGGACCTGCGCCTGGTGCAGGCCACCGGCATCGGCACCATCCGCCTCTTCAGCAGCCGCGCCTTCGCGCGCACGGTGCTCGAGGTCATCCGCGACAACGGCCTCGACCTGAAGGTGCAGTTGGGCGCCTACCCCAACCCCATATACGGGCTCGCGGCAGAAGCCGACAACATCGCCGAGCTCGACGCCTGCATTGCGCTGGCCAACGCCTTCCGGGACATCGTCGTGGCGGTGAGCGTGGGCAACGAGACCATGGTCGAGTGGTCCACGCACAAGGTGCCCGTGGCCGACATGGCACGCTACATCAAGCGGGTCCGCAGCGCGATCCGCCAGCCGGTCACGACCGACGACAACTGGCTGTTCTGGGCCTCGGTGCCCAAGGCGATTGCCGAAGTGGTGGATTACGCCGCGGTGCACGTGTACCCGTTCCTGGATACCTTCTACAACCCCACCGCCTACGACTGGCGCCAGAAGGCCACGCCCGAGGCCACGCGCGCGAAGGCGATGATGGATGCCACGGTCGCCGAGGCCAAGTCGCAGTTCGAACGTGCCCGCCGGGGCCTGGTGGGTCTGAACCTGGGCGAGATGCCGATGGTGATCGGTGAGACGGGCTGGGCCGCGGTCGACACCAACGGCGGCCCGACCTTGGCCTTCCGCGCCCACCCGGTGAACCAGAAGATGTACTTCGATGCGATGCAGGTCTGGGCTGCCGAGGGCCGGCGCGACGTCCAGGGCCCGAAGGCGGTCTTCGTCTTCCAGGCCTTCGACGAACCCTGGAAGCAAGGTGACGACGGCTGGGGCCTGTTCAATGCGCGGCGCGAGGCACGTTACGTCGTGCAGGCGCTGGGCACTTGCGGCGTGACCTGGACCTGCGAGGCCGGCAGCTACACCGCAGCCGACGCCGTGAAGTGGGTGCCACCCACGCTGAACACCGCCGTGGCGGCCGGCCGCTACACGCTGTTTGCCGACACCGTGACGGCAGGCGAAGCCCGCGCCACCGGCCTGCGCTGGGATCCGTTTGCGCTCACCGGCTACCGCGAAGCGAGCGTGGGTGTGGCGTCTTCCGACGGCGGCGCGCACTTCGAAGTCACGCCGAACCCGGTGGACTTCGGCTGGGGCCTGTTCCAGTACTCGGACACGGGCGTGCTGGCCAACCTGTCGGGCTTTGCCAATGGCCGCGTGAACTTCCAGGTTCGAAGCGACAGCTACCCCGGCAAGATCGAGATCGGCATCAGCACCGACACCGAAGACCGCGACGTGCGGGAAGCCTTCCTGCAGATCGGCCCCGGCGACTATGGCTACTGCAACACCAACAGCTGGTGCAACGTGTCGATTCCGGTGTCGGCCTTCGTGGCGGCCAACCCCAAGCTCGACTTGCGCTACGTGAACTTCCGCTTCATCGTCGCCGACCGCTTCAGCTTCACGGGCAAGCCGCTGGGCCTGACGGGCTTGCCGCTGATCCGCATCGACGGGCTGCACTGGTCGCGATGAAGCCGGGGCCCGCCGCGCTGCACTGGGTGTTGAGTGCGCGCGACAGCCGCCACGGCCACGAGCTTCGGCTGGCAGCACAGCCACCGCTGCCAGCCCAAGCCGATGCCGCGGCCCACGCCACGGCACCGGCGCGGTTGTGGGTGGACACCACGCGGCGCTTCCAGCGCCTGGAGGGTTTCGGTGGCGCCTTCACCGAGGCGGCTGCCACCGTCTGGCTGAAACTTTCCGAGGGACAACGCGAGGCCTTCCTTCGCGCCTGCTTCGACCCCCGCGACGGCCACGGCTATACGCTGTGCCGCGTGCACATGAACAGTTGCGACTTCGCGCTCGGCAACTACGCCCATGTCGAGCGCGACGGTGACCACGCGCTCGACAGCTTCTCGATCGAGCGCGACCACCAGGCCTTGCTGCCGATGATCAAGGCCGCGCAGCGCGTCGCGGGGCAGCCCTTGAAGCTGCTGGTCTCGCCGTGGAGCCCGCCGGCCTGGATGAAGGACAACGGCCGCATGAACGAAGGCGGCCGTCTGCGTCCGGAGTGCCGCGCGGCCTGGGCGCAGTGCTACGTGCGCTTCATCCGCGCCTACGAGGCCGAAGGCGTGCCGGTGTGGGGTGTGTCGGTGCAGAACGAACCCGAGGCGCGCCAGCGCTGGGACTCGTGCCTGTTCACCGCCGAGGAAGAGCGCGACTTCGTGCGCGACCACCTGGGCCCCGCGCTGCACGCCGCAGGCCTGGCCCGCGTGCGCATCGTCGTCTGGGACCACAACCGTGACGCGATGGTCGAGCGCGCCAGCGTGATGTACGGTGACGCCGAAGCGGCCCGCTTTGTCTGGGGCACGGGCTTCCACTGGTACATGGAAGACCACTTCGACCACGTGCAGCTGGTGCACGATGCCTGGCCCGACAAGCAGCTGCTGTTCACCGAAGGTTGCCAGGAAGGCGGCCCGCACTGGGGCCGCTGGGAACTGGCCGAGCGCTACGCGCGCTCGATGATCAACGACCTGAACCGCTGGACCGTGGGCTGGATCGACTGGAACCTCCTGCTCGACGAGCAGGGCGGCCCCAACCACGTCGGCAACTTCTGCAGCGCTCCCTTTCTGGCCGTGCCGTCCGAAGACGGCCTGCACGCGCAGAGCTCGTACGCGGCCATCGGCCACTTCGCGCGCTTCGTGCGCCCTGGCGCCGAGCGCGTGCTGTGTGCGGCCACGCGCGAGGCGCTGGAGTGCACGGCATTCGCCAACCCCGATGGCAGCGTGGCAGTGGTGGTGCTCAACCGCAGCGAACACGACATCGCCTTTTCGCTGGCCATCGACGGCGTGGCCCACGCCACCGACCTGCCGGCCCACGCCATCGCCACCTTCGTGCAGACCCGCCTTGGGTAGCATTCGGAACACGATGACGAGGTCGCTTGATGCACCAAGACTGTCTGAAGAAAGTGTTGATCGTCGGCGGTGGCACCGCGGGCTGGATGTCTGCCGCCGTCCTGCTGCACTCGCTGGGCCGCAACTACCAGATCCGGCTGATCGAGTCCGATGAGATCTCCACGGTGGGCGTGGGCGAGGCGACGATCCCGTCGATCATCAAGTTCAACGCGCTGATCGGCATCGACGAAGACGAGTTCATGCGCCGCACCCAGGCGACCTTCAAGCTCGGGATCCAGTTCAAGAACTGGGGTGCGCTGGGCGACTCGTACATCCACGGCTTCGGCGTCATGGGCCGCAAGACCGGCCTGGTGGACTTCCATCACTACTGGCTGAAGGCTCGACAGGCCGGCAAGGTGGACCGGATGGACGACTATTCGATCAACCTGCTGGCCTGCGCGAAAAACAAGTTCATGCGCGCGCGCATGGACAACCTCAGCTCGCCGCTGGCCGACGTGCGCCACGCCTTCCACTTCGATGCCGGGCTGTTTGCGAAGTACCTGCGCGACTGCAGCGAGAAACTCGGCGTCACGCGGACCGAAGGCAAGATCACCAGCGTCCAGACCCACCCCGAGAGCGAGTTCGTCACTTCGGTGACGATGGAGAGCGGGGACGTGCACGCAGCCGACCTGTTCATCGACTGCTCCGGCTTTCGGGGACTGCTGATCGAGCAGACCCTGCACACCGGCTACGACGACTGGAGCCGTTGGCTGCCCTGCGACAGCGCGCTGGCGGTGCCCTGTGAATCGACCACTCCGCTGTTGCCCTACACGCGCTCCACCGCGCACGCTGCCGGTTGGCAGTGGCGCATTCCTTTGCAGGGCCGCACCGGCAATGGCCACGTGTTCTGCAGCCAGTTCATGGGCCAGGACGAGGCCACGTCCATCCTGCTGGGCAACCTGGATGGCAAGGCGCTGGCCGATCCGCGCCTGATCCGCTTCGTCACCGGCAAGCGCAAGAAGTTCTGGAACAAGAACGTGGTGGCGATCGGCCTGTCCAGCGGCTTCATCGAGCCGCTGGAGTCGACCTCGATCCACCTCATCCAGCAAGGCATCGTGCGGCTGGTCGAACTCTTTCCGAACCTGGGGTTCGACCAGGCCGACATCGACGAATACAACCGGCAGTCGGAGACCGAATTCGAGCAGGTCCGCGACTTCATCGTCCTGCACTACCACGCGACGAAGCGCGACGACTCTGCCTTCTGGGACTACTGTCGGAACATGGACGTGCCCGATACCCTGCGGCACAAGACCGAGCTGTTCCGCAGCAACGGGCGTTTCTTCCACAAGAACGACGAGCTCTTCAGCGAACCGAGCTGGGTGCAGGTGATGCTGGGTCAGGGCATTCAGCCCAAGGGCCATCACCCGCTGGTCGAGAACACCGCCGACGAGCCGACCTTCAAGATGCTGGCCAACGTGAAGTCGGTGATGCATGCGGTGGTCGACCAGATGCCGACCCACGCGCAGTACATCGCCAAACACTGCAAGGCGCCGGCCGCATGACGGCCGCTGTTGGGGCTGCAGCCCCTTCGGTGCGGCTATGAACCCGTCTTGAGCTTGATGTCGTCGAAGTAGTAGGTCTCGCCCGGGCTTGCCGATGCCTTGGTACCCAGGTTGGGCAACATGACGACCCAGCTGTAGGCGGGGCCGACCTTGTCGGCCGGTACCACCCAGGTCAGCGTCTGCCAGCCCACGACCACAGCCTGCACGGCGGGCATGTCGCCGGTGTTGATGCCGGCGTCGGAGGCGTTCTCCAGCTTCAG
>JAYUPN010000305.1:0-7381 GCA_043760065.1 Rubrivivax sp.
GGCCATGTCGGCCAGGCCCTTGCGGCAGCTGACGCTGCCCTGGCGGATGCACATCAATGTCGCGGCCGGGCCACTGGCCGGATCGATCAAGACTTCGCCAGGGGCGTAGTAGGCCTGCGTCGCGCCCGAGACGAAGCGGTCGACATGCTCTTGCTGCATCTGCGAAAACGGCAGCGCACGCATCAGTTCGGCGCGCAGGTTCGCCAGCAGGCTTGCGGAAGGTGAAGGGCGTGGGACTGTGGGATCAACCATGACGGTGGCGGCAGGCGCGGGCCGCAGCCATCATGCTACGCGGTGGGCGCCTCGTCGCACGCCGGCCGCTGACCTGGATCAAGACCCGGCGGGATGAACGTCGGGAGACGAAAAAAAAGCCCCAGCAAGCTGGGGCTTCGGTGACCGGGGACTGCCCGCAGGCAGACCCGGTGTTCAGGCTTGGCCGAGCTTGAGGTCGGGGTAGCGCACGTGCTCCACCAGTTCCTGCGTCTCTTGGCTGGGCGCGGGTGTCAGCAGGCTCACGACGATGATCGTGATGATGCCCACCGGCACGCCGAACACGCCGGCCGAGATCGGCAGGATGCCCCACCAGATGTTGTCGGCGATCGGCGAGGTGACGCCGAAGACACCGCGCAGCCAGGGCTGGGTCGTGGCCATGTAGTAGAAGGTCGTGCCCAGGCCGGCGACCATGCCCAGGCTCGCGCCCCAGCGGTTGGCGCGCTTCCAGAAGATGCCGAGCACCAGCACCGGGAAGAAGGTCGCCGCGGCAAACGAGAAGGCTGCCGAGACCAGGAACAGGATGTCCGCCGGTTTCTGCGCCGCCACACCCGCTGCTGCAAGCGCCACCACCACCAGCAGTGCCTTCGAGATCGTCACCCGGCGCGCCGTGGGCGCATTGGGGTCGATCATCTTGTAATAGAGATCGTGGCTGAGGGCGTTGGCGATCGTCAGCAGCAGGCCGTCGGCCGTGGACAGCGCGGCGGCCAGACCACCCGCCGCCACCATGCCCGACACCACATAGGGCAGGCCGCCGATTTCAGGCGTGGCCAGCACGATGATGTCGCCGCTGATGCGCATCTCGCCGAGCTGGAAGATGCCGTCCTTGTTGATGTCGGACACCGACAGCAGCGCCGGGTCGACCCGTGCCCAGTTGGAGATCCAGGCCGGCAACTTGTCGAACGGGGTGCCGACCAGCACGTTGAAGACCTCGTACTTGACCAGCACGGCCAGCGCAGGCGCCGTGAAGTAGAGCAGGAAGATGAAGAACAGCGACCAGGTCACCGAATCCCGCGCTTCCTTGACCGACGGCGTCGTGTAGTAGCGCATCAGGATGTGCGGCAGTGCCGCGGTGCCCACCATCAAGCAGAAGATCAGCGCCAGGAAGTTGCGACGCGACGTGTCGAAGGCGTCCTTGGCCTTGGCGTCGCCGTTGGGATCACCCGCGAACTGTGCGGCGTGCGAGGGCATGCCCGCCAGCGGCTTGGCGCGGCCTTCTGCGGCTGCCCGGGCGGCCGTCCAGGCCTTCGCCGCATCGGCCTCGGTCTTCGGAATCGCGGCCAGGGACTTCTCGGCCGCATTCACTTGTTGCAGCGGCGCATTCGCGGCCTTCAGGTCATCGAGCGCCTTCTGCGCCGCGGCGCGGTCGGCGGCCAGCGCGGCAGGAACGTCCTTGAGCTTGGCGCCCAGGTCGTCGGCCTGCTTCTTGAAGATCGCGATGACCTCCAGTTCCTTGGGATCGCTGCGCAGCTGCTTCTCGCGCTCGGTGATCTTCTCGAGCTGGTAGCCGTAGATCGCCTGCGGGATCGGGATGCTGGTCTGCTTGATCGAGAGCCAGACGACCGGGACCATGTAGGCGACGATCAGGATGATGTACTGCGCCACCTGCGTCCAGGTGACCGCGCGCATGCCGCCGAGGAAGGAGCACACCAGGATGCCGCCCAGGCCCACGAAGATGCCGATCTCGAACGCGAAGCCGGTCAGCCGCGTCGTGATCAGGCCGACGCCATAGATCTGCGCCACCACGTAGGTGAAGGAGCACAGGATGGCGCCGACGATGCCGATGAAGCGCGGCAGGTTGCCTTCGTAGCGGGCACCCAGGAAGTCGGGAATCGTGAACTGACCGAACTTGCGCATGTACGGCGCGAGGAACAGCGCCACCAGGCAGTAGCCGCCCGTCCAGCCCATGATGAAGGCCAGGCCGCCATAGCCCGACAGGTACACCGTGCCGGCCATGCCGATGAAGGACGCGGCGCTCATCCAGTCGGCGCCGGTGGCCATGCCGTTGTACAGCGCTGGCACACGACGGCCGGCGACGTAGTACTCGGCGGCGTCGGTCGTGCGGCTCATGATGCCGATGCCGGCGTACAGGCCGACGGTGGCGAGCAGGAAGATGAAGCCGATCCAGTTCTTCGGCAGCCCCATCTGCTCCAGCACGGCCAGCACCACCACGAAGGCCAGGAAGCCCCCCGTGTACCAGGCGTAGACCTTGTTGAGCTGCGACTTGAAGGTCGCGGTGGACGCCGAGTCGGTCTTGGCGCCGTGTTCAAACATGCCAGCCATGTCAGTCCTCCTCGTGCACGTTGTGCTCGATGTCGAGCTTGTTCATGAACCTGGCGTAGTACCAGATGATGACGCAGTAAACGATCAGTGCGCCCTGCCCGCCCATCCAGACGCTGAAGGGCCAGCCAAAGAAATTGAAGCTCAGGTCGCGCGCGTAGTAGCTCACGACGAAGGTGACGACAAACCAGATCGCCAGGAGCACCGCGGTGACCCTGAGGTTCGTTCGCCAGTACGCGTGATGTCGTTCAGTCAGTTGCATGTCTCTTGTCTCCTCTATTCCATCCCGTACCAGGTATCGCCCGGCACGTTGCTGCACGCAAGGACGTCTCGACCCTGCGCATGTTCCAACCGCGTGCCCATTCAGGCACGCAGCTGAGTCTCTCGTTCAAGCTGGGCCGCCACCTTGGGCTCGAAGCCCTTGAGGTGGCGGATGATCTTCACGGCTTCGTCGGGCTGGCGGCGGTCGACCTGCACGCGGGCCAGCTGGTACCAGCCGTAGGGGCTCATCGGTTGCAGCTCGGTGTTGCGCTGCAGGGCGACCACGGCTTCGTCGTAGCGCTGCAGGCGGATCAGCACCAGGCCCAGGCCGTACCAGGCGCGGTCGAGCTTCGGATCGAGTTCGGTGGCCTTGCGGAAGGCGGCACCCGCCTCGTCGAGCCGACCCGCCAGCTCCAGCATGAAGCCGTGGTTGAACCAGGTCGCGGCATGGTCGGCACGCAGCACCACGAGCCGGTGCGAGTCGACCAGGGCCTCGGGCAGCCGCCCGGCCTGGGTCAGCAGGTGGGCACGGCTGGCCAGGGCGTAGCCATCGTCGGGCCGGGCCTGGATCATGCGTTCGAACACGGCGAGCGCGGCATCGTTGCGGCCCAGCACCAGCAGCGCCATCGCCCACAGTTTCAGCCACCCGTAGTTCAGCCGGCTCATCGGCACCCCGCCTGGCCGACGAGATTGGACGAGACGCACAAGTCCGCACGCTCGAAGGTCACCAGCGCGTACAGCACGAGCAGCAGCATGAACGTGACCAGCGGGACCTGTTGGTCGGAGATCTGCTTGGGCGTGATCTTGCGCACCGGCAGCGTGAAGGGTTTGGCCAGCACCTGCAGCAGCTTGTAGAAGACGTTGCTGTCGCGCTTGCCCCCGGCCAGCACGTACAGGATGCCCTGCCCCACCAGGGCGAGCAGGGCGATGTAAAGCACCAGTTGAACGATGTTCAGGAAAGCAAGCATGCGAGGGTCCGTTCGGATGGGTCGGACTGTTTTGCAGCGGGCTTACGGCTCTCTGACAGATGGCGGTGATCCGCTAGCAAGCACCGATAGGTTTAACCCTTAGACATGACCAGGGTGAAGAGGCCCGCAGGCCCCTTCGCCGGACGGCGCCGGGCGGCGATCTGCGGCGCCTCAGGTGCGCTTGGCCAACCGTTGCCAGATGTCGATGACCGTGTCCGGGTTGAGCGAGATCGACACGATGCCTTCGGCCGCCAGCCAGTCGGCGAAGTCCGGGTGGTCGCTCGGCCCCTGGCCGCAGATACCGATGTACTTGCCGGTGGCGCGGCAGGCGGCGATGGCGCGCGAGATCAGCGCCTTGACGGCCGGGTCCCGTTCGTCGAAGTCGTGCGCCAACTGCGCCAGACCCGAATCGCGGTCCAGACCCAGCGTGAGCTGCGTCAGGTCGTTGGAGCCGATCGACATGCCGTCGAAGTGCTCCAGGAACTGCTCGGCCAGGATCGCGTTGCTGGGCACCTCGCACATCATGATCAGGCGCAGGCCGTCGGTGCCGCCGTCGGCGGCGCGCTTCAGGCCACGCTCGGCCAGCATGCGCACCACCGCCTCGGCCTGCTTCACGGTGCGCACGAAAGGCACCATGATCTCGACGTTGTTCAGACCCATCTCGGTGCGCACGCGCTTGAGCGCCTCGCACTCCATCGCGAAAGCGTCGCTGAACTCGCCGCTGATGTAGCGGCTGGCGCCACGGAAACCCAGCATCGGGTTCTCTTCGTCGGGCTCGTAGCGCTTGCCGCCGATCAACTTGCGGTACTCGTTGCTCTTGAAGTCCGACAGCCGCACGATCACCGGCTTGGGCCAGAACGCCGCGGCGATGGTCGAGATGCCCTCGACCAGCTTGTCGACGTAGAAGGCGCGCGGCGAGGCATGTCCGCGCGCCACCGACTCGACCGCCTTCTTCAGGTCGGGGTCGACGTTGGGGTAGTCGAGGATCGCCTTCGGGTGCACGCCGATGTTGTTGTTGATGATGAACTCCAGCCGCGCCAGGCCGACGCCGGAGTTGGGCATCTGGCAGAAGTCGAAAGCCAGCTGGGGGTTGCCCACGTTCATCATGATCTTGATCGGGCAGTACGGCATCTCGCCGCGCACGACGTCGCTGATCTCGGTCTCCAGCAGGCCGTCGTAGACGTAGCCGGTGTCGCCTTCGGCGCAAGACACGGTAACCAGCGCGCCCTCGTGCAACTGCTCGGTGGCGTTGCCGCAGCCCACCACCGCGGGGATGCCCAGTTCGCGCGCGATGATCGCGGCGTGGCAGGTGCGGCCGCCGCGGTTGGTGACGATGGCGCTGGCGCGCTTCATCACCGGCTCCCAGTTGGGGTCGGTCATGTCGGTGACCAGGATGTCACCGGGCTGCACGCGGTCCATCTCGGCCGTGCTGCGCACCAGCCGCACCGGGCCGGTGCCGACCTTTTGGCCGATCGCCCGGCCCTCGGCGAGCACGACGTTCTTGCTGCGGTCGCCCTTGAGCTTGTAGCGCTGCTGCACCTTGCCGCCGGCCTGGCTCTTCACCGTCTCGGGGCGGGCCTGCAGGATGTAGAGCAGGCCGTCGACGCCGTCCTTGCCCCACTCGATGTCCATCGGCCGGCCGTAGTGTCGCTCGATGATCAGCGCGTAGCGCGCGAGCTCGATCGCGTCGGCATCGCCCAGCGCGTAGCGGTTGCGCTGCTCGGGTGGCGTGTCGAGCACCCGCACCAGCTTGCCGCCGGTGCCGGCGGACCGGTCCGCGGGCGCGACGAACTCCATGCGCTGCAGCTTGGAGCCCAGCACGCGGCGGATGATCGGGAACTTGCCCTTGTTCAGCGTCGGCTTGTGGACGTAGAACTCGTCGGGGTTGACCGCGCCCTGCACCACCAGCTCGCCCAGGCCGTAGCTGGCGGTGATGAAGACCACGTCCTCGAAGCCCGATTCGGTGTCGATCGTGAACAGCACGCCGGCCGCGCCGAGGTCGGAGCGCACCATGCGCTGCACGCCCGCCGACAGCGCCACGTCGTCGTGCGCGAAGCCCTTGTGCACGCGGTAGCTGATGGCACGGTCGTTGTAGAGCGAGGCGAAGACCTCCTTGATGCGGTGCAGGACGTCGTCGATGCCGCTGACGTTGAGGAAGGTCTCCTGCTGGCCGGCGAAGGACGCGTCGGGCAGGTCCTCGGCGGTGGCCGACGAGCGCACGGCAAAGCTGGCATGCACGCCTTCGGCGCTGCCGGCCGAAAGGCGCGCGAACTGCTCGCGGATCGCGGCTTCCAGCTCCGGCGGCAGCGGCGTATCGATCACCCACTGGCGGATCAGCGCGCCGGCCTCGGCCAGCGCGCGCACGTCGTCGACGTCCAGCGTCGACAGCTTGTCGCTGATGCGGCGGTCGAGCCCGCCGTGGCGCAGGAACAGGCGGTAGGCATGCGCCGTGGTGGCAAAACCGCCCGGCACGCGCACGCCGGCGGCGGCCAGTTGGCTGATCATCTCGCCGAGCGAGGCGTTCTTGCCGCCCACCGATTCGACGTCGCTCATCCTGAGCTGTTCGAACGGGGCGACGAGGGCCGTTGAACCCGGCCCCGGCGGTGTGCTCAGAGACTGTGGCCCCAGGGGGGCCATCGAAGGCGATGCAGACATGGAAAAGCTCCGTGATGTGGGTAAACCGGTGCTTCCGCATGAGCCTGCCCGGCCGCCCGAAAGGCGAACACCGCAGCGCGCAGCGCGTAGGTTGCCTGATGGGCGGCCGCGATCTCCAGGCTGGCGCGCTGTTGTTCGAGTGGGGGGCCAGGGTGGTTCACGTCGGGGCTCTGAGGCGGAAAGATGAAGTCCATTCTAGGAGTTCTTCCTTATGATGGGCCGACATCCGAGCCACCACCGCGCCGGCGCCCACCCGAGCCGCACACCATGCCCGAAAGAACCGTCTTCTTCGTCTCGGACGGCACCGGCATCACGGCCGAGACCTTCGGCAACTCGATCCTCAACCAGTTCCCGGCCAAGCCGCGCCACGTGCGGCGGCCCTTCATCGACACGGTGGAGAAGGCCCACGTCGTGCTGGGCGAGATCAACGACACCGCCGCCCACGAGGGCCGGCGGCCGATCGTCTTCATCACGCTGGTCAACGACGACGTGCGCGGCATCCTCACCGGCGAGGGCTGCGCGGGCCTGGTGCTGGACATGTTCCGCACCTTCGTCGAGCCGCTGGAGATCGAGTTCGGCGTCAAGAGCAACCACCGCGTCGGCCGCTTCAGCGACGTCAGCAAGAGCCAGGAATACACCGACCGCATCGAGGCCATCAACTTCAGCCTCGCGCACGACGACGGGCAGAGTTCGCTCAACCTGGCCACCGCCGACGTCATCCTGCTCGGCGTCAGCCGCAGCGGCAAGACGCCGACCAGCCTGTACCTGGCAATGCAGCACGGCATCAAGGCCGCGAACTGCCCGCTGATCCCCGAGGATTTCGAGCGCGGCCGGCTGCCCGCGGCGCTGGCGGCGCACAAGCGCAAGTGCTTCGGGCTCACGATCGACCCCGACCGCCTGGCCCAGATCCGCAACGAGCGGCGGCCCGGCAGCAAGTACGCGTCGCT
>JAYUPN010000306.1:0-7376 GCA_043760065.1 Rubrivivax sp.
GTGATGCGGGCCTACTTCCAGCGCATCGCGGCGGAAGGAGGGCCCCGATGAGCGAGAGGCGGGATCTCGAGATCATCGCCGAGCTCGTGCCGGCGGGCAGCCGCGTGCTCGACCTGGGCTGCGGCAACGGCGAGCTGCTGGCCTGGCTGCAGCAGCACAAGGGTTGCAGCGGCTACGGCATCGAGCTGGCCGACGCCAACGTGCACGCCTGCATGCAGCGCGGCGTCAACGTCATCCAGCTCAACCTGGAAGAAGGACTGGCCCTCTTCGACGACGCCAGCTTCGATGTCGTGCTGCAGGTCGACACGCTGCAGCACCTGCGCAACACCGAACGCATGCTCAAGGAAACGGCGCGCGTGGGCCGCATCGGCGTTGTCGCCTTCCCCAACTTCGCGCACTGGCCCAACCGGCTGCACGTGCTGACGGGCCGCATGCCGGTGACGCGCGCGCTGCCCTACCAGTGGTACGACACGCCCAACATCCGCGTCGGCACCTTCGCCGACTTCGAGGTGCTGGCCGGCAAGTGCGGGCTGCAGGTCAGCGACCGCTTCGGCCTGCAGGCCGGGCGCGTGGTGCGGCGCTGGCCCAACCTGCTGGCCAGCGTGGCGGTGTTCAGGTTCGAGCAGCGCTGAAGCGCGCGCTGCGGGCGGCCGCTCAGAAGGCCGGCAGGCGCACGCTGAAGACCGCGCCTTCGCCCGGCTGGCTGCGCACGGTGATGCCGCCGCCCATCGACTGCACCAGCTGCTGGCTCAGCGCCAGCCCGAGGCCCGTGCCGGCCACCGGCCCGCGCTCGGCGCCCAGACGCTCGAAAGGGTTGAACAGGCGCGCCTGCTGCGCGGCCGTCAGCCCCTGCCCGCTGTCCGCGACGTGCAGCACCCAGTGCTGCGCCTCGCGCTGCGCCGTCAGTCGCACCCAGCCGTCGGCGCGGTTGTACTTGATGGCGTTGGACAGCAGGTTGCCCAGCACCTGCATCAGTCGCTTGCGGTCGCCGCGCACGAGCAGCGCGGCGTCGGGCGCGATGGCGTTGTGCAGCACCACCTGCTGCTTCCCGGCAGCGGCGTCCAGCATGGTGATCGCCTCCTGCAGCAGCGGGCCCAGCGCCACCGGTTCGTTGGCCATCGGCAGCTGGCCGGTCTGCACGCTGCTGAGGTCGAGGATGTCCTCCATCAACGCCAGCAGGTGCTGGCCGCTGGCCAGCAGCAGACGCACCCACTCCAGGTGCTTGTCGGTAACCCCGGCCTCCAGCTCCAGCAGCTGGGCAAAGCCCAGGATGGCGTGCATCGGCGTGCGCAGCTCGTGGCTGACGCGCGACAGGAACTGCGACTTGGCCATGTCGGCCGCCGCCGCGCGGTCGCGTTCCAGGCGCAGCGCCTGCGCCTCCTTCTCGGCCGTGATGTCGGTGTGGGTGCCGACCATGCGCAGCGGCGCGCCCTGGGCATCGCGGCTGATGACGATGCCGCGCGACAGGATCCACTTCCAGCGCCCGTCCTTGCAGCGCACGCGGTGTTCGTTGACGTAGCTGGGCGTGCGGCCTTCCAGGTGGGACTGGCGATCGGCCCACATGCGCGCCAGGTCGTCGGGGTGTGTGCGCTCGTCCAGCGCGCTGGGCAGGTCGGGCATCTCCTGGACCGTGTAGCCGTACAGCGCCCGGCACTTCGGGCTGTAGACCTCGGTGCCTTCGCGCAGGTTCACGTCCCAGACGCCGTCGCCGCTGCTTTCCAGCGCCCGCTTCCAGAGCTCGCTGTTCTCCTGCAGCGCCAGCTCGGCCTGTTTGCGGGCCGTGATGTCGAAGGCCATGCCGACGCGCACCTCGGCGCCGTCGTCGTCGGGCGCCGAAGCGCTGAACAGGTGCACCCACTTGACGCGGCCGCTGGCCAGCAGCACGCGGTACTCCAGCTGCAGCGGCTGGCGCGCCTGCAGGGCCGCGCGCGTCGCGGCCTCGATGCGGGCACGGTCCTCGGGGTGGCGCAGGTGGTGCATCAGCATGCCGTCGCGCAGCACCTCCTCGGGTTCGACCTCGAAGAGTTCGCGCACGCCGGCGCTGCAGAACGTGCACTGGCGCTGGCCGTCGGGCAGCACGAGCACGCGGTAGACGAAGCCCGGCACGAGGTCGACGATCTGGCGCAGCTCGGCGCGGCTGCGCGCCAGCTCCTTGCGCTGCGCCATGCGTTCGGTGATCTCCTCCACCGTGCCTTCGCAGTACAGCGTTTGGCCCGCCGGGTCGCGCACGAGGTGGGCGTTTTCGCTGACCCAGAAGCGCTCGCCGGTCCTGACGCGGCGGACCTCGGACTCGAAGCCGGCGACGCGGCCGTCGCGCTCCAGCAGCGCCATGAAACGCGCGCGCCGCGTCGGGTCGACGTACCACTCGGTCGCGATGTCCTTGAGCTCGTGCAGTTGCTCGGCTTCGGAGCTGAACCCGTTCATGCGCACCAATGCCGGGTTGGCGCGCAGCTGGCGGCCCCCCGGCAGCATGCGGTAGGCGCCGAGGGGCAGAAACTCGAACAGCGTCGAGAAGCTGTCGTCCTGCGGACGGGGTGCGGCGGATGCTGCCACGGCCCTGCGTTCAGTCCAGCGTCACTTCGGTGTGTACGGTGCCGGCACGGTCGGCCGTCGCGGTAAGGGCCAGCGCGCTGCCGCGCGCGCCGCGCACGACCCACTCGGCCACGGCACGGTCGCCGGTGATCTCGCGGCTGGGCAGGAAGGCCTGCAGCGAGGATTTGGGCGCATGGCCCTCGAGGTGGCTGCCCTCCCAACGTTCCTTGCCGCTGACCAGGCTCACGCCGCTGGGCAGGTGGATGTTGAAGACGGTGCCGCGCACCGTCTTGCGCTCCTTGGCGCGCTGCGTCACGTAGGCCGGCAGGTAGCCGCTGTTGGCGACCGCGAAGCGGATGCGCCAGGTGTCGTCGCCCAGCGCTCGCACCTCGGCCCGCAGCACCTCCAGCCGCGGCAGCGACAGGCCGATCTGCATCAGCCACGCCGGGAAGCGCGCGGCTTCGCGTTCGCGCAGGTGCGGCGGCGGGTTGCGCCAGTAGTTCATGCGGTCCCAGCCGCCGAACTCGACCATCCCGAGCTGCGGGTGGCGGTACGGGTACCAGTCGACGTGGGCCAAGCCGGCGCACTGCTCGTCGCTCCACTTCAGCAGCTTGAGGTCGTCCTCGACCGGGTGGTCGCGGTACCACTCGATCCACTTGTAGTCGGTGATGCCGGCTTCCTTGTTGGGCGACCAGATCTCCACCGTCCAGAACAGCGCGCCCAGGTGCTCGTAGATCCAGTCCTGGGTGCCGCTGATGACCTGCTTGGGGTGGTACTTGAAGTCGTGCCAGATGCTCACCGCCGGGTAGCCGGTGAGCTGCGCGCCGAGCTCCGACAGGCGCTTGATCATCCACAGGTCCTCGGGCGTCATGTCGTCGTCGCTCTTCGTGCCCATCGGCCGCAGGATGACGCCGCTGTGGGTGTGGAAGCTGACCGCCGCGCCGATGTTGGGGTGCTGCGTGATGAACTCGACCATCGCGCGCACTTCGGGCTCGCTGGCCGGGTAGGGGCCGGCGCCGACCTGCTCGCCTTCCTGCCGCCAGCCGGCGGGGAAGTTGCGGTTGAGGTCGAGGCCCTCGCGGTCGGGGTTGGCGGTGATCTTGAAGCCGTCGAAGTTCTTCAGCGTGCCTTCGGGGACGATGCGGTAGTAGCTGCCGCCGAACTCGCCCGGCTCGCGCGCCACCATCAGCCGCGGATCGGCGGCGTGCTTCTTGTACGGCCCGTGCGGGTCGGGGATGCGCATGCTCAGGATGCGGCCGTCGCCGTCGACGTCCTCGATCGTCAGGCCTTCCACCGGCTCCTCGTCGAAGGGGTAGGGGCGTGTCGACGACCGGATGTGGCGCGGCCGGTCGGCCAGCGCCAGCTCGGCGCCATCGGGGTTGAGGCGCGGCACCAGGTAGATCACGCGGGTGTCCAGCAGCTGCACGGCCTGCGCGTCGCCGGCCAGATAGCCCGTCACCAGCTGGTGCAGCCAGTACAGGCAGGCCGTGCTGGCCGTCAGCTCGGCGGCGTGGATGTTGCCGTCGACCCAGAACGCCGGCTTGTCGGTGTCCGCCCCGGTGGCCTGGTTGGACAGCGCCAGCAGCCAGATGTCGCGGCCTTCGAAGCTCTTGCCGATCGAGCGCAGGCTCACGATCTGGGGCGCCGCCGCGGCGTAGTCCTGCAGCAACCGCGTGAGCTCGGGGTAGCGGTAGAACTGGTCGAAGCGCGGCACGGGAATCGCGGGCATGGTTGGACGTTGGTACGGAAGGTGTTTTGATCCTACCTGCGCCCAGGGGCTGGCCCCTTACTCACTGACCCTTGAAAAGACCCTGGAAGTGGCGCGGCACCGGCAGCGTCTCGGGCCGGCCGCGCAGGTAGCCGCTCAGCGCGGCCCGGTCAGGCGCTGCCGGGCCCGGCGACCACCGTGCGGCCGCCGACCAAGACCCGCATCTGGCCCGGCGCCATCGCCACCCAGGGCTCGCCCTGGGTCAGTGGCGCGGTGGCGACGATGGCCACCCGGTCCTGCGGCGTGGTGTGGGCGGCGAAGTCGACGCGCAGGTCCTCGTCGGCGAGCTGCGCGGTGCCGAAGGGGTGCGCCCGCTCCAGCACGTGCAGTTGCGTCGAACAGTGCGCCCACAGCGCCTGGCCGTTGCTCAGCAGCAGGTTGAAGGTGCCGTGGCGCGCCGGCAGCGGCAGCAGCTCGCGCAGCGTGCAGCTCAGCTCCTGCACCGTCGGCACGCTGGCGTGGGCCTTGGCCAGTTCCTGCATCAGCCAGCAGAAGGCGCGTTCGCTGTCGGTGCCGCCGACGGGGCGGAAGGCGCCGTGCAGGCGCGGGCAGAAGTCCTTCAGGTCGCCGTTGTGCGCAAACACCCAGTAGCGGCCCCAGAGTTCGCGCACGAAGGGGTGCGTGTTCTCCAGCGCCACCACGCCTTGTGTCGCCTTGCGGATGTGGGCGATGACGTTGTCGCTCTTGATCGGGTAGCGCTTGACGAGTTGTGCCACCGGGCTCGTGCGCGCGCCGTGGTGGTCGATGAAGTGGCGCAGCCCGCGGTCCTCGAAGAAGGCGATGCCGAAGCCGTCCTTGTGTTCGTGGGCGCGCGTGGCCAGGCCGGCAAAGCTGAACATGACGTCGGTGGCGACGTTGGCGTTCATGCCCAGCAGCTGGCACATGGGTTTCGGCGCTGGCGTCAGCGGGTCTGCACGGCGCTGCGAATCACGAGGTTGGGCTCGGGCACGCAGTCCGGGCTGCCGAGGGCGAAGTTCAGCGACGAGAAGTTGCAGGTCGCCGCCACCATGGCATCGACCACTGCGGTGCCCGCGGTGATGTTGCCGAACACGGCGTAGCCGCCGCTGGAGGTGTCCAGGAAGGCGTTGTCGGTGGTGTTGATGAAGAACTCCGACGTGGCGGAGCTGAGCACGTCGGTGCGCGCCATGGCCAGGCTGTAGCGGACGTTGGACAGGCCGCGGCCGACTTCCAGCGCAATCGGCGGGTTGGTCGGCTTGGGCGCCGGGAAGCGGGCCGTGCTGCTGACCGGCGCCGCGTAGCCGCCGCCCTGCAGCACAAAGGTGCCGAGGGTGGCGGTGCGGCCGTGGCGGTGGAACACGGTGCAGTTGTAGAAGCCGGCGTTGACGTAGTTCAGGAAGTTGGCCACCGTCAGCGGCGCACGCCCCGGCTCCAGGTTGATGACGAGGGTGCCGTTGACGCCGGCGCCGTTGTCGACCGTCAACGTCACCTGCGGCGGCAGCACGCCCGGCGCTGGCGCGGGCGGCGGCGACGTGGCGACGCAAGGGGTGGGTGGCGGGGGCGGAGGCGGCGGCGTGGGGTCACCGGCGTAGCCGCCGCCGCCGCCGCAGGCCGCCATCATCGCGAGCAGCGCGCTGCTGACGCCGATGCGGCTCAGGGATGTTTCAGCCGTTGATTTCATGGCAGCCTTCCGTGGTGTGGGCGGGTTCATTCGAACAACAATCTGCTCATGCCGCGCCAGCTGAACAGCCGGCCCGGGTTCTGCGTCTCTTCCAGCATGCCGGACATGCGGCGCAGGATGCGCGGGCTCTTGCGCGCCCGCCACACCACCACATCGGCAATCCAGGGCCGGTGGTTGACGTGGCTGGCGGTTTCGTACATGTCGAAACGCGGCTTGAGCAAGGCCAGCGCACTTTCGTAGCGCTGGCGAATGGCCTCGTCGGCGGCCTCTCGGTCGTGCAGCAGCGCCTCGGCGGCCAGCATGCCGGTTTCCATCGCCTTGCCGATGCCTTCGCCGGTGAAGGCGTAGGTGCTGCCGACCACTTCGCCGGTGCCCAGCAGGCCCGGGCGCGACCAGCGTGCACCGACCAGCGAGCAGCGCAGCGGTGCGCCCTTGATGTCGCCTTGCAGCGTGCCGCCGGCCATCAGATCACGCGCCGGCGCGTAGACCTCGCAGAAGGCGTCGAACATGCCGCGCAGGTTGACGTCCTGCATCCGGCCCTTGCCGTCGCCCTGCTGCAGATGGCTGCCGGTGAGACCGGCGCCGATGTTGAAGAGGCCGTCCGGCGCCGGGAAGATCCAGCCGTAGCCGCCGCGCAGCCGCGGGTGCCACATCATCTGCAGCTGCGTGATGTGCGGCACCATGGCGTCGTTCCTGACGTAGCCGCGCAGCGCCACGCCGCTGGGCGTGCGGCGCTCGCACAGGCCGGCGGCGATGCTGGCCTGCGGCACGGCGCCGGTGGCCAGCACAGTCCAGCGGGCGCGGATCTCGTGCACGGTGCCAGCGGTCTTGAAGCGGGCGCCGGCGACGCGTTCGCCGTCGAGCAGCGGTGCCTCGAAGCGCAGTGGCGTCAGCAGCCGCGCGCCGGCGCGCTGCGCGGCGCGCACCAGCACGTGGTCGAGCACCTTGCGCGGCAGCACCGACAACGAACCCGGCACGTCGACGAGGCTGCCGCGCGGCCCGACGCAGCGCACGTACTGCACTGGCGTGGCCAGCGCCGCGACCTCGTCGTAGACGCCCAGGCGGCGGAAGGCGGCGTGGCTGTCGGGGATCAGGCCGTCGCCGCAGACCTTGTCGCGCGGGAATGGATGCTGGTCGGCCAGCACCACGTCGAGCCCGGCGGCGGCCAGCAGCTGCGCGCAGGCGCTGCCGGCCGGGCCGGCACCGACGACCAGCACGTCGCAGCGCTCGGGCAGTTCGGGGGTGCTGGTCGGGGCTTCGGTCATGGAGCGCGGCATTGTAGGCAGCGGCCTGCTGCCGCGGCAGGACAAGGGCGCGCATCAGGCAACCTCCGTGCTTTGCACTGCGGTATTCGCCTTTCGGGCGGCCGGGCAGGCTCATCAGGCAACCTCCGTGCTTCGCACTGCGGTGTATGAGCCTTTCGGGCGGCCGGGCAGG
>JAYUPN010000307.1:0-7337 GCA_043760065.1 Rubrivivax sp.
GCTGCCGCGTGTGGGTGCCAGCGGGGTAGCTGGCGTGCCGGCATCGTTGACCAGCGACATCTCGCGCAACAGGTCCAGGTGGTCGATCAGCGTCCACTCGTCCATCTCGGGCAGCGTCATCGCGGCCAGGGCTTGCACCGCCTCGAGCGTGAAGCCGCCTACGAACACGGCGCAATGGTCAAGCAACTGCGCTGCGCCTGGCGGGAGCAGGGCCACGCTCCATTCCAACGCGGCACGCAAGGTCTTGTGGCGGTTCGGTGCGTCGGCCGGCCCGCGGGTGAGCATGCGCAGGCGCTCGCCCAGGCGCTGGCTCACGTTGCGCGCGCCCAGCAGCGGCACGCGCGCCGCGGCCAGTTCAAGCGCCAGCGGCATGCCGTCCAGACCGCAGGCGATGTCGGCCAGATCGAGCCAATCGGCGTCCTGCGGTGCCCAGCTCGGCTGCGCCAGGCGGATGCGCTGGCGCAGCAGGGCCACCGCCGGGTTGTTGCGCAACGCGTCGATGCCCTGGCCCGCCGCCGGCAACGCCAGCGGACCCAGTGGCAGCACCAGTTCGCCCGGCAGATGTAAAGGACGCTGGCTGGTCAGCAACAGCCGCAGATGCGGCGCGTGTTGCAGCCAGGTGCTGATCTGCGACGCCAGGGTCTGGGCCATGTGCTCGGCGTTGTCCAGCACCAGACGCAGGCGCAGGGGCGATATCGCGCGGCCCAAGGCCAGCGCATCGGTGCCCGCCGTGTCGGCCAGGCCAAGCAGTCGCGCCAGCGCCGGGCCCACGGGGTCTTGGCCGTCCAGCGCATCCAGCCGAAGCAGCCACACGCCGTCGGCCGGCGCCAGGTGCGTCGCGGTGGCCAGGGCCAAGTGCGTCTTGCCCACGCCACCGGGGCCGGTCAGGGTGACGAGCCGGTGGCTTTCCAGCGCACGGCACAAGCGGGCCTGGTCGTCGTCGCGACCCAGCAGCGGCGCGCCTGGCCACGGCAGGTTGCCCGGCGCGGCCGCACGGGCGATGTCGCTGTGGCAGTCGGCGTTCTGCGCCAGCAGCAACTCGGCCAGCGCGCCGGCCGACACGGGCTGGCCTGTGGGACCCAGCAGCAGGACGTCGTTGGCGAAACGGTAGCCACGGCGCGGCACGGTGTGTACCCAGCGCGGTTCGCGCGCGTCCTCGCCCAAGGCCACGCGCAGACCGTTGACGGCCACCTTCAACACCGAATCACTGACGAAGCGGTGGCCCCACACGGCGTCGAGGAGTGCTTCCTTGGTGACCAGCACGCCGGGCCGCACGGCCAGGAAGGCCAGCAGATCGCGCGTTTTCGGCGCGATGTCGACCAGCTCACCATGGCGCAGCAGTTGTCCGCCCTGGCGGTCCAGCACAAACGGCCCGAACACCAGCGACAGCAGGGGCGCAGCGGGCGCGGCGGGCAGGGCAGGGGCATGGGCCATGGCTGGCCGATTCTGCCAGTGGCCTTTCGGCGGGCCCGCGCAGCGAGGGGGGTGACTGCCGCTGCGCGGCAGTGCCACCACCTTGTCGAATCGTGGTCAGGCCGCCTGCAGGCGATGCGACACGCCGAGCATGGCCTTGCCCGGCGCCTGCGCAGCGTTCAGCGCGCGGTAGGCCAAGGCCGTGGTGACGCGTCGGCTGGCGTACCAGCCCATCCGGTTGCCGCGGATGGGCACCAGGTAAAGCGGGCCGCCTTCCCAGCTACCGTCAGGCCGCTGCATGCGCATCAACGTCTCGACCCAGTCGCCGTCGTGCAGCGCGGCGGCGGCTGGGAAGCCACTGGCCAGCTGCAGCAGGGCGGCGTCCAGTGCGGTGATGCGGCTGAGAGAGCGCCGGGCCAGCAACAGTTCCACGGCCCTGTGCTCGGCCCAGGTGGCTGCCGCTTCCAGGGCTGGTGCCATCGCCTTGCATCGCAAGGCCTGCACCAGCGCCAGTATGCTGAAGGCGCCATAGGGCGCGTCGTAGTGCGTCAGCCCACCGCCGCCCTGGTGTGCAAAACATTGCAAGGTGTGCAGTGCGCTGGTGGCCACCTGGCCTTCAAAGCGGTGGGCATCAAAAGTCAGCAGCCCCGACAGCAGCCCTGCCTGCACGCTGGCGCACCGGCGCACGGTCATGTTCAGGTACGGGCCTTGCGCATCGGCACCCAGGCCGCGTGTCATGAAAACGGGGATGTCGCCGTTGGCTTCTATGCACGGCATCAACCAGCGCAGCGGCACTTCCAGCAACTGGCGGCAACGCGCCACGTTGCGGCCGTGCGGGGACAGCCGCAGCATCAGCGCCAGCGTGTCGGTGTCGGGGGGCTGCATGGTGGGGGTGTCGAAGTAGTGGAAGCGGTTGCGTGCGTACAGCTCGAACAGGCCGTCCACTTCCTTGCCGCAGTCATCGCCGGCGGCGATGCGGTTTTCCAGCAGCAGGCCCAGGGGGAACACGCGGCACACCAGTTGTGCCTGGTCCAGGTAGCCCCAGCGGTAAATCTCCCAGGCCTCGTGCTGGGTGGGGTCGCTGCGCAGGTAGCCATCGGCTGCGGCGGCGGCCTGCACACGCTGGCGGTGCTGCGGGACGGTGGCCAGCGCGGTGGTGTTGGCAAGCCCGTAGGCGCAGAGCGGGTTGTCGATGTTCACGGGGCGGGCTACTTCGCGCGTTTGTGATGCCTGGCCGCTTGGCGGTCAGGCCGTCGCAACCAGCGACTGGGCTTGCAGTGCGCGCAGCAAGGGCGCTGCGGCGTCGAAGCCGGCGCGGGCCTGGGCTGCGGCGCTGTCCAGCAGGTTGCGGCGCAGCAGCAGCCAGGCGCACAGGGCCGGGCTGCCAGCGTGGGCGGCGTTGGCTTGCAGCGCCAGAAGCTCGGCGTTCAGCCGCTGCACTTCCTGCGCAAAACCTTCGCGGGCCACCCAGGAAAACATCGATTCACCCGGCTGCATCTGCCGCCGCCCCAGGCACACGAAGTGCGTCGCGGCGCCACTGTCCAGGTCGCGCTTCCAGTCGAACAAGTCGTTGTAGCGCTGGTGGAAAGCGCACAGTTTGGGCAGCAGCTGCGCCCAGGCAGCGGGCAGTTCACCGCCATTGCGCTGCCAGGCCAGCGCCCACAGGGGGATGACGCCGGCCGACACCTTGGGCGCACTGGCGCGCTGGAAGGCGGGCTCGTCGATGTCTTGCAAACCCGCCTCGACGACAGCCGCTTCGTTGCAACGAGCCCAGGCGCGGTGGAAGTGGGCCCAGAACGGGTGCTCGGCCGGGAACCAGCGTGCATACGCCGACTGGAACTGCGCGTGCAGCACGGCCACGGCGGGCAGCAACTGCGGGGCGGCTTCGGGCGAACGGTCCATCACGTCGTCGATCAGGCGAACGAGGTAGTAGCCGGCCATCGACGACAGCAGCAGGTCGCCGTGCAAGGCGAGGTCGGCCGGGCCGTCGCCGCCCAGCGATTCGTCCAGCCACCACGGCAGCAGCAGCAGCGGGAAGGCCAGCGGGTGCGTGAAGTAGGCCGTGGGCGACAAGCCCTTGGCGGCACGCCGGCGCATCCAGGGCAGCAGCGTAGTGCACAGGTCCGGCGCCAGGTGCATCAGTTCGCGGCACAGCCTGTCGTGGCTGTCGCCCAGCTGTTGCTCGAAGCCGGCGGGCAGGGTCACGGCGGGGGCACGGGGGGCGATGGAGGGCATGGGCATGAGCTCGGTGGGTGGAGGGGGGCGCTGCGTCAAGCGCACTGCGCATCGGCCGTGGCGGTGGCGTGGTGTGCGGCGCGGGGCGCGGACCGGCGTTCGTCGTGCGCAGCGGCTTTGGCCGCTGCCGGCATCGGTGCTGCGTGCAATGCGTGGTAGGCCAGCGCCGACGTGACCAGACGGCTGCTGTACCAGTGCATGACATTGCCGCGGCCCGGGCCGCTCCAAAGTGGGGCCGAGTCCCAGCCGCCGTCGCTGTGCTGGGTGCGGATCAGCAGTTCCAGCCACGCCGGGTCGCGCAGCGCCGCTGCGGCAGGGAAGCGGCTGGCCAGGTGCAGCAGCGCGGCGTCCTGGGCGTTCATGTGGCCTTGCGGGCGCCAGGCGGCCAGCAGTTCCACGGCCCTGTGCTCGGCGGCCGTGGCGGCTGCGGCCAGGTCGGGCCCGTTGTCGATCTGCCGCAAGCCATGCGCCAGCGCGATGACCATGCCCGCACCAAAGGGTACGTCGTAGAAGCGCACCTGGGCGGCACCCTGGTGTGCGAACGACTGCAGCGCGCGGCGGCCGCTGTTGAGCAAGGTGGCGCGAAAGCGCTGGGCGTCGAACGCCAGCAAGCCCAACAGCAGACCGGCCTGCGCTGCGGCGCACTTGCGGCCCACCACGTGCACGCAGCGCCCGGCCTCGTCGGCCCCGGTGCCGCGCGTCATGAACACGGGGATGCCGCCATCGGACTCGATTTTCTTCATCAACCAGCCCAGCGGCACGTCCAGCAGTTCGCGGCAGCGCGCGGGGTCGCTGCCGTGGCCTGTCAGGCGCAGCATCAGCCCCAGGGTGTCGGTGTCGGGGGGCTGCATGGTGGGGGTGTCGAAGTAGTGGAAGCGGTTGCGTGCGTACAGCTCGAACAGGTCGTCCACTTCCTTGCCGCAGTCATCGCCGGCGGCGATGCGGTTTTCCAGCATCAGGCCCAGCGGGAAGACACGGCAGACCAGCTCGTCTTGATTCAGGAAGCCACAGCGGTACACCTCCCAGGCTTCATGCTGCGCCGGGTCGGCGCGCAGGTAGGCCTTGGTGGCTGTGATCACCTGTTGCAGCTGCGGCCGGTGGCTGATGGAGAACGTGGCGTGCGTGGCCGCTTCGGGTTGTTGCACGGTGGTGTACAGGCCCAGCAACTGCTCGAACGGGGCGGCCAGCGACACCAGGCCTTGGCGCACATGGACCAGGCCCAGCTTGCGCACGGCCCGCAGCAGCAGCGCGTGGCGGGCGAGTGCGTCTTGCGCCAGATCGCGCAGCGTGGGCGTGAGCATGGCGGCCAGCAGCGCGTGGCCGGCGTCGGGGGCGGCGTCTTGCGCGGGCTGGCCGCCCAGGGCCGTGGCCAGGCGCCACACCGGGTAGGTGCAATGCCCGCGTGAAAGATCGCGGTTGATGCTGCCCAGCTCGCGCCCGAGCTGGAACAGCGCGGCGGCTTCGCCCAGCAGCGGGTCCAGCGCGGCGACCAGGTCGGGCCGGCCGGCGCGGGTGGCCGCGGTGAACACGCCTGTTTTCAGCGGCGCCCAGCGGCCCCCCAGCTGCAACAGTTCATCGCGCTCGAAAGGCAACGTCTTTTGCACCCGCCGGCTGCGGTGGGCCCGCATGGCGCTGCCGTGTTCGTTCCAGTGCGCCACCGACCAGGCGGCCACGCGGTCGGGGTTGGCCGCCGCGCCCGCCAGTTCCCACTGCGCGCGGACCAGCAGGCCGTGGCCCAGCAGGGTGTGTTCGCAGTTGAAGTAGCACTCGGCCCCCAGCACCAGTTCAGACACCAGCACCGCGCTGACTTGCAAGGCGCCGGCCATGAACAGACCTTGCTCGACGCGGTCGCGTGCGTTGCTTTCCGTCTGGTTCAGGTCTTGCAACAGGTGCAGCGGCAGGTCCAGCGGCCGGTAGGCGGTGGCGGCGCAGAAGTCGCGCCACTGGCCACTGGGTTCGCGCAGGTAGTCCAGTTCAAACTTGAAGGGCTGGGCCAAGGTTTGCACACCCGCCCAGGCGGCTTCGAACACGCCGTCGGCGCGCGCTTCGAAGGCCAGCCGGCAGGCCAGGATTCGGTCGTCGATGTTCATGCTGTTTCCTTGTGGTTGACGATTCACGCGACCTTGCGCAGCGCAGGCGCGCCGGCACGCGCCGCGCCCAGCCAGCGGTCGGGCAGGCGCTTGACGACGACGCGGGCCATGCGCATCAGCACCATGGGGTGTTCGAAGGCCATCAGCTTCAAGTCAGCCGCGCGCAGCACCAGGCAGGCCGAGTCCTGGGCGGCACGCACGGACGCGGTGCGCGGCTCGCCGGTCAGGAAGGCCATGTCGCCCGCCATCTCGCCGGGGTGCATGCCGGCCACGCGCCGTACGTTGCCCGCTTCGGCCACCATCACGTCGAACGCGCCGGCGGTGACGATGAACACGTCGTCGTTGCTACTGCCCTGCTGGATGACCGTGACACCCGCAGGCACCTGCACCTCGAACATGGCGTGGGCCAGCGCCACAAGCAGCTCGGTGGGCAGGGTGCGGTAGATCTCTGACGCTTCGAGCTGTTCAAGCCGCGCCAGGGTGTTGGCGGCTGCGGCGTCTGCGCTGCCGGATACGACCCACTGCCACAGCCGCTGGTCGGTGGTGCAGGCAAAGCTCAGCTCGGCCAGGGCCGCAGGCCGCGCCGCCAGCGGGCCGGGGAACAGCGTGCGCAGCTCGGGCGGCGCCACCACGGCCAAGAAGTCCAGCGTGCCGGCGTCGTCTTCGATCTGGCTTTCAAGCAGCCGGCGGGCCTGGTTGTCCATGCCCGCAGCGCCGTGCAGGTGGCCGGCCTGGGCCAGCACCACCTTGTCCAGCAACAGCGAGCGGTAGCGCTTGAAGAAGTAGCGCGACGCGACGGGCGAGCGTTCAGCCAGCGCGCGGTGCGCCTGGTGGCACGACAGAATCCATTCCACCTGCGGCTCAGCACCCTGCGCGATGCGCGGCAAGAGCTGCGGCACCCGGCCCAGGTGGTGTTGCGCCACCTCGTCCACGTAATGGTGCTCGGAGCTCTCGAGCTGGATCAGCATCCAGCCGAACTGGAAGTAAACATAGCGGGCCAGGCCGGCGGTGTAGTCCTCATTGAAGCCGGCGATGGTGCCGCTGCGCGCGTCAAAGCTGGCCAGCACGGCCTGGGGCGGCTGCGGCATTTCGCGCAGCACGCGTTCGGGCGACAGCGTCAGCAGCCGCTGCATCATCTCCAGGCTGCGCACGGCGGCCGGCGCCAGCAGGCCGCTGGCGCCAAAGGCCTTCAGCGGATCCAGGTAGGTGGACACGGCGATGTACGCCGAGCCCACTCGCGGCGCCAGGTGCTTGAGCGTGCGGCGCATCTTGCGCACCAGCGTGGCGCGCTGCATGGGGCTGAGGTAGTGCTGCGCCAGCGCCGCAGCCATCTGGTTGGCCACCTGTTCTTCAAACCACAGGTCGGTACCGAACAGGCCGCGCTTGTCACGCAGCAGGTGGCCGACTTCGTGGGCGATGAGCGTGGGCAGCAGCAGTTGCACCAGTTCGGCCAGGTCGGCCTCGCTGTCGCAGTTCAAGACCGACTTGAACACCGCCATCACTAAGAGCTTATCCGTAAATAGTAAACTCTCGTTCCGAGCCGCAGTTCACGCGGCGTTCGGGCGAGAGCATGGCAACACGCAAGCGAGTTGAGTCGTG
>JAYUPN010000308.1:0-7286 GCA_043760065.1 Rubrivivax sp.
GCAGCCAGGCGCAGTCCAGGCGGCCGTACAGGCTGCGGCCGGCGAAGTTGTTGCTGCCGACGTAGCGCAGATCGTGCGCCACACCGCGCAGCGTGCGCAGGTGGCGGAAGTCGGCGCTGGCGGCGATGTCCTCGACGCGTTTCATCGCCGGTAGACGCCTTCGAAGTCGACGCTGCCGTTGGGCGACATGACGAAGCCCACCACGTCCTTGCGCAGCGGGATGTAGACGCTGCTGTGCGCCATCGGCATCCACGGCCGCTCGCGCTTGAAGATCAGCTGCGCCTGCTCGAACATCTTCAGGCGCTTGGCCTCGTCGACCTCGGCGCGTGCGCCGTCGACCAGGGCGTCGAACTCGGGGTTGCAGAACTTGATGCCGCCGCGGCTGGCGGCGCAGGTGAGGTTGGGCGTCAGGAACTCGTCGGCGGCGGCGATGTCGCTGCTCCAGCCGCTCATGTAGACGTGGTGTTCGCCCTGGTTGGCGCGCTTGAGGTACTCGCCCCACTCGTAGCTGAGGATGCGTGCCTTGACGCCGATGCGTGCCCAGTCGGCCTGGATCATCTGCGCCATCAGCTGCCCGTTGGGGTTGGTCGGGCGGCTGATCGGCAGCGCCCAGAGGTCGATCTGAAAGCCACCCGCGTGCCCTGCTGCCGCCAGCAGCCGGCGCGCGCGCTCGGGGTCGAACTCGTTCTTCAGCGCCTTGTTGAAGCCGGGCACCGAGGGCGGAAAGGCGCCGACGGCCTGCAGCGCGTCGCCGCGCGGGAACAGCACCTTGAAGAGCGCATCGCGGTCGATGGCGATGTCCAGCGCCTCGCGCACCTCGCGCCGGTCCAGCGGCGGCTTCTTCAGGTTGAAGGCCAGGTAGCTGATGTTCAGGGCCTGGATCTTCAGCACCTGCACCTGCGGGTGTCCGGCCAGCGCGGTGATGTCGACGTCGCGGATCGGCGCCGCGACGTGGCATTCGCCGCGCGAGAGCTTCTGCACGCGCACGTTGGGTTCGCGGCTGATTGCGTACACCAGCGCGCGCGGCGTCTGCACGCCGCGCCAGTAGCCGGGGTGCGGCTGCAGCCGCAGCACGTCGTCCTTGCGGTAGCTCTTGAAGCGCCACGGCCCGGTGCCCACCGGCTGGTTGTTGATGGCGCTGGCGCGGCCTTCGCGCAGCAATTGCGCCGCGTACTCGGCCGAATGGATGGCGGCGAAGCTGCCGCCGAAGTAGCTCAGGAAGTTGACGTTGGGCCGGTGCAGCCGGAAGCGCACCTCGTGGCTCCCGAGCTTGTCGATGCCGGCGATCATGGCCGCCAGCCCCAGGCTCTGCGGGTAGACGAAGGTGGCCGGAAAGGCGCGGTTGAAGGGCTGCTGCGGGTCGATCAGCCGCGTGAAGCTGAACACCACGTCGTCGGCGTCGAAGTCGCGCGTCGGCGTGAACCAGGCGGTGCTGTGGAACGGCACGCCGCGGCGCAGCTGGAAGGTGAAGCTGCGCGCGTCGGCGCTGACCTGCCAGGTGCTCGCCAGCTCGGGCACCAGCTGCCCGCCGGGGCGCTGGAAGCCGACCAGCGTCTGGAAGATCTGCGAGGTGACGTTGCTGGTGCTGCTGCTGTCCCACAGCGCGGGGTCGAAGCCCTCGGGGCTGGCGTCGGCGCAGTAGACGAGCGGCTTGCCACCGTCGGCCGACCCGGCCGTGCCGGCCAGCGCCAGCGATTGCAGCAGCAGAATCAGGCACGCCCTCACGCCGGGATCATAGCGGTGGGGTTGGGGTCGGCGCGGTGCATCCGCAGTCGAGTCGATGACTGCGGCGCCGGCCACCGCTAAGGTGGGGCCATGTCTGCAACCCCCGGCGCCGCCGCCGCCCGTCCCCCGGCCGATCTGGTGCCGGCGCTGGTGCGCATGGCCGACGCGCTGGCCTGGCCGCTGGTGCTGGTCGACGAACAAGGCGCGCTGCACCACGCCAACCACAGCGGCCGCACCGTGCTGGCAAGGGGTCAGCCGCTGCGGCTGGATGCGCAGCAACGGCTGCAACCGGCTTCGCCGTCGCACCGCGCCGACTTCTGCCTGGCGCTGCAGGCCGCGGCCGCCGGCCAGGTGCGCGAACTGCGCTGGCCCGGCAAGCCCGGTGGCACCAGCGCCACGCTGCGGCCGCTGGCGCCGCTGCCCGGCCGCTCGGTGCTGCTGCTGCTCGACCTGAAGCCAGACTTTCTCGCCGCGCCCGTGCGGCGGCCCGACGTCGTTGCCTACGGGCAGGCGCACGGCCTGTCGGCGGCGCAGCAGCAGCTGTTGCAGACGCTGGCCGACGGGCGCCGGGTGGCGCAGATGGCGGGCGATCTGAGACTGCCACCGAGCACCCTGCGCAGCCGACTGGTGACGCTGCGGTGCAAGACCGGTCACCGCAGCCTGGGCGACCTGCTGCGCACGCTGTGGGCGCTGCCGCCGGCGCTGGGCGCCGGGGCCGACGGTAAATAGTTCACCGAACGCGACGCACTTGTTCACCGCCCGCGCGGCGGGCCTCTCATCAGACTGTCGATGCTGCGCACGACCCGGGCAGCAACAACAGTCCAGTGGGAGAAGAACATGTTCGAAAGCGTCATTTCGCATCCGACCCCGATGTCCTCGCCGCGGCAAGCCAACGCCCTGCACTACCACGGTCCCGAGCGCCGCGCCGCCAGCCAGGCGCTGGGCATGTGCCTGTCGGGCATGCTCGACGAGATCGACTACGGCATGCTGCTCGTCAGCGCCGACGCCCAGGTGCTGTACCTCAACCATGCGGCGCGGCTCGAGCTCGACCACGAGCACCCGCTGCAGATGCTGGGCTGCGCCTTGCGCGCCCAGCGGCCGCAGGACGTGGCGCCGCTGTACGACGCGCTGGCCGCGGCGCAGCGCGGCCTGCGCAAGCTGCTGACGCTGGGCAGCGGCGAGCACCGGGTCTGCGTGTCGGTGCTGCCCCTGCCCGCCGCTGCCGGCGCACGCCTGCAGGACCACGAGCCGCAGGTGCTGCTGGTGCTGGGCAAGCGGCAGGTCTGCGCCCAGTTGTCGGTGGAAGGGTTCGCCAAGAGCATGGGCCTGACATCGGCCGAGACGCGCGTGCTCGTGCTGCTGTGCGCCGGCGAGCGGCCGACGCACATCGCGCTGCTGCAGCGCGTCGCGGTGTCGACCATCCGCACGCAGATCGGCGCCATCCGCTCCAAGACCGGGGCCGCCAGCATCAGCGAACTGGTGCGCCAGGTGGCGGTGCTGCCGCCGATGGTCAGCGCCCTGCGCAACAGCGCGGTCTTCGCCCGCTAGGTTCCGGATCCGGGTCTCCCGGTCGGGAGCGCACCCCCTCGGGCGGCGCGAACGAAGTGAGCCGGGGGTTTAGGATCGCCGGGCCTCAGGGCCGGCAGCGCGCTGCGCGCTGCCGGCCGCTCGCGCCCATGCCCCAAGCACCGCCTCCAGACCCTTTCGACCAGGCCCCGATGTCCGATTCGCTGCGCGCGCTGGCGCGCCGCGGCGTGCCCAGCCGGCTGCGCAAGGGCACGCAGATCATCACCGAAGGCGACCGCGGCGACTCGCTCTACATCGTGCTCAGCGGCCGCCTGCGCGCCTTCAGCGTCGGCGACGACGGCAACGAGATCACCTACGCCACCTACGGCCCCGGCGAATACGTCGGCGAGATGGGCCTGGACGGCGGGCTGCGTTCGGCCAACGTCGAGACGCTGCAGCCGTCGCTGTGCGTGCTGGTCACGCGCGCCACGCTGCAGCAGCACCTGGCCGATGACCCGGCCTTCGCCTTCGAGCTGCTGGCGCGCGTCATCCGCAGCGCGCGCGCGGCGACGCGCGGCATGCGCCACATCGCGCTCGACGATGTCTACGGCCGGCTCAAGCTGTGGCTGGAGTCGCAGGTCGACGGGCCGCTGCCTTTCGTGCTGGAGCCGGCGCCGTCGCACAAGGAGATCGGCCAGCTGCTCGGCTGCACCAGCGCCATGGTGACGATCGTGCTGGGCGACATGCGCCGCGGCGGTTATGTCGAGGTCGGCCGCCGCCGCCTCGTGGTGCTGCGGCCGCTGCCCCTGAAGTGGTGAGGCGCCGGCGCGCTCAGCGCCCGGGCGCGTGCAGGCGGCGGTCGATCACCGCCCGCAACTCCAGCGCCGAGCGCACGTCCAGCGCCTGGTGCACCTTGCGCACGTGGTCAACCACGGTGGCCGGTGCGACGCCGAGGTGGCGGCCGATCTGGCCGTGCGTGTGGCCCTGGTAGAGCTGGCGACACACCGCCATCTGGCCCGGGGTCAGCGGCAGCGCGCGCAGCGCGCGTTCCAGCGCCACGCGGTGCGGCTCCAGCCGCCGCAGCGTCACCTGCGCCATCGGCGGCTGGCCCTCGCCCAGCCCGCGCAGCAAGCGGCCACAGGCGACGAACTGGCCGGCCGCGGTCTCGTGCGTGATCGACGGCGGTGGCGCCGTGGCCTGGCCGGCCGGTGCGCGGGCCTGCTCGCGCAGCCGGCCCAGCAGCATCGGCAACAGGCGGCCGGCCAGCAGGTCCAGCGGCTTGGACAGGCTGTCGCGTGAAGCGCCGCCTTCGGCCATCAGCAGCAGGCGCCGCGCGCCGGCGCTGGCGTGGCAAACCTCGCCCTGCAGCGTCAGCAGCAGCGACTCCTCGGGTTCGGGGCTGGGCACGTGGGCGTCGTCGGCCACCGCCGGGCCGCCAGCCTGCAGGCCGACGGCAAAGGCCGGCAACACGGCCGCCAGGCGGCGCTCGTCGTCGGGCGTGAAGCGCGCGTCGCCCGGCGCGCGGTACAGCACCAGGGAGCCCAGCAGGCAGGCGTCGCGCCCGCGCACCACCGCCTCCAGCCGGGTGTGAAAGCCCTGCGGGCGCCAGATCTCGTTGTACAGCGCCGAGCGGAAGAAGCCCTCGTGCGCCAGTTCGTCGGCGCTGCGCACGCCGCGTGGCAGGCGGTGCAGCGTGTCGAAGCGCGGCATCGCCTCGGCCTCGCGGCGGTTGTGGAACTCGTCGAAGTACAGCTGCGCCACCGCGGCGTCGATCGGCCCTTCGATGAAGTAGCGCACCAGGCGGCCCTGGGCGTCGGTCCAGTCGAACAGGTTGCGGTAGCTCGGCACCACCTGGTGCAGCGCTTCCAGCACCGCGGGTACCAGCACTTCGGCGTGCAGCTTCAGTTCACACAGGGCGTGCAGGGCGGCGATCGAACGGGAGGACTTCATGGCCGCCGCAGTGTGTGCAGGCGCCGGGCTGCGTGCATCCACCCGCGGGTTGACGCCCGTGGCAGCGCCCCCTGCGCAGGGGGTGAAACGCGGCCGCGCGCTGCGTACCGTCTGCCGAGCTGTCATCACCCGGGAGTCGCTCATGGCACTTGCAGAACACCTCGAATCGTCGGCGTCCCTGGCGCCGTTGCCGCCGGCTGCGACGCTGGAAGACAACACCCGGCGCCTGCTCGACAGCGCCTGCCAGCAGGTGCTGTCCGGCGACTGCCTGGCTGCGTTCCGCCTGCTCGGCACGCCGCTGCGCTGTCGTGCGACGAGGTCGCGCGCGTGCATGCCGGCGCCCGCGTGCAGGTCGTGCGCCGGGGCGTGCGTGAGCTGCTGGGCGGGCCGCTGGCGCAGGAGCTGGGTCGCTTCGACCTCGTCTACTCGGCCGGTCTCTACGACTACCTGCCCGACGCACTGGCGCAGCGCCTGACGGCGCGGCTGCTGCAGATGCTGCGCCCGGGCGGGCGGCTGCTGATCGCCAACTTCGTGCCCGGCGGCTCGGGCCGCGGCTACATGGAGCTGTTCATGGACTGGACGCTGGTGCTGCGCGACGAGGCGGCGATGCGCGAGCTGGCGCGCTCCGCCGGCGCGCGCCAGGTGCACAGCTTCATGGACCCGCACAAGAACGTCGTCTACGCCGAGCTGCTGCGCGAGGACCTGGCATGAACCACGGCACCGTGCACGCCATGCCGGCGGCGCCCTTCCTGCCGGCGCAGCGCCGGCACTTCCTGCTCTCGGTGGCGCTGCCCACGCTGGGCCTGCTCTTGCTGCCGTGGCTGCTGCCGTGGCTGCTGCCGGTGTGGCCCGACCGGCACGGCGCGCCGTGGGCCGCGGCGTTGCTGCTGGGCATGTGGTTCCTGGTCGGCGGCGTCGGTGTGTCGGTGGGCCTGCACCGGCACTTCTCGCACCGCTCGTTCGACGTCGCGCCGGCGCTGCGCCTGGCGCTGGGCGTGCTGGGCGCGATGGCGGCGAAGGGGACGCTGGTGTACTGGGTCGGCCTGCACCGCATGCACCACGCCGCCAGCGGCCGCCCCGGCGACCCGCACTCACCGCGCGGCAGCGCCTGGCCGGGGGCCAGCCGCTGGCGCGCGGCTTGGCGGGGCCACATCGGCTGGGTGCTGGGCCACGACGTGCCGAAGCCGACGCGCTACGCGCGCGAGCTGATCGGCGACCCGCAGGCGCGCCTGCTCGGCCGCCTGTACCCGTGGTGCGTGGCCGCCGGGCTGCTGCTGCCGGCGCTGCTGGCGTGGGCGGCGCACGGGGGCTGGCAGGCGCTGCTGTTCGGCGCCTACTGGGGTGGCGTGGTGCGCATCGCGCTCGGACACGTCCGGCGCGCGGGCCTGAGCTCAGTCGTCGACGGCAGCCGCGCCGCGGGCCGGCACGTCGAGCGCGCGCACGCTGTCCCTCAGCCACCACAGCATCACCAGCGCCGGCGCGGCGAGCACGGTGCTGACGATGAAGAAGTCCGGCCAGCCGATGCTCTGCGCCAGCACGCCGGCCAGCGGCCCGACCCAGACGCGACCGACCGAAGCAAAGGCGCTGAGCAGCGCAAACTGCGTCGCCGTGAAGCGCTGGTTGCACAGGCTCATCATGAAGGCCACGAAAGCCGCCGTGCCCATGCCGCCGCTGATGTTCTCGAACGCCACCACCATCAGCAGCCCGCCGTCCACCGGCGTCGGCGTCGCCAGCTGCACGAAGCCCCAGTCGAAGGCCGGCAGCACGGTGCCCGGCAGCACACCCTTGCCGCTGACCGCCAGCCACCAGAAGCCCAGGTTGGACAGCAGCTGCAGCACGCCGAAGAGCATCAGGCTGCGCCACAGGCCGAGCTTGAGCATCAGCGCGCCGCCGACCAGCGCGCCGCCGATCGTCAGCCACAGCCCGACGACCTTGTTGACGACGCCGACCTCGGCCGAGGTGTAGGCCATGGTCTTGAGCAGGAAGGCCGTCATCAGCGAGCCGGCGAAAGCATCCCCCAGCTTGTAGAGCACGATGAAGAGCAGGAAGGCCGCCGCGCCGCGCTGGCTGAAGTAGCTGGCCAGGCCGCCCAGCAGCGTGTCGAA
>JAYUPN010000309.1:0-7268 GCA_043760065.1 Rubrivivax sp.
AGCCAGGGCGACACCGTCTGCAAGGGTTGCGGCCGCACCTTCGAAGAGGTTCAGCATTGGCCGGCGATGGGCGCGGCGGACAAGCGCGCCACCTGGCGGCGCATCACCAATGAAGGCACCGCCTGGCGCTTCAACCGCTACGCCGAGCGGGCGCGTGAAGCCACCGGCGTCGATCACCCTGCGCCGCCGCCCGACAGCGCAGCGGCTGCGCCCCACCCCGGCGCAGCGGCGCGGTGAGCGGCGCTGCATCCGCAGCGGCCAGCGGGCCCGGCGCGACACTCGCCGACAGCGCGCGGCGCATCGTGCCGCTGGCCTGGCCGGTGTTCGTCGGCCAGGTCTCGGTGCTGGCCTTCGGCACCATCGACACGCTGCTGGTGGCACGCGCCAGTGCTACCGACCTGGCCGCGCTGGCCGTCGGCGGCGCGGCCTACATCACGGTCTTCATCGGCTTCATGGGCGTGCTGCTGGCGCTGTCGCCGATCGTCGGCCAGCACTTCGGCGCCGGCCGCCTGGCGCAGGCCGGGCGCGACGTGCACCAGGCGCTGTGGGTGGCCTTCGGGCTGTCGCTGCTGGGCAGCGCGCTGCTGGCCTTCCCCTACCCGTTCCTGGCGCTGTCGCGCGTCAACCCCGAGGTCGCAGACAAGGTGCGCGGCTACCTGCTGGCGCTGGCCTTCTCGCTGCCGGCATCGCTGCTGTTCACGGTCTACCGCGGCTTCAATACCGCAGTGTCGCGGCCCAAGGCGGTGATGCTGATCCAGGTCTCGGCGCTGCTGGTCAAGGTGCCCTTGTCGTGGGCGCTCGTCTTCGGCGTGCCGCGACTGGGCGTGCCGGCGCTGGGCGTCGTGGGCTGCGCGCTGGCGACGCTGGTGGCGATGTGGGCGCAGGCCATCGCGGCCTGGGTCGTGCTGCGGCGCGACCCGTTCTACGCGCCTTTCGAGCTCTGGGGCCGCGGCCTCGACCGCCCCGACCGCAAGGCCTTGCGCGAGCACCTGTTGCTGGGCTTGCCGCTGGGGGCATCGATTCTGGTCGAGGTCACCGGCTTCGCCTTCATGGCGCTGTTCATCGCCCGCCTGGGCACGACGCCGGCGGCCGGCCACCAGATCGCAGTCAACGTCGTGTCGCTGATGTTCATGATGCCGCTGGCGCTGGGCAACGCCACCAGCACGCTGGTGGCGCAGCGCATCGGCGCCGGCGACGCCTGGGACGCGCAGCGGCTGGGCTGGCACGGCCTGGTCGTCGGCTGTGCGCTGGCGTCGCTGGTCGGCGTCGCGTTCTTCGTGCTGCGCGAGCCGGTGCTGCACCTGTACACCGGCAACGCGGTGGTGGTGGCCGCGGCGATGCCGCTGCTGGCCTGGGTGGCGGTGTTCCACGTCGCCGACGCGGCGCAGGCCATCGCGGCTTTCGTGCTGCGCGCCTACAAGATCACCACCGTCTCGGTGATCGTCTACGTCGCGGCGCTGTGGGGCGTGGGTCTGGGCGGCGGCTACGCGCTGGCCTTCAACGTCGGCGGGCAGGTGCCGGCGGCGCTGCACGGCGCGCCCGGCTACTGGTTCGCGTCGACGGCCGGCCTGGTGCTGGCCGGCGCGGCGCTGAGCCTGATCCTGGCCTGGGTGCTGCGCCAGCAGCGCGTCAACGCGCCGGCTTGTCCGCAGCGGCCGGCAGGCTGAGCTCGAAACAGCTGCCGCCGCCTTCACGCGGCTGGCACTGCACCTGGCCGCCGTGGCGCTGTGCGATCTGCCGCACCAGCGCCAGGCCGAGGCCGACACCGCCGGCGCGCTCGGCGTGGCCGGGCAGGCGGAAGAAGGGCTCGAAGATGCGCTCGCGCAACGCCTCGGGCACGCCGGGGCCGCGATCGCAGACCTGCAGCACCAGCTGCGACCCGTGACGCTCGACGTTGACGGTGATCTCGCCGCCGCCGTAGCGCTGGGCGTTTTCGAGCAGGTTGCGCACGGCGCGGCGCAGCAGCCGCTCGTCGCCTTGCACGACCACGTCCTGGCCGTCGACGACGGCGCCCACGCGCGCCGCTTCCTCGGCCGCCACCGCCAGCAGCGCCACCGGCTGCTGCGGCTCGGCGCCCGCGCTGGCGTCCAGGCGGCTGGCCAGCAGCACCTCCTCGACCAGCGCGTCGAGTTCGCCGATGTTGGTGTGGATCTCCTGGCGCAGCCCGGCGCGTTGCGCCGGCGCGGCGTCTTCGAGCATCGCCACCGCCATCTTCAGCCGCGCCAGCGGCGAACGCAGTTCGTGGCTGGCGTTGGCCAGCAAGCTCTGGTGCGAGCGCAGCAGCGCCTCGATGCGGGCGGCCGCGCGGTTGAAGCTGGCGCCGACGGCGGCGACCTCGTCGCGGCCGTCCTCGGCCACGCGCTGGTGCAGGGCGCCGGCGCCGAACGCCTCGACGCCCTGCTTGAGTGACTCGAGCCGCCGCGTCAGCCGCCGCACCACCGGCCAGGCGCCGAGCGCGACGGCCACGAACAGCACCACCAGCAGCAGCGCCAGGCCGAGGCCGTCGGGCCAGCCGCGCGGACCGCCCAGCCAGCGCGGCGCCAGCTCGCCTGCGCGTCCGCCGCCCATGCGCGCCGGATTCATGCGCGCGATCCACAGCGTGCGGCCGTCGTCGAAGCGGATCGAACGCAGCCGGGCCGCCATCTCCGGCCGGTTGTTTTCGCGGCGCACGAAGGACTCGCTGGCCGCGATGCGCCGGCCGCCGCTGTCGTCCAGCGCCATCGGCAGGCGCAGGCGCTGCGACCAGTCGCGCAGGCCCGCCTCCTGCTCGGCCAGCGGCGCGGTGGCCGGCGGCAGCGATGCCTCGAGCAGGTCGCCCCAGGCTTCGATGCGTTCGCGTGCTGCGCCTTCGGTCTGCACGCGCTGCTCGTCCAGGTGACGCTGCAACAGCCAGCCCGAGACCAGCGCAAACAGCGCCAGCGCGGCCACCACCGTGAGGTAGATGCGGACGTACAGCGACCTCATCCCGCCCCCCAGACGCTTCGCGTCGGCCCCCCGAGGGGGATCGAGCGCCTTCGGAGCGGCCGCGCGGCGCTCATTCGCCGTCTTGCTTCTTGGCGAACACGTAGCCGGCGCCGCGCACCGTGAGCACGCGCTTGGGCGTCTTGGGGTCGTCTTCGATGAGCGCGCGGATGCGAGAGATGTGCACGTCGATGCTGCGGTCGAAGGCCTCCAGCGGGTGGCCCTTGAGCGCGTCCATGATCTGGTCGCGCGACAGCACGCGGCCCGGGCTCTTGGCCAGCACGGTGAGCAGCTCGAACTGGTGGCTCGTGAGCTCGCAGACCTGGCCGGCGAGCCGGGCCTGGCGCGCGCCGAGGTCGACTTCGAGGCGGCCGAAGACCAGCACCTCGTCGTCGCCCGGCTCGGGCGCGGCGCGGCGCAGCAGCGCCTTGATGCGGGCCAGCAGCTCGCGCGGCTCGAAGGGCTTGGGCAGGTAGTCGTCGGCGCCCAGTTCGAGGCCCACGATGCGGTCCATCGGCTCGCCGCGGGCGGTGAGCATCAAGAGCGGCAGGCGCCGCGTGCGCGGCTCGGCGCGCAGTTCGCGGGTGAAGTCCAGGCCGTCGCCGTCGGGCAGCATGAGGTCGAGCAGCAGCGCGTCGTAGGGCAGCTGCGCCTGCTTCAGGCGGTCGCGGCCGGCGGCCAGCGAGCCTGCGGTGTCGACCTCGAAACCGTTGTTGCGCAGGTAGCCGCCGACCATGTCGGTCAGGCGCAGGTCGTCATCGATCAACAGCAGTCGGCTGCTCAAGTCGTGCTCCATAGAAGCAAAACGCCCCGGAGCGCGGGGCGCCGGGGCCTAGGGCCCGCCAGCATGGCGGGCCGCCCAGGAGACAGTATCACCCGAGCAGCGGCGCTCAGCGCGGCGTGCGCTCCGCCGAGCTGCGCTCGGCGCGGTGGCGCTCCATCATCGAACGGCGCTGAGCCATGCGCTCGGCCACCGCCTTGCGCTGCTCGGGCGTGAGCACGCGGCTGACGTCGAGCATGACCTGCAGGCCGCGCTTGCCGGCCTGGTCGTGCTGGGCCAGCATCTGCTGGCGCAGCGTCTCGGCGGCGCGGGCGTCGACGGTGGGCTGCGCAAACAGCGCCGCGCCCTGCTCGTGCAGCTTGCGGCCGGCTTCGCGCTGCGCGCTCATGTCGGTGCGGGCAGCCTGCAGGATCTGCTGGATCTGGGTGCGCTGCTCGGGCGTGGCGTTGACGGCGTCGAGCAAACGCTCGATGTGGCGTCCGCCGCCCATCATGCCCATGCCCATGCCGCCACTGCCTTGAAAGCCGTGGCCGCCATGAGCATCGTGCGGGCTGGCCTGGGCCATTTGCGACAGGCCGCCGGCAACGGCAACCACGAGCGTGGCCAGGAACATGCGCGTGGCGCGCGGGGGGGTGAACATCGAGCGGGTCTTCATGGTGGGCCTTCCAGGGTGGAGTAGCGAACAGGACGCATCGTGCGTCCCGGCTGTATCCGCCCTGTGCGGCGGGCGTAAAGATGTGTGGCCTGCACCCGCCGCAGGGGGCAGCGCTTCAGCGGGCGGCCGGCTCGACGCGCATCAGGCGGCGCTGCAGCGAGAACGCCGGGTCGGCGCTGCGCAGGTCCAACCGCAGCAGCACGCCGCTGGCGCGGTCGATGACGATGGCGCCATCGACGCGCGTCGAAGCGTCGCCGCGCTGCGAGTCCCCGAAGAGCTCGACCACCGCGGCGTCGAAGCGGCGGCCGGCCACCGTCTGCGCGCCCACCGCCACCACCTGGCCGCGCAGCCGCGCGCGCGCCAGCGGGTCGCCGGCGATCAGGATGTCGCCACCGGTCACCTGGCCCAGCGGCATCTCGGCGCGCAGCAACCGGGGCCACTGCAAGGCGCCCGCCGGCGCCGCCAGGATGTTGCCGGATCGGTCCTGCCGCCAGCGGCCGCCCGCGCGCGGGCCGCTGGGCTCGAGTTCGTACTCGAACTCGCTGCGCCGCAGCGCCGTCAGCCGCAGCACCCACTCGGTGGCCGCCTGGCGTGCGTCGGGCCGGTCCTCGTAGACCAGGCGCTCGCCCGGTGCCACCGGCAGCGCGGCGGCGCTCTGCGGCGGCAGGTCGTCGCCGGGCGGTGCACAGGCCTTCAGGCGCGACGCCGTCTGCAGGGCTTCGAAACGGCCCTTCAGGCGCGCCAGGTCTTGCGCTTCGGGTCCTTCGGGACGCATCGCCAGGATCGCCGGCCAGAACACCGCCAGGCCCACGCCCAGGGCCAGGATGTTGTGGCCCACGCGTTCGTCGACGGCATAGGCCAGGTCGGCGGCGCGGTGCTGCACGGCGTCCTGCTCGTCGGCGATGCGGCCACAGTCCCAGGTCGCGAAATCGGCCGCGTTGGCCGGGGCCGGCGCCACGTCGACCGCACGCGTGGCGCAACCGGCCCATGCCAGCGACAAGCCCAGGCCGAGGGCTGCAATCGCTGCACGTCCGGGCTTCGTCCGACTGGTGTGATCCATCAAGCGCAGGATTGTGCCGCGTTGCACCGCGCTCGCCCATCGGCTTGCGGCCGGCTTGGGTGCACGGCCAGGTGCGTGCACGCCGGTGTCGGGTGCAACGTTGCGGCAAGTCTGCGGTTTCGCCCCCAACCCGGTGCGCGAAACGGGCGCTTCGGGCCTCCAGGCCGCGCACGCAACTTGCATGGAACCAGGGCGTTCCCACCCACCCGAGGGGCTGCGATGAAGAAGGTACTGGCCATCATGGCGGCATCGCTGGCGCTGTTCTGGGTCCAAGCCAGCGAAGCCGCGCCTTCGCCGCGCACGGGCGAGACGACAGCGGCTCACACCCTCGACCGCGCGGTCGAGGACCTGGGCGGCCCGCTGGCCGGGACCATCCCGGCGCAGGCACGGCGAAGGCACGGCGGCGGCTGATCACGCAGCAGCGGCCACGGCGCGGCTACAGTGGCCGCCCATGTGCACGCGCTACATCAGCCCCGAGGCCGGCGACATCGAACGCCACTGGAGCATCGGCGCGCGCGACCTGCCTGGATGGCCGCGCGACATGTTCCCGCGCTACCAGGGCCCCTTCATCCGCGCCGCACGCGACAGCACCGAGTACCGGCGCGAACTCGTGGTCGGCCAGTGGTCGCTGGTGCCGTGGTTCGCGAACACCGCCAAGCTGCCCTACCCGACCTGCAACGCGCGCAGCGAAGAGCTGTCGGCCAAGGCCAGCTACAAGCTGCCCTGGGCACGCGGGCAGCGCTGCATCATCCCGGCGCTGGCCTTCTTCGAACCCAACTGGGAGAGCGGCCAGCACGTGCCGTGGTGCTTCACGCGCCGCGACGGCGCACCCTGGGGGCTGGCGGGGCTGTGGAACACCTGGGTCGACAAGGCCAGCGGCGAGCTCGTCGAGAGCTACACGATGCTGACGATCAACGCCGACGCGCATCCGCTGATGAAGCGCATGCACAAGCCCGACCCGCGGCTGGGCCCCGATCAGCAGGACAAGCGCAGCGTGGTGCCGATCGCGTTGGCAGACGTCGACACCTGGCTCGCCGCGCCGCTGGCGCAGGCGGCCGCGCTCGTCAAGCTGGCGCCGGTAGAGGTGTTCGAGGCCATCCCCGGCGTGCGCTGAACACGGGCGCCCAAGAGAAACGGGCCCGAAGGCCCGTGTCATGCGGTCTGGCGGAAAGGGCGGGATTCGAACCCGCGGTACTGGAGACCAGTACGCCGGATTTCGAATCCGGTGCATTCGACCACTCTGCCACCTTTCCGGGTCTTGCTGATGCGTGGTCTCGCGCGAAGCGAAGCCTGCCATTCTAGCGGATCAGGCGCGGATGAACTCCTGCCCGCCCAGGTACGGCCGCAGCGCCTGCGGCACGCGGATGCTGCCGTCGGGTTGCTGGTGGTTCTCGAGCACCGCCACCAGTGCGCGGCCCACCGCCAGACCCGAGCCGTTGAGCGTGTGCACGAATTCGGTCTTGCCCTGGGCGTTGCGCCAGCGGGCCTGCATGCGCCGCGCCTGGAAGGCGTCGCAATTGCTGCACGAGCTGATCTCGCGGTAGGTGTTCTGGGCCGGGATCCAGACCTCGAGGTCGTAGGTCTTGCTGGCGCCGAAGCCCATGTCGCCGCTGCTGAGCGTGACCACGCGGTACGGCAGTTCGAGCTTTTGCAGGATGGCCTCGGCGTGGCCCACCATCTGCTCGAGCGTGGCCTCGCTGTGCTCGGGCTGCACACCTGCACCATCTCGACCTTGTCGAACTGGTGCTGGCGGATCATGCCGCGCGTGTCGCGCCCTGCGCTGCCGGCTTCCGAGCGGAAGCACGGGCTGT
>JAYUPN010000310.1:0-21961 GCA_043760065.1 Rubrivivax sp.
GAACACCGCTTCGGGCTCGATGCGCGGCTGGCACAAGCGGTTCAGCGACAGCGTGGCGGCCTGCGCGCCTGCGCTGAAGGTGAGCGTGGTGTTCCAGACCGTGCCCCAGATCGGCGCGAAGACGTTGTAGCGCGGCCAGATCGTGCGGTTGGTGAAACCGACCTTGTAGCCGCACGGCCGCTCGCCGCGCGCCGCGCGCAGTGCGCGCACGGCCAGCGCGGTCTGGTACGCGGCGGGCAGATCGCCGAAGGTCGCAGCAGCGGCCGGCCACAGCTGGCCGGTGTCGTGGTGCAGCAGCAGTTGCTCGGGTGTCATCGCGCGCCCGTCGGCAAGCCCAGCGCGCCGGGTTCGGCGCCGCGCAAGGCCGCCAGCAGTGCGTGCAGGCGGCTGCGGCGGGCGGCGTCCAGACCCGGCTGGCGCAGCAGCGATTGCAGCCAGGCCGCCTGCTGGGGCGGCCCATCCTCGACGGTGCGGCGGCCTTCCATGGTGTCCTTCAGCGCACGCAGCTTGAGCGCCTGGCGAGCGGCCTGCCACTCGGGCGCGGCCGGCAGCCCGAGCGCCATCTCCAGCCGCAGCAGCCATTCGTCCAGCTGCGCTGCGCCGGCCGCGCCGCTGGCGGCGGTGTGGTTCCAGCGCTGGGCCAGCGGCTGCTCCCAGGGCGCGGGCAGGGCGGGCAGTTCGGCCCACCGCGCGGCGGTCTCGGCAGCCGGGACTTCATCCTGCGCGCCGTCCTCGCGGGCTTCGCACAGGGCCACCTTGGCCAGCAGCGTCTCGCATTGCGATTGCCAGCGCTGGCGCACGGCAGCGCCGATGTGCTGCGCCGCAGCGTCGTGGGCCTTGCGGTAGCGGGTGTCCAGGCCGTCGAGCGCGCCGCGCGGCAGCTCGCCGCCCTGGCGCCAGGCGCGGTCGACCTCGGCCAGCGTGCGCTCGATCTCCGCCGGCGGCAGCTCGGGCCCGACGTCCAGCAGCCGCTGCAGCAGCGACAGCGCGTGCGCCAGGTTGGCCGCCAGCTCGGCATCGCGCGCGGCGAAAGCGGCGTCGCGCTGGGCGAAGACGGCGTCGGTGGCGGCCTTGAAGCGGCTCCAGAGCCCGTTCTCCAGGCCGCGCGGCAGCGGCAGCCGGCGCGCTTCGTCCTGCCAGCGCGCTTGCAGGTCGCGCACATGGCGGGCGGCGTCGGGTGAAGGTGCACTGCCGCTGTCCGGCACCAGGGCTTCGGCGTGCGCAATGAGCCTCTCGCGCTCGGCTGCGGCGGCTGCGCGCGCGGCTTGCAGCGGCGTCTCGATGCGCGCCAGAGCCGCCTGCAGCCGCTGCTGCACGCCAGCGCGCGCCGCACGCGGCACGGTGTGCTCGACCGGGCCGAGCTTGCGCCACTCGGTGTTGAAGCGGTCGAGCTCGCGGATGCAGGCTCGCCAGTCGGCATCGGATCCATCCCCCGTGCCCGAGGCGGAACCTGGTTCGTTGGCCTCCAGCACGGCCAGCAGGGCTTCGCGCACGGCGAGGTTCTCCAGCCGTGCCGCCTGCACCACGGCTTGCTGCGCGGCCACCGGCTGGTGCGCCGTCTGCAACGCGGCGTCGAAGCGTTGCCACTGCGCCTGGGTGGCCGCAGCGCCGACGCGGTCCAGCGCTTTCCAGCGCTGCCGCAAGTCACGGATGGCATCGGCGTGGGCTTGCAGATTGAGCTTCAGCGTGCCGGAAACAGGCCGCAGGGCAGGGGCAGGGGCGGCCTCGGGCGCTGCGGCGCCAAGCTCGGTGGCGTCGGGCGCGGCTGCAGACTCAGGCGTCACGTCAGCGGGCGTCACCACAGCGGGCGCCACCACAGCGGGCATCGCGACAGCGGGCGCCGCGCCGAGCGTCAGTCGCTCCAGCGCCGCGGCCTCGTTCACCAGGTCGTCGCGCGCGCGTTCGCCGCCCCATTGTTGCCAGTCGCGCAAGCGTCCCTGCTCGGCCCACAGGGCCTGCTGGCGTGCGCGCAGGCCATCGGGCAGCGCGGCGCCCAGGGTCGCCAGTGCCGACTCGAAGGCCTGCAGGTGGCGCTGCATCTCGCCCAGCTGACCATCGTCGCGCGCCGCCTCGGCCTGTTGCAGCAGGTCGGCCAGCGCCTGGCGTTGCGCGGCGTCCAGCGGCGGCTGGCGGGGCGGCCGCGGCGGCCGCTCGGCAGCGGGCATGGGTGGCGCTGCTGCAGGGGGCGGGCGGTGGATCAGCCGCCACTGCGTCTGACGAAGCTGCAGGCTGGCGGCGAGGTCGGCGTCCAGGCCCTGCACGTCGACCGGCCAGGCCTCGGCGTCGCTGTCCGCCGCCGGCGGCGCGTCCAGATGCGCCAGGCACGCGTGCACGGTGGCGGCCGCGCGGGCGGCCGGCGCCAGCGCGTCGCCGACGCCGCTGTCTGCGCCGGGTTGCGGTTGCGCGTCGATGACGGCCTGCACGGCCTGCTGCAGCTCAAGTGCCTCTGCCGCGCTGCCTTCGGCTGCGGTCCGCCGCAGTGCGGTCTGCGTTTCAGCCAGCCGGCGGCGGGCTTGCGCGCCCCAGTGCTTCAGCCGCTGTTCGGCGTCGGCGCGCTCGCGCGTCTGGCTGTCCAGCCGCGCGCGCAGGGCCGCGAACTCGTCGGCCTGCGCCGGCTCCAGCGCGTGGGCGGGCAGGGCCTGCCAGTCGCGGTCCAGCGCCACCAGGTGGTTGATCGGCACCTGCGCTTGGTCCAGCAAGGCCCGCGTGCGCAGCAAGAGCGCCTGCGCCTGCCCGCGTGCTTCGCGCTGCGTCACCGCCGCTTCGAGCCGCTGCTTGGCCAGCCGGTGGACCTTGCGGTCGTGGCTGCGGAAGGCCCGCTCGGCCTGCTTGAGCGCGGACTCGCCGGCCAGTGCGTGGATGGCGGCGATCTTGGTCTCGAGCGCGGTCGTCGACTGGGCCAGCTTCAACAGCGCGGCGTCGTCGCCCAGGGCCGCTTGCAGCTGCGCGCCCCAGTCGACCGCGGGCGGTGCTTCGACGGCTTGCTTGGCCGCCGGGCGCGGCGCGGCGGCACTGCGGGCCGGCTGCGGCAATGGCGCCGCAGGAGCGAGCGCGGGCCCGCGCTTCTTGAAGATCCAATTCAGCATGGCGATGCAGTTCCGGGCGTCAGGGGGTGGGAGGGGTCTCGGCGTGCGAACCCTTGCCGCGCCGTTTCTTGGCCGCGCGCAGGCTCTCCTGCTGCGCGGCGGCGGCGATCCAGGCCGCGTGCTCTTCGGGAGTCTCGAGCGTCAGGCGGCCGGTCGCGCCGCTGCGGAAGTCGTTGAGCACCGCTTCGGCCGCCTTCTGCAGGTTCAGCCGGCCGCCGCTCTGCACCAGGCCGCGCTGGCGTGCGATCTGCTCGAGCAGTTCGTCGGCGTGCAGTGCCGCCACGGCCTGCGGGTGTTCGAGCTTGTAGCGCGTGGCGATGGCCGCTGCATAGGGCTGCTGCAGCGTCTCCAGCAGTGCCAGCGCCACGTCCTGCTCGTCGTAGGCGTTGCGGCCGATGGCGCCGCTGGCCGCCAGGTGGTAGCCGCACTGCGCCACCGTGATGCGCGGCCACAGCATGCCGGGTGTGTCGTAGAGCGTCACGTCGCTGGCCAGCGCGATGACCTGTTCGGTCTGCGTGATGCCGGCCTCGTCGCCAGTCTTGGCCGCCTTGCGGCCGACCAGGGTGTTGATCAGCGTGCTCTTGCCGACATTGGGGATGCCGCAGATCAGCACCCGCAGCGGCTTGACCATGCCACCGCGCAGCGGCGCCAGCGCGCGGCTGGCCTGGATCAGCCGTGCCGCCGGTGCCGGCTCGCTGGCGTCGAAGGCCAGGGCGCGCGTGGCGGGCAGGCTGTTGTAGTGCGCCAGCCAGAGCGCCGTGCGCGCCGGGTCGGCCATGTCCTGCTTGTTCAACAGCTTCAGCGCCGGCTTGCCCGCGGTCAGCTGCGCCAGCAACGGGTTGGCGCTGGAGCCGGGCAGGCGGGCGTCGAGCATCTCGATCACGACGTCGATGCCGGCCTTCAGCCGCGCCGCCAGCGCCAGCCGCGTGGTGTGCATGTGGCCTGGAAACCATTGGATGGCCATGGGCGGCAGGTGGCTTCCGGGGGGAGGCGGTCGGGGAGTGAGGGCGAGGCGATTATCCGGGACGGCGGCGCCTGCAACCCGTCGCTGTCGTTGCCTGGCGCGGGCCGGGCGGCCGCCGAGGTGCGGATTTGCCCGCCTGGCGGATCGTCGGGCTTCGGGCATCATCGACCGAACTCGTCGCACCCCCGGCCTGCATGATCTCCCTGACCTCCCGCCTGGCGCTGGGCTACAGCTCGATGCTGCTGCACGCGGTGACGCAACGTCATCTGCTGCAGCAGCCGCCGGTGCGCGCGGCGCTGGCGCGCCAGATCGCGGTCACCGGCGTGCAGGCGTTGCCGTACGTGGCGCTGGTGGCGGTGCTCTTCGGCGCCGTCGTCGTGACGCGGGCGCTGGAACTGCTGGGGCCCGACGACGACACGGTGCTGAAGGCGGTGGTGTGGGGCGGCGTGCGCGAGCTCGGACCGCTGGTCACGGCGCTCATCATCATCGTGCGCAGCAGCGTCGCCATCGCCGCCGAGGTCGGTTTGATGCGGCTGCGCACCGGCATCCACGACAGCCACTGGAGCGACATCACGCACGAGGAAGAGGTCGTGCTGCCGCGCGTGCTGGGCGCGGCCGTTTCGGCCGCGGCGCTGGTCAGCTGCTTCCAGTTCATCGCCATCGGCGCCGCGCTGGTGGCCAGCGCGCTGATGCTGGGCACCAGCATCGAGTTCGAGCTCGATGCCTTCCTGACCACCGCCTCGTGGTGGCAGGTGCCGCTGTCGATCGGCAAGGGCGCGCTCTTCGGCGCCGGCACGGCGGCCATCGCCTGCTACCACGGGCTGCAGGTCAGCACCGACGTCGGCGAACTGCCCAAAGCCGTGGTCGCGGCCTGCGCCGGCAGCCTGAGCTTCGTGCTCGCGGTCGACGTCATCGCGGTGCTGCTGCGCTTCCTGTGATGAACACCGACACGCCCAAGGTCGAATTGCCCAAGGTCCAGTGGCAGCGGCGCCAGATCGTCGGACTGCTGGCGCTGGCCGTGGTGCTGGCAGCGCTGCTGGTCGGCGGCATCGCTTACCAGCACGGCACGTTCTCCAACCACCAGCGGCTGTACTTCATCGCCGAGGACGTGACCGGCCTGTCGCCCGGCATCACCGTGCGCATGAGCGGCCTGCGCGTGGGCAAGGTGCTGAGCCTGGAGATGCAGCCCGACCTCACGGTGAAGGTGACGCTGGCGGTCGACGCCGAGACCTACGCCCATCTGCGCAGCGACGCACGGGCCAACCTGGTGCGCGAGCAGCTGCGGCCGGCCGCGATCGACCTGCGCGCCGGCAGCGCCAAGGCGCCGTTGCCGGTGGAGGCCCCGCGTGTCGCCTTCGGCCGCCGCGGCACGCTGACCGAGATCGCCGACGACCTGCGCACGCGCCTGGCGCCGATCCTCGACGACGTCAAGCAGCTCACGGCCGTGACCGTCGCGCGCAAGGGCGATATCGAGTCGGTGCTGCGCAACGCCCACGCGCTGACGCTGTCGCTGGCCGGCACGGCCGAGCAGCTGCAGGCCGTGAGCACCGACCTGCGCCAGCGCGTGGCCGGGCTCGGCGGTCAGTCCGAGACCGCGCTGGCCGAGGCCAACCGCTCGCTGGTGCGCCTGGGCGGGCTGCTCGGGCAGGCCGAGAAGAGCCTGGACGCGGTCAACGCCAAGCTGCCCGGCATGCTGGGCAAGACCGACGGCATGTTGGGCAAGACCGACGGCATGCTGACGCAGCTCGAGGCCGTGCTGCGCGACAGCCGCACGATCTCGGCGGCCGCGGCCACCGGCTTGCCTGCGCTGATGCGCAGCGCGCCGCCTCTGGTGGACGAGTCGCGCGAGATGGTGCAGGGCCTGCGCCAGGCGTGGCCGCTGAGCAGCATGCTGCCGCCGCCGGCGGCGCCGCTGTTGCCGATCGACAGCCATGACGCGGGCGCACTGCGTGAAGCTGCGCCGCGCTGAAGCGTCGTGGCGCGCTGCGGCGGCCGTGCTGTGCGGCCTGGCCGTGGCCGCCCTGATGGGCTGCGGCAGCAAGCCACCGGCCATAAACCCGGCACAGCAGAGTGCCATCGCCAGCAGCCAGTCGGCCGCGCGCTTGCTGGCGCGCGGCGACGTCGCGCAGGCGCGCGCGCAGTACGAACGTGCCCTGGCCGCGGCCGAATCGGTAGAGGACTTCGCCCTCACCGGCGCCACGCTGCTGAATCTGGCGCTGCTGCACGGGCGCGCCGGAGAGCTGGCCGCCGGCCACGCGCGGCTGGACCGCATCCTGTCCGCGCCGCAGCGCTACGGCGCCGCGCTGCAAGCGCAGGCGGCCACGCGCAAGGCGCTGCTGCACCTGGACGCGCCCGACCTCGGCGCGGCGCTGGCGTGGGCCGACCAGGCGCAGGCCGCGTGCCCGGCGCCGTGCGAGCTGGGCGCCGTGCTGGCCAACCTGCGCGCCCACGTCGCGCTGCAGCGCGGCGAATTTGCGCAGGCCGCGCAGCTGGCCACGACCGCCGCTGCACTGGCCGTGCAGGCCGCTCAGGCCGCCGAGCAGGCCAACGCGCTGCGCCTGCAGGGCCGTGCGCGCAGCCCGCTCGGGCAGACCGGCGAAGCGGCGACCGCGTTGGCGCAGGCGCTGGCCATCGACCAGCGTCTCGGTCTACCCGAGCGCGTGGCGCTGGACCTGCTGTACGCGGGCGAAAACGAACAGCGCCGCGATCAGAAGATCGCCGCGCGCGAGTTCTACGAACGTGCGCTCACCGTCGTCCAGGCCGCCGGGCTGGCCCCGGCCGCCGAGGCCCTGCGCGCGCGGCTGGCGTCGCTGGGCGCCGCGGCGCCGCGGCCCTGAGGCCTATCCCCGCTGGGGCGGACCGCAGCTCTGCGCGCGCGGCGTGCCGAGCTGGCCCTTGAGCGACACCGCCACCGCATCGCCCAGCTGCTCGACCGCCGACCGCTGACCGTTCGCCAGCGCCGGCATGCCGGCGGCCACGGGCTGGTTGAAGACGGCGCGGCAGCGCAGCGCCGCTTCGCTGGCGTCGCCGTCGCGGATCGTCCACTCGGCCTCGAGGTGGACCGCGCGGCCCAGGGCGGCGTCGAAGCGCTCGACCTCGATCGCGATGCGCCAGGGCTTGGCCGTCGCACCGGCAGCGGGCGAGGGACCGAACGCGGCGGCCAGCCGCAACGCAACTGCCGCACGCATCTCTTCGGCCAGCGGCGCGATCCAGCGGTCGTACTCGAGCAGCGCCAGCGTGTCGTCGGCGAGCCGGACGACCCACTGCGGGTTCTCCAGCTGCGCCGGCACCTTGACCGGCAGCAGGTCCCACAGCGGCGCCACCGCTACCGGCCGCGCGACCGCGGCGCGTGCGCCGGGCGTCGGCAGCAGCGAGTGGAACCGCGTCGCCGGTTCGGTGCCGCAGGCGGCCAGCAGGCACGCGGCGGCGGCGAGCCCGGCGCGCAGGCGGCGCGCCGTGGTGACGTGGCACGGGCGGGTCATCGCTGGGTCTCCACGGGGTCGGGGGCCTTGCCGCGCAACAGCGACTCGGGGTGGCGCTGCAGGTAGTCGGCCAGCACGCGCAGCGCCGTGGCGGCACGCTGCATCTCGGCCAGCGCCTGCGCTGCGCTGCGCTGCACCGGTGCCTGCGCGTCGGTGAGGTTGGTCTCGGCGCTGCGCAGCGTCTGTTGCGCGCTGGCCAGCGTCTGCTGTGCCGTGTTCAGCGTCTCCTGCACGCCGGCCAGCGCACGCTGCGCTTCGGGCGTGAGCTGCTTGATCATCGCATCGGCGCTGCCCAGCGCCGTCTGCAGCGATGCGCCGCTGCGGTTCACGGTCTTCAGCGTGTCCTGCAACTCGCTGCCGATCTCGTCGAAACGCACCTTCGCCAGCCGCGCGGCGATGTCGGCGATCTGCGTCTGCACATCGGCCAGCGCACCCGGCACGGTGGGCAAGGTGGGCACGGCGGCGGTGGCGTCGAGCGACACCCGCGGCGCCTTGGGCATGAATTCCAGCGCGACATAAAGCTGCCCGGTGAGCAGGCTGCCGGTGCGCAGCTGCGCCCGCAGGCCGCGCGCCACCAGGGCCTTGAGCAGCAGGCGGTCGTCGCTGGCAGCGGCGGCGGGTGCCGCCGCGCCGGCCACGCCAGCACCTGCCGCGCGCAGCTGATGGCGCAGCGGGCCCAGACGCTGCGGATAGAGGTCGGCCACCACTTCGACCGGCAACTGCTTGCCCTGGCCGTCGTCGAGCAGCGCGATGCGGCGCACCGTGCCGAGCGAGACGCCCAGCAGGTCGACCGGCGCACCGGCCTCGAGGCCGCGCAGCGACTCGCGGAAGACCATGCGCACCGGCAGCGGATCGCCGTCGTCCGCGGCCAGCGCGGCGCGCTGTGACGGGAACAGCGCGAAGCCGTGGCCCGACGCGGCGGCCGGCGCCGCCGCGTGGCTGTCCGGGTTGGCGAAGGCCAGGCCCCCGGCCAGCACGGCGGCCAGCGACTGCGCGTTGACGTTCAAGCCGCCGGCGTTGAGCGAGACGTCGATGCCGCTGGCGTTCCAGAAGCGCGACCGCGTCGTGACCAGCCCCTCGTTGGGCGCCTCGACGAAGATCTGGATCTGCAGCGACTTGCCGCCCGGCTCGAGCGCGTAGCCGACGACGCGGCCGACGCGCAGGTGGCGGTGGTAGACCGGCGAGCCGACGTCGAGCGAACCCAGGTCGTCGGCGCGCAGCACGAAGCTGCGGCCCGGTTCGCCGCGCAGCACGAGCGGCGGCGAGTCCAGGCCGACGAAGGCGGTGCGGTACTCGGTCGACGCGCCGGCATCGACGCCGATGTAGACGCCCGAGAAGAGGGTGCCCAGGCCGCTGATGCCGCCGGTGCCGATGCGCGGCCGCACGACCCAGAAGCGCGTGTCCTCGACCGCCAGTTCTTCCATGCTCTTGACGAGGCCGACGCTGACCAGCACCTTCTGGCGGTCGGCGCCGAGCCGCACGCGCTTGACACGGCCGATCACGACCTCCTTGAAGCGCACTTCGGTCCGGCCCGGCTCCAGGCCCTCGGCGCTGCGGAACTCGATCTGAATCTCGGGCCCGACCTGCAGCACCGAGCGCACCACCAGCACGGCACCGATGACCAGCGCGACGATCGGCACGATCCACACCAGCGACAGGCGCATCCGGTTCTGCCGCGCCAGCACGGGTTCGGCCAGCACCATCGCGGTCGACGCCGGGGCGAGTGCGGGCTGGGCGCCGGCGGCGTCCGCTCCGGTGGCTGGATCGGGCGTGTTCAACGGCGCGCTCGCGGCAATGCCGGGTCCGGGGCCTGGGGCCAGATCAGGCGCGGATCGAAACTCGCCGAAGCCAGCATCGTGGCCACCACCACCGCGCCGAAGGCCAGCAGACCGGCTTCGGGTTCGACGCTGGCCAGCACGCCGAAGCGCACCATGCCCACCAGCAGCACGACGACGAAGACGTCCAGCATCGACCAGTGGCCGACGGTCTCGATCAGCCGGTACAGGCCGGCACGTTCACGCTGCCGCCAGGTCGATCGACGGTGGGCAGTCCAGGTCAGCAGCATCAGCGCAGCAATCTTCAGCAAGGGCACGGCGATGCTGGCGATGAACACGATGAGCGCCAATTCCCAGGAACCCTCGGCCCACAGCTCCAGGATGCCGCCGACCAGCGTGTGGCTGCTGTCGCCCTGCACGCTGCTGGTGGACATCACCGGCAGCAGGTTGGCCGGCACGTACAGCACCGCCGCCGTCAGCAGGTAGGCGGCCGTGCGCTGCAGGCTCTGCGGCTTGCGCTCGTGCAGCGGGAAGCTGCAGCGCGGGCAGTGCGGCGTGACGCTGCCCTGGCTCCGCGGCAGCGACAGCACGAGGCCGCAGCACTCGCAAGCCCGCAAGCCGGCGTCGCTGGCGTCGAGGTAGCCGGCGCTCATGGCGACGCCGGCCGCACCTGCCGCCACAGGCCTTCCAGGCCCGTGGCCTGCACCGCCGCCAGCAGCACCGCCAGCGTGCCGTAGGCGAAGATGCCCGGACCGAGCACGACGTTGGTCACGCCGGCGCTGCGCACGACGGCGATCAAAACGCCGAGCATGAAGACCTCGACCATGCTCCAGCGCGTCATCCAGCGCAGTGCGCGCAGCGCCGGCACCAGCGCCGCGGCGCTGGTGCCGGCGACCATCGGTGCCAGCACCCACAGCCGCAACAGGATCACGAGCAGCGGGAACACGATCACCGTGGCGGCGGCCAGCACGGCCACCAGGTGCTCGCCGGCGTCCCAGGTCAGGCGTGTCGCCTCGAACATGGTGGCCACCGAGTCAGCGCCGCGCAGCTCCAGGGTCACGATCGGCGACAGGATGGCGATGGCGTAGACCAGCGCGGCGGCCACCGACAGCGCCAGCTGCCCGTCGGCGGCCAGCCAATGCCCGCGCGCCAGCAGGGCGCCACAGCGCCGGCAACGCAGCAGGGCGTTGCTGGCCAGCAGCGGCCGGGCATAGAGCGCATCGCACTCGGCGCAGACCAGCAGGTCTTCGCGCGCCGCCAAGGGCATCGCAGCGCCCGAAGCCGGCCTGCCGGCGGCGCGATCGCGCAGCTGCGATGCGAGGCTCATGGCTGCCCTGGCCCCAGGGACACCGACCCAACAAGGAAAACCAGGACGCACAGCGGCTGATCGGGCATGTCGTCATTGTGCCCGCCCGGGCACGGGAGTCCGCAGGCAGCTTCGATCGAAGTCCCTGCGATCGCCAGCACCCCAGTGCCGAGCGGCAACGAAAAAAGGGCGCCGGTCTTTGCAGACCGTCGCCCCTTGCGAGAGCCACCCAAGAAGGGCGGCCCGGCGGAACCGATTACTTCTTGACCGCGGTCGGAGCAGCGGCTTCACCGGCGGGGACCACGTCGCCCTTCTTCTTGGCGGCGGCGGTCTCGGCCTTGACTTCGGCGCGGGCCTTGTCGGACTTCTTGGCCATCTTTTCTTGCGGAGCGCCTTCGCCAGCCTTGACCAGCTCGCCCTTCTTGTTGGCGGCAGCGGTATCGGCCTTCACGTCGGCGCGGGCCTTTTCCGAGGTCTTGGCGACCTTCTCTTGCGGCTTGGCGGCTTCACCGGCAGGGACCACGTCGCCCTTCTTCTTGGCGGCAGCGGTCTCGGCCTTGACGTCGGCGCGGACCTTCGGCGCATCGGTCTGGGCAAAGGCGCCTTGCGCGAGCAGGGCGGACACGGCGGCGATCACGGACCCAACATTCTTGAAATTCATGCTTTCTCCTAACAGTTTGGTTGGCGGTCGGGGAAAAGGCTGGATGCCCGGAACCGCGAGTCACCGAAGAATCGGTCTTGGGGTGGAACACAATTCAGACGCTTCCAAGCGCCTTGACGCCGGACCGTTAGAACCCACAGCGAGCGATTCTAGATCGGCTCTTTGCGGATTCCAACGACCCACCGAGCGTCTCAACGTGGCCCGGCGCGGCGCCGTTGACACGCGCGCAGCCCGCGCTGCGAGGGCAGAGGGTGTTTGCGCAGGTGAATCAGGCCTTCGCTGCCGCCGCCTCGAAGCAGCGCCGGGGCTGTTGTCATTGCGCCACGGACTGGCGGGCCGGGCGTTGCCGAAGCTCGCGCAGCGCCGCCAGCGTGTTGCTCACGTGCCGGCTGGGGTCGAGGCTGAGGTAGCTGTAGGCGACCCTGCCGGACGGTGCGATGACGTACGACACGCGGTTGGCGTAGTCGGGCCGGTGCTGCATGACGGCGTCGAAAGACTTGGCGATCGCCAGCGACTCATCGGAGGCGACGGCGAACTTGCCGTTGCAGGCCTGGACCGAAAAGCGCGACAGCACGTCGATGTCGTCGCGCGAGACGCCGACCACCGTTGCACCCATCGATTCGTACTGCGCGATGGCTTCGGCAAAGCTGTGGGCCTCCATCGAGCAGCCCTCGGAGAAGGCGGCCGGGAAGAAGTACAGCACCACGGGCCCCTTGGCCAGCGCCGCGGACAGCGAGAACTGGAACGTCTTGCCGGCGCGGGCTGCGGGGGTGGAGAAGTCCGGCGCCTTGTCGCCGACGTCCAGCGCAGCGTGCGCCAGCGGCATGAGCAAGGCCCACATCCAGGCCCAGGAGATGCTTCGTATGGAGATCATGGTTCGGACGGTCGGCAGCCACGGTGCGCTCGATGTTGCCACGGCGGTGGCCGCTTGCGCCATCATCGGCGCCCGGGCCCCTGGGGCCGATAGAGGTGCCCTGCCAGGCGAGCCGGTCGCGCAGCACCCCGGCCATGGAGAACAGCTGAAGATGCACCTGGATCATGCAATGCCAGCGCCGCGCGCAGCCGCCCCGGCGCCGCTGCGCCGGCGCGATGGCGCTCGGCAGTGGCGGCTCCTGCGGTGGGCGCTGTGGCTGCTGATGCTCGGTCTGCTGGGCGCCTGCAGCACGCTGCCGCAGGTCGACCGCAAGGCCATTGCCAGCGAGGCCCTGCCGCTGTCGACGTCGACGACGCTGGGCCGCATCGCGGCCGCCTACCGGCCGGCACCCGATCACTCCGGTTTCCGCCTCATGCCGCTGGGCAGCTACTCGCTGGACACCCGCGTGCAGCTGGCGCGGCGCGCCGAGCGCTCGCTCGACGTCCAGTACTACCACCTGCACAACGACGAGAGCGGACGCTGGCTGCTGCGCGCGCTGCGCGACGCGGCACTGCGCGGCGTGCGCGTGCGGCTGCTCATCGACGACTTCTACACCAGCGGCGAAGACGAGCTGTTCCTGGCCCTGGCGGCGCACCCCAACGTCGAGGTCCGCCTCTTCAATCCGTTCTGCTGCCTGCGATCGAAGGGCCAGCTGACGCGCTTCGTGGCGTCCATCGGCGAGCTCAAGCGCCTCAACCACCGCATGCACAACAAGCTGTTCATCGCCGATGGCGCGATGGCCGTGATCGGCGGGCGCAACGTCGCCAACGAGTACTTCCTGCGCAACTCGATGGGCCAGAACTTCATCGACGTCGATGCCTTCACCGTCGGCTGGGTGATCGAGCCGCTGCAGGCTTTGTTCGACCGCTACTGGAACGCCGACGCCGTGTACCCGCTGCACGCCATCGCCAGCACGGCCACGCCGGCGGCAGAACTGCGGCGCAAGTTCGAGGACTGGACCGGTCCGGCGCAGACGCCGCCGCCGGACCCGCTGCCGCGCGCCGACATCCTGGGCTACGGGCCGATCTCGGAAGACCTGGACAGCGGCCGGCTGGGCCTGATCTGGGGCGAGGCCTACGTGTTTGCCGACCACCCCGACAAGCCTTTCGACGGCGAGGCCGGCGGCGAGCTCGAGGAAACGAGCGTCACCTACAACGTCTTCGAGGCCCTGCGCAAGGCGCAGAAGGAGGTGTTGATCTCGTCGCCCTACCTGGTGCCCGGCAAGGTCGGCATGGCGCTGTTCGGCGAGTTGATCGGCCGCGGCGTGAAGGTCACCGCGATGACCAACTCGCTGGGTTCCACCGACGAGCCGCTGGTGCACGTGGGCTACACCGCCTACCGCGACAAGATGCTGGCGCTGGGCGTCGACCTCTACGAGATCAGCGGCTCCCGCGTCAAGCGCAACCGGCGCGAGAACCTCTTCGGCGCCTCGCTGGGGCGGCTGCACGCCAAGCTCGCGGTGGTCGACCGGCGCTGGCTGTTCGTCGGCTCGATGAACCTCGATCCACGCTCGGCCACCATCAACACCGAACTCGGCGCCGTCATCGACAGCCCGCAACTGGCGCGCGAGATGATCCGCATCATCGACATCGACCGCCTGCAAAGCGCCTACCGGCTGCGCCTGTCGGCCAACGGCCTGTGGTGCGAATGGCTCGGCTACGAGGACGACAAGGAGGTCGTGCTGACCGAGGAGCCCGACTCGACGTTCTGGCTGCGCGTCAAGCTCAAGCTGCTGCGGCCTTTCGTGCCCGAGTCGCTGCTGTAGCGGCGGCCGCGCGCCGCTACCGCGGCGCGCTGGCCTGGCGGATGGCCTGCAGCCGGGCACGCAGCCACTCGTCGCTGGGCACGGGCGGCGACTCGCCGCAGCGGATGGCATAGGGCTCGCCGCTCATGCTGCTGCGCGTGGCGGCCTTGTCGATGAAGTCCTCGGCCAACACCAGCATGTTGCGCTTGGCCAGGTGGCTGTACTTCTTCTGCAGGTGCTGCTGCGCTTTGGCCGCCGGGTGGGCGGTGCCGCCGCGCAGGAAGTGGCAACCCGAGCCGCCGACGGCGCGCAGCAGGCCGTCGATCTCGCGCTGCGCGGTGGCACTGGGGTGCGCAGCACACACGGCGGGCAGCACCGCCCACAGCAGCAGCGCGCCGCGCCTGCCGGCATGGCGACAGGGTCGTACTGCACCGGCCGTCAGCTTCGTCGCTGATGTCATGGTTGATGCCGCGGCCGCCGGGCGTTTCAGCGCGCGAGCGAACGCAGCTCCTCGGGCGTGTTGGCGTTGAAGAAGGCCGCCGCATCGTCGAAGACCACGGTCGTGCAGGCGTGCTGGGCGGTCCACGTGTCGATCTTGCGCTGGCCGTCGTTGAGGTAGGCCACCAGGCTCTCGATCAGCGTCGTCTTCAGCAGGCAGAACACGGGCTGCACCTGCAGCTGGCCGTGCTCGCGCGTGGCGGCCATCGCGATGTCCGCATCCGCCGCAGCCAGCGCCTGCGCCAGCCGCGTCGACAGGTCGAGCGGGAAGTTCGGCGTGTCGCAGGGCACGGTCAGCAGGTAGGCTGTCTCGCAGTGCTCAAGGCCGGCCAGCCAGCCGGCCAGCGGGCCGGGGTAGTCGCCGATCGGGTCGGGCCACACCGGCGCGCCCATCGACTCGTAGGCCGACAGGTTGCGGTTGGCATTGATGAGGAGTTGGCCGACCTGCGGCTGCAGGCGCAGCAGTGCATGCATTGCCAGCGGCATGCCGCCGTGGTTCTGCAGGCCCTTGTCGACGCCGCCCATGCGGCTGCCGCGGCCGCCGGCCAGGATCAGCCCGGTGATGTCGTCGGTGGAAATGGCATTCATGACTCGAGCATGTCGAAGCCCTGCGTCTCGACGAGCAGGAACTGTTGCGTGAAGGCCGCCACCGCGCGCCACGTCAGCGCACGCGGGTGCGCGGCGACCGTCTCGCACAGCCGCTCGACCCAGGTCTGGATGTGGCCGCGGAAGAAGCGCCGCTGCTGCTCGAGGTTGCAGACTTCGATGTCGTCGCCGGCGATCAGGTAGCGCATGACCTCGAACAGGTAGGCCACGTGGTCCTCGGTCTCGAGCACGTTGGCGTCGCGCGTCAGACCCAGCGCCGCCAGGTCGGTGCGCAGTGCGGCGAGCGGTTTTTCGTTGAGGAATCCGCTCAGGTAGAACGAGCCGTAGGCAAAGACCTCGGGCTTGCCGACGCCCATGAACAGCGCTTCGTGTTCTGCCGCGGCGGCCTCGGTCGAGGTCTCGCGCAGCGCGCCGACGAGGGCCTGCCAGGGCGCCTCGAGCAGTGCGCCGGTCTCGGGCGCCTCGGTGACCGCGGTCTTGAACTGCTGCAGCAGCGCGGCGTCGGGCGGCGCCAGCCACAGGCGCGAAAGCAGACCGTAGAGCTCGGCGCGTGCCAACTCCTCGCTGCCATCGGCGCTGCCGAAGGTCACGGGGACGGGGGAGGGTGCTGTGCTCATGGGCTTCAGATGTCGGTGATGCGGACTTCGGCGGGGTTGCTGTGCAGGTCGATGACGCGGCAGTCGCCGCACATCTTCAGGCGCTCGGCCGCCGCGCCCTGGAAGGCGCTGTGGCCGGCCAGCTTGGTGAGCATGTTCTCGATCGCGCGCAGCGTGCCGAAAGGCTTGCTGCACTTGACGCAGCGGTAGGGTTCCATCTCGGCCAGCACACGCGGCGCCTTGCGCGCCTTGCCGCCGTCGGCCAGCCACAGCCGCGGCTGCAGCGTGATGGCGTCCTCGGGGCAGGTCTTGGCGCACAGGCCGCACTGCACGCAGTTCTTCTCGATGAACTTGAGCTGCGGCTTGTCGGGGTTGTCGGCGAGCGCGGCTTCGGGGCAGGCGCTGACGCAACTCAGGCACAGCGTGCACTTGTTGCCGTCGACCACCAGCGTGCCGTAGGGGGCGCCGGCGGCCGGCAGCGCGATCGCCTCGGGCGCCTGCGCGGCCTGCGCCATCAGGTGGTCCAGCGCGAGGTCCAGCGTGGCCCGTTTGTCGGCCTGCGCGGCGAAGGATGCGGCGCGCGCCACGGTCGTCGCGGCGGGGGCACGCAAGGCCATGTCCAGCGCTGCCAGGTCGCGCGCATCGCGCGCTTCGATGAGCTCGAAGTGCCGGCCAGCGTAGCCGAGTCCGGTCAGGATGGCCTGCGCCACTTCCATCTGTTCGCGCAGGGCCTGCCGGTATTCGGGCGCTTCTTCTTCGGTGGCCAGCACCCAGACCTGGCTCGCGCCCTGGGCGATGGCCGTCAGCCACAGATCGATCCCCAGGCTGGCGGTGTGCCACACCGCGACCGGCAGTACACGTGCCGGCACGCCCTGCCAGCCGGCACCCGCACGGGCGCCGCGGCCGAGTTCGTTGATCAGCGCCGTGCCGGCGACTTCGCTGTGGATCAGCAGCGCGGCGTCGCGCCCGCCGGCATGGCCGAAGGCGGTGAGCATGGTGCGCAGCCGCTTGCCCTGGTCGACGGTGCCCGGGTAGGCGAATCCCATCGCGCCGCTGGGGCACACGGTGCTGCAGGCGCCGCAGCCCACGCACAGGTAGGGCTCGACGATGACGCCGCCGGAGAGTTCGCCCTTGGCCTTGCCCTTCTTCGAGGCGTCGCTGCGGATGGCGCGCGTGCTGCACACGTCGATGCAGGCGGTGCAGCCCTGCAACTCGTTGCGGCTGTGCGCGCACAGCTTGTGCTGGTACTTGAAGAACCTGGGCTTCTCGAATTCGCCCGTCAGCTCGCGCAGCTTGAGCACCGCGGCGACGAGCCCGCGCTCGTCGCTGCCGGTGTGGAAGTAGCCCTGCGGCGGCTGGTGCTGGCTGTAGGCCGGCTCGGCACGCAGGTCGAGCACGAGGTCGAAGCTGTCGCCGTGGGCGATGGCGGCGCGGTTGAAGTCGATCGCGCCTGCGGCTTCGCACACGCGCACGCAGTCGCGGTGGCTCTTGCAGGCGGCGAGGTCGACCTGGTAGTCCATCCCGATCGCGCCTTCAGGGCAGACGTCGACGCAGGCGTTGCAGCGCGTGCACAGGTCGAGGTCGATCGGGTTCGTGCTTTCCCACTCGGCTTCGAAGTGGCCGAGCCAGCCGCCAAGTCGCGTCAGCCGTCCCGTGTGGGTGGCGCGGCTGTGCGTCTGCGCCATCGCACCGCCGCCGTGGGTGGCGAGCACGCTGACGTCGAGCTTGTCGGCCAGCATCGCGGCGGCGCGCTCGGCCGCGGTGGCGTCGCCCAGCACCAGGCAGCGGCCGGCGCTCTTGTAGCTGACGGTGGACACCGGCTCGGCCGGCGGCAGCTGCGCGGCGGCGATCAGCGCCGCCAGCTTGGGCGTCAGGCTGGAGGGTGCCTTGGCGGCGGCGCCGGGTGCGCTGCGGTGGTCGCGGCTCCAGCCACCGGTTTCGCGGATGTTGACGAAGTGGATCGGCCGCTCCTGGATGCTGGCCGCGCCTTCGGTCGCTTCGTTGAGTTCCAGGAACAGGCGGCTTTCCTGCGTGCAGGCCACAAGCAGTTCGTCGCCGCTGGCCCCGGTGGCCTTGGCCGCGCGCTGGAAGGCGGCCGCCTCGCGCCGGCACAGCAACGTGTGGACGGTGTCCAGGCCGTCAGTGCTGGCGCCGGGGGTCTTGGCCAGCGCCTGGCTCAAGGCCGGCGCGTCCAGCGTCATCGTCTGGTTGCAGTTGCACAGCAAGGTCTTCATGGGCGGCGGTGTCAGGGGGCAGGGCGTGGGGGGCGGCCGTGGCGGGCAGGGCTGGCGGGTCGGGGTCGGGCAGGGGGTCGGGCAACGGGTCGGTTGCAGCGGTCGCCGCCGCGGGCAGCGGCGCGGCAGGCACTTCTTCTTCGTCGTCGAACAAGCCCAGCATCTTGGACTGCACCATCTGGCGCAGCATGCCCGGCGGCAGGGGATCGGGCTTGCCGTAGTCGTCGATGTAGGTGTCCAGGCCGTCCATGACGTTGAAGTGCGGGTCGGTGAAAAGCTTCTTCAGCGCCGCGTTCTTGACTTCGGGCGTGACGCCACGGGCGACGAAGCCGGAGTAGTCGGAGTCGCGCGTCAGCTCGGCCACGTCGGCCAGCGTCAGGGCCGGCGGCACGTCGGCGGCGACCGGCGGCGGTGCGGTGGCTGCAACCGGCGTGTCGATGAGCTGTGGCGTCGGCAGCGGCTCCGGTGCGGCTGGCACGGGCAGCGTCGACGGCGTCGCCACCACAGGATCGGGCAGCGGCTGGCCCGCGCGCGCCAGCGCCTTGCGGCGCGCCCAGCGGCTCAGGAACGGGCTGTCGTCGGTGGCCACGGTGCCGTTCTAGCGCTCGCCGGGGGCGCGGAAAGATGCCGGGCGTTTGCGCTGCTTGGGCTCGGGCTTGTGGTGCTCGTCGGCAAAGGCCTGCAGCCAGGCGCGAACGTCCTCGGGCAGCGGCACGTTGTCGACCCGCTCCTGGGCGTCCAGCAGGCGGCCGGCCTCGTGGTACGACAGGGTCACGAACTCGGGCCAGGCGCGCGGCGGCTGCGCCGGGTCGCGCTGTTCGTGCTGGTCGCTGCGCCACATCACGAACCACACCGGGTGACCTGAACTCAGGTTCAGGTAGTAGCCCTCGGCCTCGTCCTTGTGCAGCGTCACCGGCAGGCCGGGGTGCAGGAAGCTCGCCGAACGTCCATCGTCGCGCAGCTGGCGCGGCTGGATGCCGAACTGGCCCTCGTCGAGCATCACGTCGGTGATCGCGAAGCGCCAGTCCTCCCAGCGCGTCGGGGCTTGCAGCCGCTCGATCTGCACGGCGACCTGAAGGGTGGGGCGGGGGTCCACGGGATGCGGTGCGCGGGTTGAGATGGGTGGGTTGGGGCGGCGAATTCTAGGCGCCGCACCCGGCACGACGGGACCTCGTTTGCCATCGTTTGCCCGCCGCGGCAGCGACAGCTTGGCAAGTCAGCGACAACTTGTCGCAAATCCCTGGGGTGGCTCCGTATTGCAGGCGCACGGTGCGTGCGCGCTAATTCCTCTTGCACCCGCGTGGCCTCTGCGCGGCTGAGGGTGCGCCACCGGAGACACCATGAGCAGTAAGCCCACCCCGTCCGCCACTGAAACCCGCGCCGCGCCGCTGTCGCGCCGGACCTTGTTCGCTGGAGCCGGTGCCGCCGGTGCCTTGGCCGCCGCCGCATCGGTGCTGCCGCTGGGCCAGAAGGCAGCCCCGGTGGCCGCCGCAGGCGCCGCGCCCGAAGCCGCCACGGGATACCAGCTCACATCGCACGTGCAACGGTACTACCAGACCGCCCGCGTCTAGTCACGGACTGCTGCCGATCTTGCGTTCACCTGCTGCCGGCTCGCTGCACCGCCACCGCGGCGCTGCGTCCGTGGCCACCCACCGAGCCGCTGCAGCGGCCGCGCCCCAAGGCACCCCACCCACCGTGCAAACGGCCCTGAGGAAGGACATCCCATGTTGCTGACCCGCAAATCCACCGCTACCGCCACCACGCCTTCGCGCATGGTGGCCCACCTGGCCCGCGGTGTGCAGCGCGCCATCCCGACGATGGACCGCCGCGCCTTCCTGCGCCGCTCGGGCATGGGCGTGGGCGCCGGCATCGCCGCGTCGCAGCTGACGCTGGTGAAGAAGGCGCAGGCCGCCGACCCGGCGAAGGCCGGCGCCGGCACCGGCAAGGTGGAGGTCAAGCGCACGGTGTGCGGCCACTGCTCGGTCGGCTGCGCGGTCGACGCGGTGGTCGAGAACGGCGTCTGGGTGCGCCAGGAGCCGGTGTTCGACAGCCCGATCAACCTGGGTGCGCACTGCGCCAAGGGCGCGGCGCTGCGCGAGAACGGCCACGGCGAGTACCGACTCAAGTACCCGATGAAGCTGGTGGGTGGCAAGTACCAGCGCATCAGCTGGGACGTGGCGCTGACCGAGATCAGCGCCAAGATGCTTGAGTTGAAGAAGCAGAGCGGCCCCGACAGCCTGTTCTTCGTCGGCAGCAGCAAGCACAACAACGAGCAGGCCTACCTGATGCGCAAGTGGGTGTCCTTCTGGGGCACCAACAACACCGACCACCAGGCGCGCATCTGCCACAGCACCACCGTCGCCGGCGTGGCCAACACATGGGGCTACGGCGCCATGACCAACAGCTACAACGACATGCAGAACGCCAAGGCGGCGATGTATATCGGCAGCAACGCCGCAGAAGCGCACCCGGTGAGCATGCTGCACATGCTGCACGCCAAGGAAAAGGGCTGCAAGATGATCGTGGTCGACCCGCGCTTCACGCGCACGGCGGCCAAGGCCGACGAGTTCGTGCGGCTGCGCAGCGGCGCCGACATCCCGTTCCTGTACGGCGTGATGTACCACATCTTCAAGAACGGCTGGGACGACAAGAAATACATCGAGGACCGTGTCTACGGCATGGACAAGGTCAAGGAAGAGGTGCTGGCCAACTGGACGCCCGACAAGGTGCTCGAAGCCAGCGGCGTGACCGAGGCCGAGACCTACAAGGTCGCCAAGATCATGAGCGAGAACCGCCCCAGCACCATCGTCTGGTGCATGGGCCAGACGCAGCACACCACCGGCAACGCCGTCGTGCGGGCGAGCTGCCTGCTGCAGCTGGCGCTGGGCAACGTCGGCAAGAGCGGCGGCGGCACCAACATCTTCCGCGGCCACGACAACGTGCAGGGCGCCACCGACGTCGGCCCCAACCCCGACAGCCTGCCCGGCTACTACGGCCTGGCCGAGGGCTCCTTCAAGCACTTCGCCGCCACCTGGGGCGTGGACTTCGAGTGGATCAAGAAGCAGTACGCGCCCGGCATGATGACCAAGTCGGGCATGACGGTCTCGCGCTGGATCGACGGCGTGATGGAGAAGAACGAACTGATCGACCAGGAGAGCAACCTGCGCGGGCTGTTCTTCTGGGGCCACGCACCCAACAGCCAGAGCCGCGGCCTGGAGATGAAGCGGGCGATGGACAAGCTCGACCTGCTGGTGGTGGTCGACCCCTTCCCCAGCGCCACCGCCGCGATGGCCGCGATGCCGGGCAAGGCCGAAGACCTCAACGCCAACCGCGCCGTCTACCTGCTGCCGGCCTGCACGCAGTTCGAGACCAGCGGCTCGTGCACGGCGTCCAACCGCAGCATCCAGTGGCGCACCCAGGTCATCGAGCCGCTGTGGGAAAGCCGCAGCGACCACATGATCATGTACCAGCTGGCCGAGAAGCTGGGCTTTGGCAAGGAGCTGGTCAAGAACTTCAAGATGGTCAAGGGCAAGGGCGGCATGGACGAGCCCGAGCCCGAGTCGATCCTGCGCGAGATCAACAAGAGCGTGTGGACCATCGGCTACACCGGGCAGAGCCCCGAGCGGCTGAAGGCGCACATGCGCAACATGCATGTCTTCGACATCCGCACGCTGCGCGCCAAGGGCGGCATCGACAAGGAGACCGGCTACAAGCTCGACGGCGAGTACTTCGGCCTGCCCTGGCCGTGTTACGGCACGCCCGAGATGAAGCACCCGGGCAGCCCCAACCTGTACGACACCAGCGTGCACGTCATGGAAGGCGGCGGCAACTTCCGCGCCAACTTCGGTGTCGAGCGTGAGGGCATTTCGCTGCTGGCCGCCGACGGCTCGCACAGCAAGGGCTCCGACCTGACCACCGGCTATCCGGAATTCGACCACCTGCTGCTGAAGAAGCTCGGCTGGTGGAGCGACCTCACCGAAGCCGAGCAGAAGGCCGCCGAAGGCAAGAACTGGAAGACCGACCCCTCGGGCGGCATCATCCGCGTCGCGATGCAGGTGCACGGCTGCCACCCCTTCGGCAACGCCAAGGCGCGCGC
>JAYUPN010000311.1:0-7220 GCA_043760065.1 Rubrivivax sp.
GATCGTCGCCGGCACGCTGTGCAACAAGATGGCGCCGGCGCTGCGCAAGGTCTACGACCAGATGGCCGAACCGCGCTGGGTGCTGAGCATGGGCTCGTGCGCCAATGGCGGCGGCTACTACCACTACAGCTACTCGGTGGTGCGCGGCTGCGACCGCATCGTGCCGGTGGACGTCTACGTGCCGGGCTGCCCGCCCACGGCCGAGGCACTGCTGTACGGCATCCTGCAGCTGCAGGCCAAGATCCGGCGCGAGAACACCATTGCGCGCTGACGCCGCCCGCCACCCGAACCCGCGCTTCCAGTCATGACCCAAAAGCTCGACAGGCTCCAGGACGTTTTGCAAGCCCGGCTGGGGCAGCACCTCCAGACCCTGGTGCGCGAACGCGGCGAGATCACGCTGACGGTGGGCGCGTCGGACTACCTCGATGTGGCAACGCGGCTGCGCGACGACCCGGCGCTGAAGTTCGAGCAGCTCATCGACCTGTGCGGCGTGGACTACTCCGACTACAAGAACGAAGGCCGTGAAGGGCTGCGCTACTGCGTCGTCACGCACCTGCTGTCGGTCACGCACAACTGGCGCGTGCGCCTGAAGGTCTTTGCCACCGACGACGACTTCCCGGCCGTGGCCTCGCTCAACGGGGTGTGGAACGCCGCCAACTGGTTCGAGCGCGAGGCTTTCGACCTCTTCGGCATCCTCTTCGAGGGCCACCTCGACCTGCGCCGCATCCTCACCGACTACGGCTTCATCGGCCACCCGATGCGCAAGGACTTCCCGGTCACGGGCCACGTCGAGATGCGCTACGACCCGGAGAAGAAGCGCGTCATCTACCAGCCGGTGACGATCGAGCCGCGCGAGATCGTCCCCCGCGTCGTGCGTGAGGACAATTACGGCGGCCTGCACTGAACACGCCATGGCGGAAATCAAGAACTACACCCTGAACTTCGGGCCCCAGCACCCAGCCGCGCACGGCGTGCTGCGCCTGGTGCTCGAGCTCGACGGCGAAGTCATCCAGCGTGCCGACCCGCACATCGGGCTGCTGCACCGCGCCACCGAGAAGCTGGCCGAGAGCAAGACCTACATCCAGAGCCTGCCCTACATGGACCGGCTGGACTACGTCTCGATGATGGCCAACGAGCACGCCTACTGCCTGGCGATCGAGAAGCTCGTCGGCATCGAGGTGCCCGAGCGTGCGCAGTACATCCGCGTCATGTTCAGTGAACTCACGCGGCTGCTGAACCACCTGCTGTGGCTGGGCGCGCACGGCCTGGATTGCGGCGCGATGAACATCCTCATCTACTGCTTCCGCGAGCGCGAGGACATCTTCGACATGTACGAGGCGGTGTCGGGCGCGCGCATGCACGCGGCCTACTTCCGCCCGGGCGGCGTCTACCGCGACCTGCCCGAACAGATGCCGCAGTACAAGGTCTCGCGCATCAAGAATCAGAAGGCGATCAACGCGCTGAACGAGAACCGCCAGGGCTCGCTGCTGGACTTCATCGAGGACTTCTGCAAGCGCTTCCCGAAGAACGTCGACGACTACGAGACGCTGCTCACCGACAACCGCATCTGGAAGCAGCGCACCGTGGGCGTGGGTGTGGTCACGCCCGAGCGCGCGCTGAACCTGGGCTTCACCGGCGCCATGCTGCGCGGCAGCGGCATCGCCTGGGACCTGCGCAAGCAGCAGCCCTACGACGTCTACGAGCACATGGACTTCGACGTGCCGGTGGGCGTCAACGGCGACACCTACGACCGCTACCTGGTGCGCATCGAGGAGATGCGGCAGGCCAACCGCATCGTGCAGCAGTGCGTGAAGTGGCTGCGCGCAAACCCCGGCCCGGTCATCACCGGCAACCACAAGGTGGCGCCCCCTTCGCGCGTGGACATGAAGTCCAACATGGAAGAGCTGATCCACCACTTCAAGCTCTTCACCGAAGGCATGCACGTGCCTGAGGGCGAGGCCTACGCCGCGGTCGAGCACCCGAAGGGCGAGTTCGGCATCTACCTCGTCAGCGACGGCGCCAACAAGCCTTACCGGCTGAAGATCCGCCCGCCCGGGTTCCCGCACCTGGCAGCGTTGGACGAGATGGCGCGCGGCCACATGATCGCCGACGCCGTCGCGATCATCGGCACCATGGACATCGTGTTTGGCGAGATCGATCGATGATGGAACAAGACACCGCCACGCAGCCACGCGCGCTGCCGCTCCCTGCGGCAACGCTGGAGCGTTTTGCGCGTGAAGTGGCCAAGTACCCCGCTGGCCACCAGGCCTCTGCCGTGATGGCTTGCCTGGCCATCGTGCAGCAGGAACAGGGCCACGTCAGCACCGAGGCCGAGGACGCGATCGCGGCCTGCCTGGGCATGCCCGCGATCGCGGTGCACGAGGTCACGACCTTCTACCACCTGTACAACCAGCAGGCTGTGGGCCGCTACAAGCTCAACGTCTGCACCAACCTGCCGTGCCAGTTGCGCGACGGTGACAAGGCCTTGGCCCACGTCTGCAGCAAGCTCGGCGTCGAGCCCTACGGCACCAGCGCCGACGGCATGTTCACGGTGCAGCCCAGCGAATGCCTGGGCGCCTGCGCCGACGCGCCAGTGATGCTGCTCAACGACCGCCAGATGCTCAGCTTCATGAACAACGAGCGGCTCGACGAACTGCTGTCCCTGCTCAAGGCGCAGAGCGAGAAGTCCCATGCTTGACCTCTCGAAGTTCCAGGCCAAGGGCAACGAGACCTGCTTCCACGACCGACACATCGGCGCGCAGATCTACGCCGGCCTGGACGGCAGCAACTGGCGCCTGCAGGACTACCTGGCGCGCGGCGGCTATTCGGCGCTGAAGAAGATCCTGGCCAAGGACGCGAACGGGCAGCACACCGCGGGCAACGAAGGCATGTCGCAGGACGCTGTCATCGCCGAGGTCAAGCTCTCGGCCTTGCGCGGCCGCGGCGGCGCAGGCTTTCCCACGGGCCTGAAGTGGAGCTTCATGCCGCGCGCGTTCCCGGGCCCGAAGTACCTGGTCTGCAACAGCGACGAAGGCGAGCCGGGCACCTGCAAGGACCGCGACATCCTGGCCTACAACCCGCACATCGTCATCGAAGGCATGGCCATCGCCGCCTACGCGATGGGCATCAAGACCGGCTACAACTACATCCACGGCGAGATCTTCGAGGTCTACGAACGTTTTGAAGAAGCGCTCGACGAAGCCCGCGCCGCGGGGCTGCTGGGCGACAACATCCTGGGCAGCTCTTTCAGCTTCCAGCTGCACGCCTTCCACGGTTTCGGCGCCTACATCTGCGGCGAAGAAACAGCGCTGCTCGAAAGCCTGGAAGGCAAGAAGGGCCAGCCGCGCTTCAAGCCGCCGTTCCCGGCCAGCTTCGGCCTCTACGGCAAGCCGACGACGATCAACAACACCGAGACCTTTGCCGCGGTGCCGTGGATCATCAACAACGGCGGCCAGAAGTACCTCGAGTGCGGCAAGCCCAACAACGGCGGCACCAAGATCTTCAGCGTCGTCGGTGACGTCAACCGGCCGGGCAACTTCGAGGTGCCGCTGGGCACGCCTTTCGCCAAGCTGCTGGAACTGGCCGGCGGCGTGCGCAGCGGCCGCAAGCTCAAGGCGGTGATCCCGGGCGGCTCTTCGGCGCCGGTGCTGCCGGGTGCGACGATGATGGACATCACGATGGACTACGACGCCATCGCCAAGGCCGGCTCGATGCTGGGCTCTGGCGCGGTGATCGTGATGGACGACAGCCGCTGCATGGTCAAGAGCCTGCTGCGCCTGAGCTACTTCTACCAGCACGAGAGCTGCGGCCAGTGCACGCCGTGCCGCGAGGGCACCGGCTGGCTGTGGCGCGTGATCCACCGCATCGAACACGGCAAGGGCCGCGCCGATGACCTGGCGCTGCTGGACAACGTGGCCTTCAACATCAAGGGCCGCACCATCTGCGCCCTGGGCGACGCGGCCGCGATGCCGGTCGAAGGCATGCTCAAGCACTACCGCGACGAGTTTGCCTACCACGTCGAACACAAGACCTGCATGGTCCCCCAGACCGCCTGATGCACTGACCCGGACATGGCTGAACTGAACATCGACGGCAAGACGGTCACGGTTGCGGACGGCAGCGTGGTCATGCACGCGGCCGACGCCGCCGGCATCTACGTCCCGCACTTCTGTTATCACAAGAAACTGAGCATCGCGGCCAACTGCCGCATGTGCCTGGTCGACATCGAGAAGATGCCCAAGCCGATGCCGGCCTGCGCCACGCCGGTGACCAACGGCATGGTCGTGCGCACGAAAAGCGAGAAGGCGACCAAGGCGCAGCAGTCGGTGATGGAGTTCCTGCTCATCAACCATCCGCTGGACTGCCCCATCTGCGACCAGGGCGGCGAATGCCAGCTGCAGGATCTGGCCGTGGGCTACGGCGCCAGCGCCAGCCGCTACCAGGAAGAAAAGCGCGTCGTCTTCCACAAGGACGTCGGCCCGCTGGTCTCGATGGCCGAGATGAGCCGCTGCATCCACTGCACGCGCTGCGTGCGCTTCGGCCAGGAAGTGGCCGGAGTGATGGAACTCGGCATGATCCACCGCGGCGAGCACAGCGAGATCACGACCATCGACGGCCGTACCATCGACAGCGAGCTGTCGGGCAACATGATCGACATCTGCCCGGTCGGTGCGCTCACCAGCAAGCCCTTCCGCTACAGCGCCCGCACCTGGGAGCTGTCGCGCCGCAAGAGCGTCTCGCCGCACGACAGCGTCGGTGCCAACCTCATCGTGCAGGTCAAGTCCGGCAGGGTTATGCGCGTGGTGCCGCTGGAAAACGAAGACCTCAACGAGTGCTGGATCAGCGACCGCGACCGCTTCAGCTACGAAGCGCTCGCCAGCGATGCGCGGCTGACGCAGCCGATGATCAAGCAGGGCGGCCCCGATGGCCCGGCTTGGCAGACCGTGGACTGGAACACCGCGCTGGCCTACGTTGCCGACGGCCTGAAGCGTGTCAAGTCCGAGTTCGGCACCAGCCACATCGGCGCCATCGGCCATGCCACGTCCACGGTCGAGGAACTGCACCTGCTGGCGAAACTCGTTCGCGGCCTGGGCAGCGAGAACATCGACCACCGCACGCGCCACGCCGACTTCGGCAACACCGCTCCCGCCGGCAGTGCGCGCTGGCTGGGGCTGCCGATCGCGGCGCTGTCCAAGCTCGACCGCGCACTGGTGATCGGCAGCTTCCTGCGCAAGGACCACCCGCTGCTGGCCCAGCGCCTGCGCCAGGCCGTGCGCCACGGCGCGCAGGTGATGAGCCTGCACGCGGTGCACGACGACTGGGCGATGCCGCTGTTGGCGACGCTCACCGCGGCTCCCTCGCAGTGGCTGGCGCAGCTGGCCGACGTGGCTGCGGCCGTGGCCAAGGCGCAAGGCGTTGCGGCACCGCTGCCGGCCGATCCGGGCACGCACGCGCAGGCGGTCGCCGCTGCGCTGCTGTCGGGTGAACGCAAGGCCGTGTTGTTGGGCAACGCGGCGGCACAGCACCCGCAGGCCGGCGCCTTGCTGGCCCTCGCGCAGTGGATCGCACAGCACACCGGCGCCAGCGTCGGCTACCTGGGCGATTCGGCCAACAGCGTCGGCGCCCAACTCGTGGGCGCGCTGCCAGGCCCCGGCGGCCTGAACGCCGGCCAGATGCTGGGCCAGCCGATGAAGGCGCTGCTGCTGCTCAACACCGAGCCGGTGCTCGACAGCGCCGACGCCGCGGCCACGCGCAAGGCGTTGGCTGCATCGGGTCTGGTCGTCGCGCTGACGGCTTTCAAGGACGCCTGCGCCGACGTTGCCGACGTCATGCTGCCGATCGCCCCGTTCACCGAGACGGCAGGCACCTTCGTCAATGCCGAAGGCCGCGTGCAGAGCTTCCACGGCGTCGTCAAGCCGCTGGGTGACGCGCGCCCGGCCTGGAAGGTGCTGCGCGTGCTGGGCAACCTGCTGGGCCTGGCCGACTTCGAGCAGGAGACCGCCGACGAGGTGCGCGCGCAAGCACTCGGCGACGCGGCGTCGATCGCCGGGCGGCTGGACAACCGCAGCTCGGCGGCCTTGAGCCTGGGCTCGGCGGCCAGCGGCCTGCAGCGCGTGGCCGACGTGCCGATCTACGCCACCGACGCCCTGGTGCGCCGTGCGCCGTCGCTGCAGCTGACCGCCGACGCGCGCGAGCCGCTGGCCGGTCTGCCCAGTGCACTGTGGCGGCAACTGAGCCTGCAGGCCGGCGACCGCGTGCGCATCACGCAAGGCGAGGGCACGGCGGTGCTGGCCGCGCGTGAAGACGCCACGCTGGCGACCGATACCGTGCGCGTGGCCGCGGGCCATGCCAGCACCTCGCAGCTGGGCCCGATGTTCGGCGCCCTTACCGTCACGAAGGTCTGAACGCGATGTTCGAGCCCCTTCACCAAATGGCCAACGCGGCCCTCGGCCCCACGCTGTGGCTGGTGCTGTGGAGCCTGATCAAGATCGTCGCCGTCGTGCTGCCGCTGCTGGGCTGCGTCGCGTACCTCACGCTGTGGGAGCGCAAGGCCATCGGCTGGAGCCAGATCCGCCCCGGCCCCAACCGCGTCGGGCCGTACGGTCTGCTGACGCCGATCGCCGATGCGGTGAAGCTGATCTTCAAAGAGATCATCCGCCCCACCGCCGCCAACAAGGGCCTGTTCTTCCTGGGTCCGGTGATGACGATCATGCCGGCGCTGGCGGCGTGGGCGGTGATTCCCTTCGGCCCCGACGTGGCACTGGCCAACGTCAACGCCGGGCTCTTGTTCCTGATGGCGATCACCTCGCTCGAGGTCTACGGCGTGATCATCGCCGGCTGGGCCAGCAACTCCAAGTACGCCTTCCTGGGCGCGCTGCGCGCCAGCGCGCAGATGGTCAGCTACGAGATCGCGATGGGCTTCTGCCTGGTCGTCGTGCTGATGGTGTCGGCGAGCATGAACCTGAGCCAGATCGTGGCCGGGCAGGGCAAGGGCATCTTCGCCGACATGGGCGTGGGCTTCCTGAGCTGGAACTGGTTGCCGCTGCTGCCGATCTTCGTCGTCTTCTTCATCTCGGGGCTGGCCGAGGCCAACCGCCACCCCTTCGACGTCGTCGAAGGCGAATCCGAGATCGTGGCCGGCCACATGATCGAGTACTCGGGCATGTCCTTCGCGATGTTCTTCCTGGCCGAGTACGCCAACATGATCCTGGTCAGCATGA